>JAITBG010000133.1 GCA_031283725.1 Treponema sp. | reverse complement strand
GGCCTTACTGCGGAACCGCTCAATCCGGCTGGGGCTTATCTCCAACGCCCAGTTTTTTACTCCCCTTCTGTTTGAGGCTTTTTTTGGCGCCCCCTCGGAAGCCCTGGGTTTTGATCCGGGGTTGCGGATCTACTCTTTTGAGAGGGGGGAAGCGAAACCTTCGCCTAATCTTTTTACCCCCGCGGCCCGGCGCCTGGAATCCCTGGGACTAAAACCGGAAAACGCCCTCTACGTGGGGAACGATATGCTCAACGATGTTTTTGCCGCCGCCCAAGCCGGGTTTAAGACCGCCCTTTTCGCCGGGGACCGCCGTTCCCTGCGCCTCCGGGAAGGAGACTGCCGGGTAGGGGGGATCATGCCGGACAGGGTTATCCGGAACCTGAAGGACATACCGGATTTGATAGTAATGCGATAACTTGATGGAGCGCGGTAATCCTTGTTATAGTATGGGGCAATGTATAAGCCATATACCACACCGGTGATACGGGCTTCCCCGAATATAAAGATATCACCGCCGCGGATTTCCAAATGGGTCATATTTTTGATAAAACTTTTGGGCCGTATCTACCTTTTTATTTTTTTGGGTATCGCGCGGATAGTATTACAGGGTGAAAAACGTTTTTTTGGCGCCTTTGAGCGGGCGCTCCGGGGAGACAGCCGGTGTATCCTGGCTTTCCGGCATCCAAATGGGGGGGAACCTCAGATTCTGACCTGGTTTATCATGTTCCGCCTGGAAAATTTGGCGAAAAGGGCGGGGTTTTCTTTTGCCAAACACCCCCATGCGCTTTTTATTTACGGGTATGATGTGCTCCGCTGGGGCGGCTGGGTGGCCCGGTTTATAATGCCCGGCCTGGGCGCTATGCCGATCCACCCGACCAAACTTGATTCCCAGGGTATGTCCCGGATTTTTAAGGCCATGAAAGAAGGGCCCTACCCCCTGGCTATTGCGCCGGAAGGGCGGATTACCTACAACACCGAACAAGTCCTCAGCCTGGAACAAGGGACTATACGGATAGGATTCCATGCGGCGGATCAGCTTAAGAAGGAGGGGAAGCCCTATCCCGTGGAGATTCTCCCGGTATCCATCCATCTCCGCTACGGCGTATGGGGGAAGATGTGCCTTGCCAGGCTGATGAAAAGGCTTGATCGCGCCACCGGTTTCCGGAATCGCTATAAAAATGAGGGTGAGCCCTCCTTTACCCTTAGGCTGCGGAATTGCCGGGATTATCTTATCGCCCAAAACGAACGGTGGTACGGTATCCCGGTTGATGAAAAGCAGAGCATACCGGAAAGGCTGGAGCGTATCGTGGTAGCTGCTCTGGACAAGGCGGAGAAGATTCTTGGAATCCGTATGGTGAAGGATGAGATCATTACCCGGTTGAACTATTCCCGCCAGGTCTGCTGGGACCGGATCTATCTGCCTGAACGGGAAACCCTGAACGGACTATCCCAGGTGGAGCGGTCCCATCTGGATCTTCGGGCAGGGGAGGCATGGTATGCGGGCCGTCATATAGATTTGGTGAATTTTCTCTGGTATTTCCGCTCCCCCTTACCGGAGGAGGATACCCCTCTGCACTTGAAAATAGAATATGCCCAAAATCTCTGGATATTTGCCCACAGAACCATGGGGGGCTCCTACGTGGTGCAGAATATCAATATTTTCCCCCGGCGTGTTATCATTCAGGCTGGGGAACCGATAAACCTCACGGACAAGCTGCCCGGGTATTACCAAGACCGGAAAACCGCTATCCAGTCAGCCATGGACGATCTGTTAAAAACCTACATGGGTTGTATTGAAGAAGTGAACAAAACGGATTAAATTACGAGATGTGAAACCGGGGCCTTTTCTTTTTTTATGCCTAACCACGATTCTCCTTCTTTCCGCCTGCAGGGAGCATATGGACGGCGGGGGTAAGGCCGATAACGATGATCGGCCTGTCCTGGCGGTGAGTATACTCCCCCAACGCTACTTTGCCGCCCGCATTGCCGGAGAGCGGGTGCGGATTATGGTCCTGGTCGGCCCTGGGCAAAATCCCCACGACTACGAGCCCAGCCCTAAACAAATGGCGGATCTTGCGGCAGCCAAAGCATGGGTTCTATCGGGGACGGAATTTGAGATTGGCCTTCGGCCAAAGCTGGAGACGATCTTTCCGCATCTTACCATTATCGACGGAACCCAGGGGGTACGGTTGAGATCTATGGAAGCCCATGACGATGGGGATGGTAAGGACCACGGGGATGCTATAGACCGGCATACCTGGCTTGGGCATAAACCGGCAAGGATCATGGCAGGTTATATACGGGACGCTTTAATTAATATGGACGCCGGCAGCGAGGTAATTTACCGGCAAAATTACCGGGAGCTTACCGCGGATATGGACAGGGAATTCGGCGTTCTGCGGAAAAAACTTTCACCCCTGCGGGGAAAAGTAGTTTTTGTGTACCATCCGGCCTTCGGTTATTTTCTGGATGAATTCGGTATAATCCAGGAGGCGGTGGAAACCGGCGGGAAGGAACCCACGGCCCGGGCCTTAAACAGTCTTATCGAAAGGGCAAAAAAGGAAAATGCCGCGGCGATCTTTGTCCAGGCTCAGTTTCCGGTTAATACCGCTAAAACTGCCGCCGCCGCGGCGGGAGCGGCCCTGACGTACCTGGACCCCCTGGCCCCGGACTGGCTTGCCAATATCCGTTCTATGGGCGAAATCCTATCGAAAACCACCGGGGAGCCGGACAAGTGAAGGAACAGTCAATGTATCCCATACTGCGTCACCCCGCGGATCGGAAAATAAGCTTCCGGTTCGACGGCGTTTCTTTTTCCTACGGTAATTTCAAGGTCCTGGAAAACGCCGGTTTTCATATTCACCAGGGGGAATTCATCGCCCTGGTGGGGCCCAACGGTTCGGGGAAAACAACGGTACTAAAACTGCTCCTGGGTCTGGAACAACCCCAGGGGGGAAAGATCGAGCTCTTTGACTCCGTGGGCTATGTGCCCCAGCAGTCCGCCTACGATCCGGCCTTTCCCATCTCGGTGTGGGAAGCGGTAAAGATGGGCCGCCTCACCGCGCTTTCCCGGAAATTCAGCGTCCAGGACCGGGCCGCCGTAACGGAAGCTCTGGAACAGGCGGAAATTACGGACCTGGCGAACCGGCCCTACGCGGCCCTTTCCGGCGGTCAGCGGCGGCGGGTTCTCTTAGCCCGGGCCCTGGCGGCCAAACCGGAGATCCTTATCCTGGATGAGCCGACCGCCAACATGGACCGGGAAAGCGAGGATCGGCTCTTCATCACCCTGGGAAAACTCAAGGGGAATACCACGATCCTCATCGTGACCCACGACACAGGTTTTGTGTCCGCCCTAACCGACCGGGTCCTCTGCATGGGGAGCCGGGAAGCGGGGGCGGCATACGGCATAGTCCAGCACCGCACCGAAACAGACGGGGGCGCCGCGCGGATCATCCACGGGGAAAGCATTCCCGGGGATCAATGTAGTCCCAAGAGGCGCATGTCAGAGGATGTACCATGACAGGCTTTTTCGATGCCTTCTTTAGTCCAAATTTCCCCTTTATCCGGAGCGCCTTTTTTGCGGGGCTCCTCTCGGCAATACTCTTCGGCGTCCTGGGAGCGATGGTTACGGTCCGCCGTATTGCCAGCCTCGCCGGGGCCGTCTCCCATGCGGTGCTGGGGGGAATCGGCATGGCCCTCTACCTTTCGGCGGCTAAGATCATTCCGGGCTTCCCCCCCATAGCGGGGGCGCTGATCTTCGCGCTTTTGTCCGCCCTCGTTATCGGCGCAGTATCCCTGAAGGCAAAACAGCGGGAGGACACGGTGATCAATGCCATCTGGGCAATAGGGATGAGCATCGGGATACTCTTCATGGCAAAAACCGCGGGCTACACGGACCCCTCCAGTTATCTTTTTGGAAACATACTCCTCATCTCAAACTGGGATCTTCTGCTCATGGGAATATTGGATGTGGTGGTTCTCTTCCTGGCATGGCGCTTTTATCCCCAGCTCAAAGCCTGCGCCTTTGACGAAGAATTTGCCCGGGTCCGGGGGGTCCCCACGAATATGATCTTCCTGGGCTTGCTCACGGTTACCGCCATAGCAATAGTATTGCTCCAGACTTTCGTAGGAATAGTAATGGTAATCGCCATGCTCACCCTGCCAGCGGGAACCGCCGGGTATTTTGCCCGGAGCCTGGGGGGAATGATGCTCATAAGCTGCGTATTTTCGGCGCTGTTTTCCACCGGCGGCTTGGCCCTAGGGTGGAGCTTCGATCTTCCCGCCGGGGCAATGATAGTAATACTGGCGGGTATCGTCTTCCTTACTGCCGGAGTAGTAAGGGTTATCCGAAACCGGAAACACGGGAAGTAAAGGTATGTTTTTCAAAAATTTCCTGCAAAAATGGGAAACCCAAAGCCTGAGCAGGATCATGCTTGAGGCTGCCCCCCTGGCCTGTTCTCTCCGGGATGCCGATAATAATATCCTTGACTGCAACCAGGAAGCACTCCGGATATTCGGCATTTCCAAAAAAGCGGAGCTGGTTAACCGCTTCAACGATCTAAATCCGGAATTCCAGAGCGACGGCAGGCCATCCCGGGAAAAGGCGACAAAATTGCTGCGGAAGGCCATGGAAACGGGGTACCTGCGTTTCGACTGGATGTACCGTACCCTTAAGGGAGATCCCCTCCCGGTGGAACTAACCCTGATCCGGGTTCCTTGGAAGGGCGGCTATGCCATAGCGACCTATTCCCGCGATCTCCGGGAGGCTAAGGCCAACGAGGAACGGATGAAGGAGGCGGACCGGATTGCCCGGGAGATGGAGGTACAGGCCAGGGCGGCCCAGGCGGCCAGCGAAGCCAAGAGCCGTTTCGTAGCCTCCATGAGCCACGAGATACGGACCCCCATGAACGCCATCATCGGCATGAGCGATCTTGTGCGCACCGATAACCTCGATATAACCCAGAAAGAATACTTTGGGGATATCAAAAAAATGTCCCACGCACTTTTACAGATCATCAATGATATTCTTGACCTCTCTAAGATAGAGGCGGGGAGGATGGACATTAACCCCATTCATTTCAACCTCCACGCATTGTACGATAATATCTGTTCCATGAGCCGCTTTACCGCCGCCGCCAAGGAGATTGAGTTCCGATCCGCCTTCGATGAAGATGTGCCCCATGTACTTTACGGAGACGACATACGGATACGGCAGATCATCATCAATATCGTTAATAACGCTATCAAGTATACTAAAGAAGGATTCGTGGAATTCCGGGTTAGCAAGATTACCGAAGATGGCAGGGAATATATCGCCTTCATTGTGAAGGATTCGGGGATCGGCATCAAAAAAGAGGATTTCCAAAAAATTTTCGACTCCTTTCAGCAGCTTGACAGTGAACTTAACCGGGGTATTATTGGCACCGGCCTGGGTCTTTCGATTACAAAAAAGCTGGTTGACATGATGAAAGGAAAGATCAATTTGGAAAGCGTCTACGGCCGGGGATCGGAGTTTACGGTACTCCTGCCTCTTGTTCCGGGGAAAAGCGCTTTAATTGAAAAGACGGAGTCTACGGACTTCGCGGTAAGCGCGGAAAACGCGTTGGTGCTTGTGGTGGATGATAACCAGATCAACATGAAGGTCGCCCTAGCCTTCCTCGCCCGGCATAATATTAAGGCCGATTCGGCCGCCAATGGCCTTGGGGCGATCAGGATGGTTCAGCAGAAAAACTACGATCTGATTTTTATGGACCACATGATGCCCGGCATGGACGGCGTGGAGGCGGCCAAACGTATCCGCGCCATGGATGGGGAACGATACAAAACCCTGCCTATTATTGCCCTGAGCGCCAACGCCGTTACCGGCGCCGGCGAAACATTCCTCAATGCGGGGATGAACGACTTTATTTCCAAACCCATTGATCCCAATGCCCTGAACCGGGCTTTATTAAAATGGCTGCCTGAAGATAAGGTAACGGTCAAACAAAAACCGGCGGATCATCACAGTACAGCGGCGCCCAAGGGCGTAATGGTGCTCAACAAATTCCAGGGCCTGGAAAAGACCCTAGGGGATGAGGATTTTTACAAACAGATTCTTACCACATTCCGGAATGAACATGCCCTGGACGCAAAAAAACTACAAAATGCCACAGGAATGGGGGACCGGAGACTTGCCCACCGTATTGCCCATACCCTAAAAAGTTCCGCCGCGCAGATCGGCGCCGAGATAGTTTCCCAGGCTGCGGCGCAGATCGAAAAGGCCCTGGAAGACGGCGGTCCGGGCTGCCTGCCCGAAGATTTTCAGGAACTCGAGATTTCCCTAAAGGACGCCATAACAGAACTGGAGGCCCTGCTCTGCACAGGTACTTCGGAAGCACCCGCCCGGAAGGCTTCGCCGCGGGAAGGACCGGCGGCCGCGGGACAGGCCCTTGCCCTGGCGGAAACCCTGATCCCCCTGCTGGAAAAGGCAAATACCGGCAGCCTTAGGTATGTCAATGAGATACGGGAGCTGTTCCCTCCATTGGAGGGAAAAACCGAATCGCTCATAAGCGAAATTGAAGATTTTGAATTTAAACCCGCCCTTGAGATTCTCCTTGAAATCACCGCCCTGTTGAAAAATTCACCCTAAAAAATTATTCTTTAGGATAAGGAAGGTACCGATGAATTATCTAATTATATCCGGCAATCCAAAGGCCGATGGTCTTTGCGCATCCATAACGGAAGAGGCGGTTCAGGGCGCAAAAGACGGGGGCGCCTCTGTGGGGACCCTGTTTGTGGAAAAACTGGTACGCTGTCAGGTATGCGGAGACGGCTGGGGAACATGCCGGGAACAGCATCGCTGCGCTTTCGGCAAAGACGGGTTCAGTGCAGCCCAGGATACGGTGAGAAAAGCGGATCAGTTTTGTTTTATCACCCCGGTATACTGGGGCGAAATGGCGGAATCCCTCAAGTCTTTCTTTGACCGGCTGCGGCGATGCGAATTTGGGCAAAGCGGCGCCCTTTCGGGCAAGCAGACACTACTGGTCGCTTCCCCCGGCGGAACCGGCAACGGCATGATCTCCTGCCTGGAACAGATGGATCGTTTTTGCCATCATACCGGGGCGGTGATCTTCGACTATATCGGCATTAACCGCTGGAACAACGACTACAAAAAGAAGGCCGTATACGCCGCCGCCAAGGCGATGGCCGGGAACAGGAAGGCCGGGGAAACCCTGGGGAGTTAACAATTTTTCACCTCATGACTGGGCCTTTACCGCTTTCTCAAGAGCCCTGGCCAGTTGGTCCGGGCAGGATGTCTTCTTCGACCCGCAACGCACCCCTTTAAGGCGCTTGATAAGCTCGGCGGCTTCCATACCTTCCGCAAGGAGTGATAAGCCGCTTAGGTTACCGTCACAGCCATCCGTAAAGGAAAGGCCGTACACCTTATTATCCCGAATATCAAACCTGATTTTGGTGGAACAGGTTCCCTGGGTATTATATTCATACATAAAAACTCCTGATAAGGGTTGTCTTAAATAGACTTGTTCGGCAGCCAACCGGCTTGCCGAACAACTCTAATATACCAATTTTTCAAAAAATAAATTAGGATCTGTTCCGGCAAATTTTGCAGGGAAGTACTTGCAAATTACCCTATACGTATGTATACGTATATCCATGGATTTGAGAGAAAAACTGTCCATCCTGGCATCGTCGGCAAAGTATGACGCATCCTGCGCCTCCTCAGGAAGCGGTACAGGCGAAGGCCGGAAACAAAACTTCGGGGCGAACCTTCCCTCGGGGATCTGCCACAGTTGGACCGGGGACGGCCGCTGCGTCAGCCTCCTCAAAGTACTCTACTCCAATGTCTGCCGGTTTGACTGCGCCTATTGCGTAAACCGCGCATCGGCGGACACAGAGCGGAGCTCCTTTACGGTGGACGAACTGGTGGATCTGACCTGCCAATTCTACCGCCGCAATTATATTGAAGGGCTCTTCCTTTCATCAGGCATCTTCACCGACCCGGATATGGTCATGGAAAAACTCATCGCCGTTGCCAAAAAACTCAGGACCGAAGCGGGGTTCGGAGGGTACATCCACCTAAAGATCATCCCCGGTTCCGGGGAGAAGTTGATTCGGGAGGCGGGGCTCTGGGCGGACCGGCTCAGCGCAAACATCGAACTCCCCACGGACAAAAGCCTCCAAACCCTGGCGCCACAAAAATCGGGGAAGGTAATTTTCGGGGCCATGGAAGAGGTATCCCTGAGCACCGCGGAAAACGAGGAGGATCGCCATAAAATCCGTTCCACCCCGGTATTTGCCCCGGCCGGCCAAAGCACCCAGCTCATCGTAGGGGCCAGCGAAGAGGATGACCGGACCATCATCGGCCTTTCCGGCGCGCTGTACAGGAAGTTCTCCATGCGCCGGGTCTATTATTCCGCCTTCATCCCCGTGGGTGTTCCCGGCCGGGAAGGGATGAGCGATCCCCGGCTGCCGGACATAAGCGGCCCGCCCCTGGTACGGGAACACCGGCTTTACCAGGCGGACTGGCTCATACGGTTCTACCACTTCAGCCCTGGGGAAATACTGGAGGGCGCCCCTTACCTGGACCACCATGTGGATCCCAAAACCGCCTGGGCCCTCCGCCATATCGGCCGCTTCCCCGTCGACGTATTAAAGGCGGATTACGAGGAACTGCTCCGGGTCCCCGGCATAGGCGCCACATCGGCCCGGCGCATCCTGGAAGCCCGGAGGCTCCGGTCCCTCAGCTTCGACTCCCTCCGCCGCCTGGGGATCATCCTCAAACGGGCGCGGTACTTCGTCACCCTGGGAGGCTCCTTCATCGACCGGCCGGAAGACCCCAAACGGATACGCCGCCTGCTTTCGGATCAGGACGGCGCGGGGCTGCAACTGCCGTTGTTTGATTTCTGAAAAAGGAATATAGAGAGCCTTCCCCCAAACCCGGCCGGCGCGAACCGGCGGTTCCACGGGCCTCGCCGTGAACGCCGGAAAGGAAAACCTGGGCGCGGGGCATACGATCCCGGGTTACAGGGATTCCATCTCGAGGTGGAGCGGTTCCATCTCGAGGTGGAGCGATTCCAGCTTGAGGTGGAGCGGTTCCATCTCGAGATGGAGCGATTCCAGCTTGAGGTGGAGCGGTTCCAGCTTGAGGTGGAGCGATTCCAGCTTGAGATGGAGCGGTTCCAGCTTGAGGTGGAGCGATTCCAGCTTGAGGTGGAGCGGTTCCAGCTTGAGATGGAGCGATTCCAGCTTGAGATGGAGCGGTTCCAGCTTGAGATGGAGCGGTTCCAGCTTGAGGTGGAGCGGTTCCATCTCGAGATGGAATCGTTATGCCTTGAAGCGGGAGGGCGTGTTCCCGGACGCAGGAAACCGCGCCGGGGGAAGGGGCCGCGATACGCCGCCTGCTTTCGGATCAGGGCGGCGCGGGGCCGCCAACCGCCGTTGTTTGACTTCTGAGCGGTTCCCTTTATTCCACCGCCGAATAATCAATCCCGGACCCGGATACGCAGATAATACCCGTCTCATTAGGGAGAGGGTTTACCTGGATAATCAATCCCGGACTCGGGTACGCAGATAATACCCGTCTCATTGGGGAGAGGGTTCCCCTTGATATCTTTCCCATTAAATAGTTGGCTAACCTGGGTAGGCATGCTGACATTTAAATTAACAAAGTGCGCCAAATTAAAACTTGGATTTTCAGAAGAAAAGTCTTTGCTCAGACCGCCATACGCCACAATATCTTGCCATGTGGTCACCTCTTTGGGACTGACTACTATTGCAACATTGTATGTTCCCGTAACAGTCCAAGGTTTATTTTCACGATCAACGAAGTCACTGGAAGTTGTATCCCCAATCTCAATAGCACCTTTAGCCACCCATCCGGCACTCGCATTGTCACCGGTTGAAACCCGCACAAAGACTTTATACGACTCTTTACCCCCTACTGTTTTAGGGATATTAGTTATCTCGACCTTCCCAATCTTTACCATTATACCAGTATCCTCATCCGACAGAGGACAGCCCCCTAAAACCGCCAAACTTAAGAGAATAATCGCCGCTCCAAGGCCCATACAGGATATTCTTCTATACATTTTTTTCTCCTTCATGAAAAGCTTAGACTTATAATATTGACAGAAAATTGGATTTTGTTCAATATTTTATTCAATGAAGAAAATTGTATCGATTATGATTTTTACGGCCCTGCTGGTCACGGGCCTCCATGGGCAGATCTCCCCTTTAAGCGCCGGGGCCGGCGCTCTTGTTGGTTATACCTTTACCCGGTACACCATGGAAGCCAAAGGATCCTTGGATACCGCCATAGACGGCAATATTGAATTGAACCAAACCATGGACCGCTTTAATTACGGAGGGTTCCTGTTTTTTGACGCAACCTACGGGGAATTTGCCGTATCGATCCGGGGAGGGCAAAACGCCTATAGGGAAATAATGGACCAAAGGCTTGAAGGACGTTCCTGGGCAACCGTCACCGACGATAAAGGGGCCGGTTCGGAGATCATGATCGGCTTTTCCCTGCTGGGGAAATACCCTTTTAGGATGAGTGAAAAAATTACCTGGTTTCCCTTAATAGGGATTGAATATCAAATGGCTATATTGGAGCAGCGGACGCCCCAGGGGGATACCGTGCATGACCGGACCGCGGGGGAACTGGCTGCGGATCTGGATAAGGACGGTAACCCCTACGCCCTTTGGGCCTGGAATTGCTTTACCATAGACCTTGGCGCGGGCTTTGATTATCAACTCAAGGGGCATTTCTTTCTGCGGAACGAACTTCTATTCAGCTTCCGGTTACAGACCCCCTATGAAACAGGCGCCCTTGAGATGACAAAAAAAAAATTTAGGGCTTCGGATGTCTCGGTTATGGGCTTGACCGGGGGCCCAACCCTGAGAACCAGCGTGGGATACCGGCTTTCGGACAAGAAATAAGATGGAACTACTATTACAGGAACTTGAACAGCGCCGCGCAAAATTTACCGCCGCAATGAATGTACGCTTCCCCGATTGGGATACCGCGGTGATCATGGAAAACGTCAATCAGTATTACTTTACCGGCACAATCCAGAACGGGATACTGCTGATTTATAAAGACGGAAGCTGTCTCTATGGCGTACGGCGCAGTTACGAACGGGCAAAAGAGGAATCTCCCCTAGGGGGGGACATTATGCCAATTACCGGTTACCGGGATATGGCGGAAAAAAACGGCGGACGGCTTGGGAATGTGTATGTTGAAGGGGATACCCTGCCGATGGCCGTCCTGGAACGCTTGAAAAAATATTTTAAAATTGGGCAGGTTGATTTTCTCGACACCCTGGTCAGAATGGTCCGGAGCGTAAAGTCCCCCTATGAACTCCATTGGATTAAGCAGTCCGGGGAACAGCACCGGATACTTCTGGAAGAGCGGGTCCCCGCGCTGCTTTGGGAAGGGATAAGCGAAGCCGAATTTACCGGCGAACTGCTCAATCAAATGTACCAACTGGGGTATCACGGCTTAACGCGGTTACACCAGAGCCCGGTTGAACTGACCGCCGGGCAGCTTGGTTTTGGAACCAATTCCCTGTGCCCCGCAAGTTTTGACGGCCCCGGCGGGGGAAAGGGAGGCGGCCCCGCGAATCCCATGACAGGGGACCCCCACAGAAAGCTGAAACGGGGGGACATGGTTTTCGTTGATACCCCCTTCGGCCTAAGGGGTTACCACACCGACAAGACCCAGGTGTATATGTTCGGCGCAGCGCTTCCGGAAGAACTTGCCCAGGCGCACCGGTTCTGCCGGGAAATCCAGAACCGGACCGCTATGCGTTTGAAACCCGGGGAGAGCCCCTCGCAAATATATCAGGATATCATCGCCGGTCTATCGGAAAAGGAACTGGACCATTTTATGGGGGTTGATAACAAACACCGGGTAAAATTCCTGGGCCACGGGGTAGGCCTTAATATCGACGAGCTTCCGGTAATCGCCAAGGGCTTTGGCGAGCCCCTGGAGGAAAACATGGTAATCGCCCTGGAACCCAAAAAAGGCGTCCCCGGCATCGGGATGGCCGGGGTGGAAGAAACCTATGTCGTGACCCCCACGGGCGGGCAGTGCGTTACCGGCGGCGGCCGGGAGATCATCCGGGTAGATTGAAACGTGGCGCCATGATCGAATACAGCTACGACGGTACATTAGCGGGTATCTTGACCGTATTTTCCGGTCCCCGGACCCGGAGGCTATGCTTCCGGACCATGTCCGCGCCCCGCGCCGCCGGGCTTGGGAAACCCGGCCTGCGGGGGCCGCTTTGTCCGGAAATTGCCCCTTTAGTTGACCGGAGCTACAGGAGCGGTGGAAAAACCTTGCACCAAGGTAGTCGGGAGGTCTACCTTTGTCCGCTTCTTGTTGGGGTTATCCAAAATGTCAAAAAGAAGTCGTATCGCTTCTTTCGCGATGTCTTCCGCCTGTTGTTTTACATAGGTTGGCCTAAAGGGAAGATGTTCTATTTTATCAAAAAACACGATAGATAGATCTTGGGGGATGGTCCGTCCGGCTTCGGTGGCCGCCTCAATTATTTGAACCCCAATGGTGGTATTCACCGCGAGAATACCGGTAATGCCGGGATTGGCTTGAAGGAAGTCTCTGATTCGTTCCTTGTTTTGTTCGTCCCCGACATTGAGGGAAGTAAGAAAAAATTCCGGCCGTACAGGAAAGCCGTATTCAGAAAAAGCCCGTTCATATCCATCCAAACGATCTTCAATACTGGATGTCCCTTGTATATTGGTAGATATAAAGGCAATATTCCGATGTCCCAAAGAGAGCAAATGCCCGGTTGCCTGAAAAGCGCCGCCTGAATTGTCTGAACAAACGCAATTTGTTTCTAGGCCGCGGAGATACCGGTCTATAACCACCAAAGGATACGAATCCAGAGTTAAACGTAAAATTTCTTCATTAAAAATTTCTCCGTCCACGGGAAAAATAATAATTCCCTTAATTCCAAGATGGGCCAGTTCTTCTAGCTTAGCTTTTTCGGTATACTGATTTTCATGGGTTCGGGAAAAAAGTAAAAAATGCTGCCGGGCGCTGATTTCTTCTTCAATATTGTTTAGTAGAGCAGCCATATAATCGTTATGGAGCCGGGGCGATAGGTAGGCAATGAGTGGTAATAACTCATGCATATCCTTGGTTCCCGCCCTAAAAATAATCGGCTCACCTTCAGAGGCGGAAGATAAGAAAGTCCCCTTACCTTGAATACGGTATACGAGTCCTTCCTGGACAAGTTCATCCAGAGCATGCCGGATGGTAATCCTGCTTACCTGGAGGGTTTCCGCAAGCTGATTTTCTGACGGTAGTAATTCCCCATCCTTCCAGCGGCGGTTGTGGATACCCTCAAGAAAATATTCCCGAACTTGCCGATACAAGGGGATACGCAAGATATTATGCCTCCTAATACAAGTTGAATCAAATGATATAACAACCTCGAAAAAATCACAATAAACCCAACCTTAGATGAACAAGAATATATGAAAAAAATCGTTGACAGCAGTATTTTAATGTGGTATTCTTGTTATAAGTTGTATATACAACATATTTTAGGAGGATATTAAGATGAGAAAATACATGATTCTGTTCGTTTTATGTATGATGGCGCTTTTTAACATCTATGCTGGAGGATCAAATGACAGTACGGCACAGACGGGAAAAATACCCTTACGATGGCTGGTCCATCCCGCCTATTCAAATGCGGGAACAGATCCGGCACGTACTGCATATCTGAATACCGCCATTTCGGATTGGCAAAAAAAGCATCCGGAAGTTGATCTTCAGGTGGAAATTATGTCCACCAATAATAATGAGGCCATGGCAAGATTGCTGGAACAGGCGGCGGGAGGCCGAGCCGCGGATGTAGCCATGATCGATTCATTTGTTTTTACCAATTATATGCCCTACCTTAAACCATTAGATCAGTTGCTGCAAAGCGGCGGATTAAATAAGGATGATTTTTTCCCCTTTTCCCAGGCACTGGTACGCGGCGTGGATGGTCAATTTCATGGTATTCAATTTACAACCGATGCACGTGTGCTATTTTACCGGAAAGACATGGTCCCGGTTCCGCCTAAAACCTGGGAGGAACTGCTGACAGTCTGTACCGGGCTTAAAGCAAAGGGGTATGATCCGATTCTGCTTCCTGCGGGAAGGGCTGAAGGCGCTATGACCACTTCAGTATATCCTTTTTTCTGGGGACAGGGCGGCGTACTGGTTGATGAAAAAGGGGAAGCCGTTTTTGGCGCTGGGGAAAACCGGGAAAAGCTGCTCAAGGTTTTTCAGTTTATAAAACAATTGGTTGATTCCGGGTATTTGCCACAGCGGGCGGCGACCTATGCCGCCGAATCGGATCTTAATGCGGAAGTGGCTACCGGTAAAACGGCTATGTTTTTAGGCGGTAATTGGCAGGTAAGCCAGTTGAAGAGCATTATCGGCAATGAGGAATTGGAAAAATGGGATGTTGCACCCATACCGCAAAATTCAGGCGCCAGGGAAACCACCTGTAATGGCGGCTGGGTCTGGGGAATCTTTACCGACGATCCTCAAAAACAGGCATTAGCTTTTGATTTGGTTTCCTCAGTTTATTGTAGCGATGTTGGTATGGCAAAATGGACATCCGTGGCAGGGTATCTTCCTACCAGAAAATCGATTTATGATCATCCAGATTATGATAAAGACCGGTTCACCACGGCATTTCGTAAAATAATTGAATCCGGAGGCAGACTGCGCCCCGTGGCCGATGTGTATCCAAAAATTTCCCTGGAACTACAGGTTGCCCTTTCTAGTGTCGTATCAGGCGCCAAAACTCCTGAACAGGCCCTATCGGATGCGTGGTTTGCAGTAACCGGAAAACGATGAATACACTTCTTCGGGAGAAGGACGGGGAACGATCTACCGTCCTTTGGTTGCTTCCCTTATTTGCGGTCTGTGGAGCGGTATTTCTGTATCCCCTCTGGGAGATCATCCGTCTTAGCTTTACCGATGCGAGCCTCCTGAGCGCCAGATTTCAATATACCCTGAGAACATACCGCACCCTGTTTCATTCTTCCAGTTTCCTTCAAATCATGATGGTTACCCTGATCTTTGTGGTATCCAGTGTAGTGTTTCAATTGGTTTTGGGATTCGTTGTGGCTTTCTATGTTGATTATGGGCAAAAGAACGCCCTGCCGGGCACACTGCTTATCAGAACCGTGGTACTGATTTCATGGGCGGTTCCCGGCGTGGTAATCGGCGTTATCTGGAAAATGCTGTATAGCGAAATTGATTCCGGCGTGTTGACGTATATCATTAAACTGGTAAAACCTTCCGGAAGCATCCCCTTCCTGTCTTCCCCCTATGCGGCGCTGATCTCCGCAACCATAGTCAACATTTGGCGCGGCACCGCCTACAGCATGATACTGCTTTACGCAGGGCTCCAAACCTTTCCCGAGGAACTCATCGAAGCCGCTATTATTGATCGGGCCGGTTTTTGGAGGCGTCTCTGGAATGTAATATTACCGGTACTTTCTCCCCTTATCCTGATCACCGCTATTTTGGTTACAGTTCAAACCTTCAACACTTTTGATATGGTCATGGCCCTAACCGGCGGCGGTCCCGGTACGGCAACGGAAGTTATTGCCCTGCATATTTATAAAGCAATCTTCCATGAATTTAATTTGGCCCGAGGAGCGGCGGTTTCGGTTGTTCTTTTGATCATCAATATTGGCATGACGCTGGGGTATCTTGTTATCAGCGGACGGCATGGAGAGAATAATGAATAATATCAGGGGCAAAATAGTTCGGTCTGTTCTATATTACTTTGTGGGGCTGGTTATGGTTTTGTTTTTTTTATTTCCCTTCTTCTGGGTTGTATCCCTGTCGCTTAAAACAATTCCCGAGATATTTTCCACACCTATTATCTGGTTTTCCCCTAAGCCGCAATGGAGCAATTATCTCTATGTGATAAAGCATACCCGGATTTTTTACAATTTGTTAAATTCCCTGCTTCTGGTTACCGCTACCCTGATCTGTTGTACCTTGATTATACTTCCCGCGTCAT
The DNA here is from genome assembly GCA_031283725.1 of Treponema sp. Taxonomy (GTDB): domain Bacteria; phylum Spirochaetota; class Spirochaetia; order Treponematales; family Breznakiellaceae; genus Termitinema. The sequence continues at coordinate 6,467 of JAITBG010000133.1, read as the reverse complement.
ACACCTTGTCCCGAAGCAAATTCAAGGGCAAAAAAACAGTTATGATGGGGATGATGATTTTTCAAATGATTTCCCCGGTTATAATTGCGATACCTCTTTATCGATTTTTTTCTGCGGCTCATTTGATAAACAATTACCCTGCCCTCATCGCGGTGTATGCCGCTCTCTATTCGCCTTTTGCGGTTTGGTTTATGAAGGGGTATTTTGATTCAATCCCCATAGCCCTGGATGAAGCGGCAAAGGTAGACGGCTGTTCTCGTTTTCGTACCCTTATCAGCGTTTTGTTTCCTGTAGCTCTCCCCGGGGTTATTTCGGTTTCTATCCTCATTGCCGTTCAGAGCTGGGGCCAGCTTATCATCCCCTTTATTCTGCTTGATCGCCGGGAGTATTATCCAGTTTCCGTTGGCCTTCTGGATCTCCAGGCTTCGGCTGAGGCGGTTTCAGTTCATCTTTTGGCGGCATCATCGATCATTGCCATAGCGCCGGTCATCATACTCTTTATTGTTCTGCAAAAATTCATCATCGGCGCCCTTACCAAGGGCGCGGTAAAAGGTTAACCCCATGGGAAAACAGCTTATCGTGGTTCCTCATACTCATTGGGACCGGGAGTGGTTTGATACTTTTGAAGTCTTCAGGTTTCATCTGGTTGCCTTTATGGATGGCCTCATAGAAACCCTGGAACGGAATGGAGATATACCCTGTTTTCTCCTTGACGGACAAATGATTCTTATTGAAGACTACCTGGAAATACGCCCTGAAATGAAAATCCGACTGGAACGGTTGGCAAGGGCAGGGCGTATTACCCTAGGCCCCTGGTATGTGCAGCCCGATGAATTTCTTGTTTCAGGAGAATCTCTGATTGAGAACCTTGAGATCGGCCTAGAAGAAGCCGCCCAAATAGGCTCCCCTCTCCTGGAGGGATATGTCCCCGATACTTTTGGGCATATTCAACAGCTTCCGCAAATTTTTAGTGGGTTCGGGATAAAAACGTTTTATACCATGCGGGGCTTTGGAGAGGATCTCAGCAAAACCGGCAGTGAATTTCTGTGGAAAGCCCCCGATGGGTCTCTGGCGGCGGTTCATTATATTGCGGAAAGTTATTCAAACGCAGGAATCATTGGGCCGACTCCCGGGGAGACCGCCATCTCCCACGGGAAAACCGTCACCTATAGTTCTCTGGACGAGTTGGTTTCCCGAATGAACCGGTATTCCCGAATCCCGGCCCTCCTGCTCCTGAACGGCAGCGATCATACTGCGCTCCAGGAAAATATTGCAGAAAACATCGCTTCCCTATCTTCATATATGCCGATCAAATTAGGGACACTGGGCGATATAAGCGCCCAGCTCTTTGAATACTGGCATGAACTGCCCATAATTGAGGGAGAATTCCGTTTTGGCCGGTATATACCGGTTCTCAAAGATGTCCTTGCAACCCGTATATACTTAAAACAGATGAATGAGGAAACGGAAAAAGAAATAGCTTTGGCGGAGCGCCTTAATGCCCTTTCGGTTTGTTTTAACGGAACGGATGAAAGCGCCTTTCTGAAACGGGCATGGAAAGAATTATTGAAAAATCACGCTCATGATTCCATCTGCGGCTGTTCCGTGGACGCCGTGCATGATGAAATGCACGTCCGGTTCAAACATTCACTGGATTTGGCACATCTGGTATCCGAAAAAAAGCTTACGGAACTTGCCCTTTCGGTACACTCAGGTACGCCACCTGGTATACCGGTTTTTGTTTTTAATCCAAGCCCCTGGGAGCGGAGCGGGGATACTCTGGTAAAAATAATCCCCCTTTTGAAATCTCCCCTGGGAAAGCGCATTTTCGGGTTTAGCGTGCCGGAACGGGACTTTGATCCCGAAGACCTTCTGATACTGGATGACGATGGGAATACTGTCCCCTTTGATGTAGTAAAACAGGAAGTAGCGGTCATGGATATTTTACTCAGGCGTAAGGTTCTTTATAATGACACGATTCGGTTCCGTGCCAAATCGGTTCCTTCCTTGGGATACCGGTTTTATTATACTGTGCTGAAAAAACACAAACGGGATGGAGAAAATTCCTCTTTTTCGACTTCTTTCGTCAAGGTGAAGGATCCCGGCGAAACAACAGGCAATGAACTAACCTTGAATAACGGCGTTTTTGCGGTAACTTTGTCCTCCAATGGTACAGTAAAGATACAGCATATCCGTTCGGGTTTATGTATACAGGGAATCAATGAATTTATTGACGAAGGGGACAGGGGAGATGAATACAGTTTTTCTCCCCTGCCGTCGTCCCAGAATTTTTCATCCACTGATATGACATGGAAGTTATCAAAGAAAGAAAACCGGCTTCGGGCGGACTGTTTATTTGCCATTCCCGAAAAACTAAACACGGATCGCGGGAACCGGTCTGTGGAATTGCTTCCCTGCGAACTTTCAACCACCATAGAATTACAAGACAACGAAAAAATAGTGAAATTCAGGACAACCTTTAACAACCACTGCCGGGATCATCGTTTACGGGTCCGGTTTCCGACAGGCATCAAGACCGGAGAATCAGTGGCGGAAACCGCCTTTGGTCTTATCCGGCGACCGGTTAACCCTGAGCCTTGCGACGGCTGGCGGGAAGCGACATCGGGGAACTATGCCCAGCGCCGTTTTACCGTTTTGCGTGAAAACGGGCGCGGCTTTGCCCTTTTTAATCGGGGGCTTCCTGAATATGAAGTGTTAAGCGATGGAGATATGTTCCTTACATTGATCCGCGCCGTAGGATGGCTCTCCCGTGATGACCTTCCACATCGGCCGGGGCAGGTCGGCCCGGGGATTCCAACCGATGGCGCTCAATGTTTGGGAGAACAGACGTTTGAATACGGGGTTAGTCTGTTTCCGGAAAATATTGAAGATATTCCCCTATTTAGACTGGCTGAAGAATTTCAGCATCCTCTTTGTTCCATTGCGATTCAAACGAGCCGTACCGTTTCCACTCGGGCTTTTTCCAAAAGTTTTTTTTCAATAAATAATCCCTGTATTGTATTAAGCGCCTTAAAAAACAAAGGACGGCGGCTTCTGATACGGCTTTATAATCCTTATGCTGGCACGGAATCATTTACCGCACAAATAGCCCTGCCGATTACCCGGATATGCCGAGTCTCGCTGGACGGCAGTGAGCAAAAAGTCTTTGGAACAACCGGGAAGGGCCGGAAATTTTCAGATGTTCTTGCACCCTATACCCTTACTACTTATCGTCTCGATCTATAAAAATTGCCGATTCCGCCCAAGACAAGCCCCGAAGCAGAGTTCCGGGGTCACCGCTGTCCGGTTTAATTTATAGATAAATATAAGTATATACCCTCTTGCAAAACGACTAAATCTTTGTATAGTATCATCAGAACGTTACTATGATCGAAAACAGCTACGACGGTACATTAGCGGGTATCTTTACCGTGCTTGACCGTATTTTCCGGTCCCCGGACCCGGAGGCTATGCTTCCGGACCGTGTCCGCGCCCCGCGCCGCCGGGCTTGGGAAACCCGGCCTGCGGGGGCCGCTTTGTCCGGCGATACTGCCTCCCCTGCCCAGCCGGATCTCTTCGGAGAAATCCCAACATCCTCCGCCGAAGCCATAAGTACCGGACTCCCGGCCTGCCTTTCCCCTCCGGACATACCGGCCGCACAGTATCTTTACGGGCTTTCCGCCGGCGCCTATGACTGTTTTATCCACGGGTGGATGAGCGAGCTTCCCATTGAGGCGGAACTTATCCGTTTTGCCTGGAAAGTTCTGGATGCGGGACGGACCGCAGCCGGGGGGCTCAGCTCCCCGGAAGCCCGCGAAAAGGCGGAAGCCGCCGCCGCCGACCGGGGAGACCCGGATGTCCGGGCGGTACTCAGTGCCGCCTGGAAGGTCCGGAAAGAACTGGACCGGCTCCGGGGACTGCTCCGGTTTTCCCCCGACTCCTCCGGCATCTACCTGGCCCGCTGTACCCCGGACCACTTCGTCCTTCCCGGCCTGGCAGGCCATTTTACCCTGCGTTTTGGGGAGACCCCCTGGGCGATCCTCGACGAACGGCGCTCCCTGGCCCTGGTCCGCCCCTCCGGCGAAGAAACCCGGCTCATCACCCTGGACGCCCTGCCCCACAGTATCACCGTTCCCGGCCATAATGGTTCCGGGAAAAAAGATACCTGGGAGGAGCTCTGGCGGAACTACCACAGGGTTATCAATAACGAAAGCAGGAACAACCCCCGGCTGCAGCGGCAATTTATGCCCAGCCGTTACCGGAAGTATTTGCCGGAAGTACAGGAATAGCCATATCCATTAGAGCTTAAAACCATTGTTCTTTGCTCAAGCAGTTTCCGGCAAATACCCATGACCACACCCTTGAAGTAGTCCAGACTTATAGGCATTACCTCCACCGGAACCTGGGTAAATTCGAAAAAATCAAACAGCGCCTCGTCGGTAATTTCAAAAAGACCGCAGTCCAGCACGGCGATCTTGTCAAAGGAGCCAAAATTTATCCGGGCGTCCACGGCGTCCCAACCGTGGCCTTGCCGGTAAATCTCCCGCCAAAGCTTAAGCCCGCTCATGGTCAGGTAATATACATTCCCGGAGGCGTCCATCTCTTTCTTCTTTTCCGGGCTCAGGAAAGCCTCAACACAGTTAGCCGCCTGAAGATACAGGGCGCCGGTATCCCCGGCTATCCCCGCCATACCGGTATGGCACATGCGGCCGTAGAGGAGCATGGCGGGTTTGTCCAGGGCCTGCAATCCTTCGGCAACAGCCTTCGCCAGACGATTTTCGTTTACATCCAGGGCCGGGGGCAGATACCGTATCTGCAAATCAGCTTTCAATTCTTCCCGAATCTCCGGAAGTATCTTTTCAAGTTCCAACCGGTAGATGCCGCAGGATAAGACAGGTATGGTTTGTGTATTCATGCTTCATCGTTCAGAATAGAACGTCTCTCTCCGGGACCCGACGTCCTCTCTCAAAGACCCGACGTCCTCTCTCAAAGACCCGATGCCCTCTCTCAAAGACCCGACGTCCTCTCTCAAAGACCCGATGCCCTCTCTCAAAGACCCGACGTCCTCTCCCAAAGACCCGATGCCCTCTCCCAAAGACCCGATGCCCTCTCCCAAAGACCCGATGCCCTCTCTCAAAGACCCGACGCCCTCTCTCAAAGACCCGATGCCCTCTCTCAAAGACCCGATGTCCCTGCTCGGAACACCGGTAATTCCCCTCCGGGCAGGATTATCCCGCTGAACTAAAGCGGGACTCATGCGTAACATGAGTTTTTAAACAAATTCCGATAAAAATATACCAAAAATAAAAGCGCTTTGAAATTACCAGACGGCCCCCAGGGTGACGCCCGCGCTGAGCCCCGGCCCCCCCACAAAGTAGCAGGTAACGGGTACGTCGATAATCACCGGGCCGAATTTAAAGCCCAGGTTTGCCATAAGCTTGGGGTTAAAAACCGTGGGACCCATGGACCCGCCGGCGTTTATAGACAGGTATCCCGGTTTGGTAATACCGAGGGCCTCGTCACCGTTAACATCGCTGGACATGCTTAACGTAGTGGTGTTTTCACCAAAGGCCACATCCACCCCCAAACCCAGGTTCAGGTTAAGGATCCATAAAAGCTGTGCCGAAGTATTTACCTCCAGCGGGATGATAAAGGTATTGACATCCATGTCAAAGTTAATCGCCGGATCGACATAGATGGAGCCATTGATGGAGCCATAGCTGCCGCCGTCGACAGCTATATCCGCTTGCTGCCGCTCCAGTTGATAAGTATAGCCCAGGGTAGTCCTCTGGAAAATAAGTCCTGTGCCCGCATTGACGCCCCGCCAGCGGAAAAGGCCCGATACCACATTAATCCCTTTAAGCAGTTGGTAATTCCCTGTTAAACCGATATGGAAAGTTTCAAAATCCAAATTTTCAATGGCGGTTAGATTAAAGTACCCGAACCGTACCCCCAGATAGAGCTTGTCCAGCAGGAATTTGGACGTATTCAGGCCGAACTGGCCGGTAATCCCCTGGATATTAAGCCCCGCCCTGATGTCGCCGTCTTCTTCCAGGGTATTCCCGATATCCTGAATTTCGTCGGCAACGTTAAAGAAACTGCTGCCAGGCAGACGGATCCCCACCATGGGGCCCACGGTAAAAGCCCACAGCTTGTATTCCCCATAGGCCCGCTGGGTTGCCCCCAGGGCGGAAAAGGTTGAAGCGTCGGCAAAACCTTGTATAAGTTTTTCCGGATTGGCATCAATGTCCTTAATTTCGTCTTTGATAGCATTTTCAATAGCGGTAAAGGCCTCACCAATTTTACCTTGTTTATCTTGAGGACTCTCCGGGGGAGTACTATCAACTTTCAACGCAAACGCCTGAACCCCGGCGAAACACGCCAAAGCCAGGACCAGCAAAAAACGTTCACACACATTCATATACATCTCCTCCTTATTCAAAGATAAGTCATACTATTTCAGTAGT
>JAITBG010000128.1 GCA_031283725.1 Treponema sp. | reverse complement strand
GGCAATGCCGCAATAAGGCTTTCAAGTTCCTGCTGGTTTTCCGGGGGCAAGGTTAACTGAAAGACCGGGGAATCGACCCGGAATATCTGGGGCAGCATTTTTCCGGCATATTTGGCGGCCAGCTCCCAGCCGTTGGCAAGCCCTTCGTCTTTGGCCAAATCTTCACATTCTTCCAGAGTTATTGCCACCGGGTTGTCCAAATCGCCGTACATCAAGAGATTGTTCTCCGCCAGAAAACGGGCAAACAACATACGATGCCAGTGCTGGTATGCGGTTTCTTCAATAAGCCTGTCTATCGTTTGTCCGCCGGTTTTGGTGTTTCTGTCATCTCCCAGTTGATGAGCATGGATACGGAGCTTGTCCCATAGTTTTTTCCCTTCCCCGTCAAGATGGGGCGGCGGATCACTGTTCTCCACGCCAAGCTGTTTAAGCGTGGAACGGGCCGCAAGCTCGGCAATGTTTCGCGCCTCTTTGATTGTGCGCTCAAGCTTGTTCCGTAAATCCTTTTCCAATACCGGCATCGCCCTTCCCTACCTTATCACCACTGGCCCGTTTTTCAGGGCCGCGGCAAGCTGCGACTTTACTTCACCAAGCCATGTTTCAAGTTCCTCATTGGTCTTTATTGTTCTGAAAGGAACCTGCATAATTTGCGCCTGTGGTTCAAATACTTTGGACGCGGCGTTTAATGCCGCGTTTACCCGCGCCGGAAGCGCCGCCAGCCGGTCCTTAAAAGCGTTAAGGCTCATGGTGTTCAAAGTCATAAGCACATCCTGAGGAGTCTCCACATTCACTATCGGCCGCATACGATCCAAAAGGGTATTCTTTTTGAGGAATTCATGTTTTTGTTCCGGTTCAAGCCGCCGCCAGTTGTTATCCTGTTCCAGTTTCTCCAAACCTGCCTGATACCCGTTGGTATATTCAGCATTGAGATGATTAAGCTCCTCCCGCAGCAATTGGGTTATACCGGCAAGAAGCGAAGAAACAGGATCAGGTTCTTGCAAAAGCAGCCGCTCTGATTCAATTGTTTGTATTTGCGCCTCAATAATTTCACTGTCGCCAATACCATGATAATGAGCGGCAAGTTGTTTAAGGAGCGTCCAGTCAGGAAGCCGTTTGTCTATTTGCCGGGCTGTTTTATTCCAGGAATCAATGACAGCAGTAATGGTATCGGCCTGGTTATACAGCGAAACAAGCTGCTCATTTCCGGTGCAAAGACGCAGTTCCTCGATAAAGTTTGTATCCGGCTTTATTTGCCGGGGCGCCTCCCCGCCGGCCCGTTCCGCCAAACCGGCAAGGCAGGTAAGAAATTCGGCAATCTTAAACTGTTCTTCATTCGGTTTTACGCTGATACCCACCGTTTGAAGCAATTTACGAATTTGTATTCTCTGAGCCGTACTGACGGTAACGGATTCCATCTTAAAAAGGGTCTTGCCGATATTTTTGCGGTCCAGCTCTTTTGGATCGATAATGCCGCCCCGATCATCCTGAGCCCGGACGAGACCGGCAACGAGGAGAACCTGTAACGCGCCGTCTACCGCGTCATGGGGCCAGCCGTAAGGCGTGCCTTCAAAAGAAGCGCGAATATCGCCCCCCCGTTTTCCCCCGCCGATAAATTTAAGTATTTCTTTGCAGATTGCATTTTTACCTGCTTCACCCTGATCACCCACGGCTTTAAGCGCATCGGGGCTGCCCTTTGAAGCATTTTCATATACTTTTGCCCAACCGGGATTATCGGCAACATTGAATTGGGGATAGAGGCGTTTAAGGGCCTTATTCGCGGCATCCTCTATCATGGACTGAAGGTCTATACCGGTTATTTCGTTTCCCCCGCCCTGAAATACCCGTGCCCCTGAAAAGGCTTCTTCCAAAAGCTCTTTGATCTTCCCCTCAGCCGCCTGCTGGGCGGTTTCTATCGCCGCCCGCGCTTCAATCCCTTCCGGTGTATTGGGGTTGCCCCTTGAATCCAACACCTTAGCTGCCGCTTTGGTTTCAATAAGAAAATGGCGGATGTCATCGGCCGAGCGCTTGGGAATAAAAACAAACACCAGCGGTGACTGGTTCCCAACAGAACCGGCATCGGCCTGTACCGAATTAATTTCCACATTCCAACCATCACGAACCAGAACGTATGCCCTGGATAAATCTTTAGGCATTTGGGAATCAAAGCTGACCGTAATATCACGGGGCACTTTGGAATTACCCTGGTTAAGCGTTGACTTTTTAAAGTGATCAAAAACCAATTTCCTTATCCGGTCATTCCGCTCCGATTCTATGCGAGGAGCCTCACTGGTTAAATTTGCTATTTCACTTCTAAAATCATCATTCCATGCGGTACTTTCTTCGGTTTGAATATGATATTCATTATCAACCAGCATAAGCATATCACATTTTTTTAGGAGGAAAGGAAGCTTGCTTCGTAATTCGCCTGAACCGGCTGATAAATCTTCAACCAATAAATCCGCGATAGTATTCGCCGTTGCCTTAATACCCGTTTCTTTGTTATAGGCGGTCAGTTTATTAATCAAAAACACGATTGCACAGGAGCGGGCCATAAGCCGCTGTTCAGCATCTCCTTTTTCCCATTTCATGGTGTTTTCAAAAAGTTTGCGGGGAAGAATACGGGCCTGCAGCAAACGGTTTGCTGAATCAAAATAAAGAAAATCGGCTGGTATTGCATTTTCCAGAGGTTTATCCAAATTGGTTTGTATTACCTTGTGAATCATAGCAAGCTGATTGCGGAGCTGGCTGTCGGTTCCGGTTTTATCCAATACCCTCAGGCAGCTTTCCCAAAAGCGCCGACGTACCGGCAGAATAGGATAATCCTGGGAAAAATGGGAAATATCCTCATTTCGGTGTGCAATGACGGAACCGGAAAGCTGCCGGGAAATTTCCCCCAGGTTCTTTTGCATGATCTCTTCGATTGGCTTATTTGCTTCCGGCTTTTTAGCGAGGATCACTTTGCGGATTACCGCGTCTACATCCGCATCGGATAATTCTACCCGGACGGTAAAGCGGCCTTCCAGCTTTTTGAGATTACTGGTACCGGTTACCGCAGTCTGCCCTGTTCCAATAAAAAGCACATGGCTGCCGATATTTTTACAGCACGCCTCTACTACTTCCTGTACATCCGTAGAACGCAGGCTGTCCTCGCCGATAAACTGCTGTACCTCGTCAAGGGCAATGAGAGTAAGCGGAAATTTATTATCCTTTGTCAGCGCCTGCCGTATGGCATTGATCATATCATCGCTTGAAATATCCTGCACATAGGGGAATAGATTGTTTAAGGCGGCAACACAAACATCGGACGAGACAAACAGATTCGGTTTTACGGCAACCAGCGCATTATGCAGCGTTTCAGCTACGATAAAATTATCAAGTTCTTCATTCCAGTTGCTTCCGTCTTTTTCCACCTCCTTACGGACCGCTTCGTATATACCTTCTTTTTTAAGCCACATAACAAAACGGGCGGCCCCATAGTTTTCCGGCAGGTCAACGGATTTAAAAATAATCCGCAATAACGCCAAACGCACACTGCCGCTGGCGCCTGAGCCCAGAGTTCCGGAAGCCGCATGAAGGCCGCCAAAACGCTTCCCGGCAGTGTCAAGTTCCTTCAAGAGATCTTTTATCTGGGCAGGCAATGCAGCCACCCCGCGGGCAGCCGCATTATCAGGAAAAACAGTATTGACCCACAAGGAACGGAGCATTTTTACCAGATGTGACTTACCGGATCCAAAGAAACCGCTCACCCAAACCGCAGGCTGCTGCGCTTCGCTTAAATTCCTGAGAAACGTATCCAGAATATGAGCCATACCTTTTTCATACTGGCCATCGCAGACAAAGGTCTCCAATTCATATCGCAGTACCGCAAGTTCCTCGCTTGTTTTATTGTCATTGACACTGGCAACGCCTTCATTTACCAGTTTATGTGAAGTTGGGTCTTTCAGATAAATTTCCCGGTTTAGCATTGTTTCTTAAAACTCCTTGTCTGCCGTAATAGGGACTGCCAGATAGTTCCAGCCGTCGTAACCATCCAATAGCCGATAATTGTTATTGTCAAAGCTGCCGGGGAAAAAGACTAAAAGCCGTCCTTTGACCAAAGGCGCAAAGGCATCGACCACATCCTTCACTTTAAGAATGCCAAAAAGAGAAGCAACCCCTTCAACAGCGACAACAGTGTTAGAATCAGCGCTATGCCCCAAAAGAAAGGAGCGAAATTCACCGGCAAGATACCGCAAATAGTTTGGATAAAGCGCGTTAAGCAAGTTAGGCTGTTCAAAATACTTCACCGCATATTTTTGGGAACCAAGCCATACGGCAAAGGTATTGGTCAAATCAAAAAGCGCCCAATCATGACCTGCCTGTGTAGTAGCAATGTCAAATTCTTCTATTTTAACCCGTAATACCCTCTCGTTATTTTCATTGTAGATACAAAAGATAACCCGCTGGGCAGGGGCCGCATCATCCCGCCAGGGAATGGCAATATACTGTTCATAGGAATGCAACAGGGATTTTATTTTATTCATAACAATCCCCCGTTTTTGATAATTTGGGGAAATCGTACCTCAAAAAAGGTATCCATGTGCTTAAAAACTATCCAGCCTGAACGGGAAGCATCTTCCGCCAATTCCACCATTGTTTCAAAAGTACAATCAAGAAGGCGGGTATATTCGGTCTCAAAAAGGGATTGTCCGCGCTCACCGCAAAGATACCCTAAAAACAGCGCATAGGAAACGCTTCCCGAAGAGGCTTTTGCCCGTGAACGGATTTTATTCACCCTGCCCGAGATATGTCCTGTTTTTGAGAGGCTCGCAAGTACATTACGGACAGATGATTCCAATGTGGCCTTGCTGAAGCGGCCGCCCTCTCTTTTCCCGATATAGTCTTCGATGGGCGCTTTAGAAATAGTTACACCCTCCCGTGTTTGTAAAACAAACGGAACGGCCAGATTCAAAACATAATCCCTGCTATAAGCGCAGATCAACGCCAAAAGGGGCTGTCCGGCCACATCCCTATCCCAAAAGAAACACAGGGCTTTGAAAACCAGAATAGCCGGATCGAGGGCATAAAGATTAACCAGATGATCGGCGCTGATTTTTCGTGTGCTTCCCGATTTCTTGCCAAGGCAATTTTCATCAATAATTGCCCGGAGGTAGTCCGCCTTGGCGGCATTGGGGGTATGAACATGGCGCAGAAGCCTTTGCAGCTCATCCAGCATGATGGTTCTGGAATTGTGGGAACTTCGCCTTTCTAAACTAATACCGAAAGCCGAAAGGTCATTTTTCATTTTTTACATTCCTTTCGGCCAATATTTTAAGAAATTGCCCCGCCAGTTCGCGATCATTGGCGGATAATTTTCCAATATCCCGAAACAAAGCATCCCCTGATGTTGCGATAACCGGTTCATCTACCCTGCCCAGCAAATAGTCGGTAGTCACCTCAAGCGCTGAGGATAGACGCCGCAGGGTGTCAAAAGAGGGCTTACGGGAACCTGCTTCAAAATGGGCTATAGAACTAGGGGGGAGTTGCGCCTTGTTTCCCAGCTCATTTTGAGTTAATTTTCTCATTTCCCGGGCTTTTTTAAGCCGCTCGCAAAAAATATCGGTATCCATTTTCCTCTTTTTATGCCTATATAGCCATAAACCAGTTGTCGTATATCACTATATCACATATTATAATCAGCCAGAAAATATTTGTCTATAAAGCCATGCACGTACAAATACCACCGCAATTCCCTCTGCAAATCCCTCTCTGGCACCCTCATTATTTGATACTCCAATTCCAGGTACCACTTCACAGGTCAGCTCTATTTTTATGCGTGCTCCTTCATATACTAAGGCAATTATCTTCAAAACCATCACTATCGTTTCGTAATCCCGAAATCACCTAGGGCAACGCTGATTAATTGCGGGGGAACGGTTTTGGGGGTGGTTTATCGGACAAAAAATGATATACGCCCCTATAACCGGCCTTTTTGCCCCCTTTAACAGGGCTTTTTACCCTCCCGCTCCTCCCTTTTTCCCGCTTCCCGGGAAAAGGACGGACTTCCCCTATCGCCACGCCGCCGACACTTTTACAGGCCTCATTGTCCACGACCATTTCAACAGATTCGCACTCGCAAACAACATATACAGCCGTCCGGTGTTCTTCGCTATTCCCCGGTAT
>JAITBG010000094.1 GCA_031283725.1 Treponema sp. | reverse complement strand
ACAGCCTCGTTGCCGTAGCCTTCCAGCACGAAGGAGAGGACGCCGGCCTTGTGCGGCGCGGCGCCGATGAGGCGCAGCCCCGGTACCTTGGCCAATTCCGCCGTACCGTACCGGACCAGTTCATGCTCATAAGCGCCGATGTTCGCCATGCCGAGGGCGCCGACATAATCCAGGGCCGCCCCGAGCCCCACCGCGCCGGCGATGTTCCCCGTACCCGCCTCGAACTTGTCCGGCGGCGCCTGGTACAGGGTCCGCTCAAAGGTTACGTCGGCGATCATGTTGCCCCCGCCCTGGTAGGGCCGGGCCGCTTCCAGCACCTCCGCCTTGCCGTAAAGGACGCCGATGCCCGTGGGGGCGAATATCTTGTGCCCCGACAGGACGAAGAAGTCCGCGTCCAGCGCGGTAACGTCCACCGGTATATGGGGCACCGATTGCGCGCCGTCGATCAGGACCCGCACCCCCTGGGCGTGGGCGACGCGGATCAGCTCCTCCACGGGCGCAATGGTCCCCAGGGCATTGGACACCTGGGCGGCCGCCACAAACCTGGTACGGCGGTTAAAGAGCCGGGAGTATTCCGAAAGGATGATCTGCCCGGTACGGTCTATGGGGGCGACCCTGATTACCGCCCCGGTTTCCTGGGCGATAATCTGCCAGGGGACGATGTTGGCGTGGTGTTCCAGCATGGTAAGGATGATCTCGTCCCCCGGGCCAAGCAGCTGCTTAACGTAGGCCTGGGCCGCAAGGTTGATCCCTTCGGTGGCGCCCCGGACAAAAACGACGGTATCCTTTGAAGAGGCGCCGATAAACCGGGCCACCTTTTCCCTGGCCTCTTCGTAGGCGTCGGTAGACCTGGCTGCCAGTTCGTGGGCGCCCCGGTGTACGTTGGAATTCTCGTGTTCGTAAAAATAGTTAAGCCGGTCTAGCACCTGCCGGGGCTTCTGGGTAGTGGCGGCATTATCCAGCCATACCAGATCCCGCCCGTTTATCTTTTCAGACAGTATAGGAAAATCTTTCCGTATCTCCGACAATTCCCTGGGCCCCACATAAATGCTTTTCCCCGGCTCTTGCGAAGCAGGCGGCAGTATCCCTGCGGTCCGGGCACATTGTGCTGAACGGCAGACCTCGGGGAAGGGGTTGTTTTTGGGCAGTACCTTTGGCGCATAAGCCGCAGCGGCGCTGTCCGCCGCGGATACGCCCAGAACCGCGCCGGCATCGAAACCTTCGTTCAAAATACGCAGGGAGTCCGCCGCCTGGGGCGCCTCGGTCCCGGCTGCCGGCGCGGCGAATTCCGGAAAGTAGACGGCGGCCAGGGCGGCTATGTCCGCGGCGGACGGGAGGCCGGCGCCAGCCGGATTGTATTCCGGACCGGGGACGCCAAGTCCGTTAGACGGGGTAGTCATAGTAGTCACCCACTTCTACTTCTTCCAGCACGCCGATAGCATCGTCCGCGAAGACGGCGGCGGAGCAGTACAACGAAAGGAGATAGGAGGCGACGCCATTGTCGTCGATGCCCCGGAAACGGACTGAAAGACCCCGGGACTGTTCGCCGGGAAGCCCTGTCTGGTAGAGGCCGACAACGCCGCGCTTAGCTTCACCGGTACGAATTAGAAGGATATTCGTCTTTCCCCCCTTGCCTTTGGGGTTTTTAAGGCCGTCCACAAAGAGTTTGTTCGTGGGGATGAGGGGGATACCCCGCCACGCAATAAAAGTGCCGCCGGCGATATTCACCGTAACAGGCGGGACTCCCCGGCGGGTACATTCACGCTCAAAGGCCGCTATAGCCCGGGGATGAGCCAGGAAGAAGGACGGGTCCTTCCACACCTTGGAAATCAGTTCATCCATATCGTCCGGCATGGGGCGGCTAACCCGGGGCTTAACCCGCTGGGTATCGGCAATATTGTTCAGAAGGCCGTAATCATCACTGTTGATGATCTGGCTCTCCTGCCGTTCTTTAAGGCTTTCAATGGCCAGGGAAAGCTGTTCCTTCACCTGATCATAGGGGGCGCTGTACACGTCCGAGACCTTGGTATCAACATTGATAATGGTGGAAATGGAATTGAGCTGATATTCCCGTGGCTTGGTCTGGTATTCAACATATCCCTTGGGAATGTCCACCTTCTTTGGGTCCTGGCTGCAAAGCGCGTCCAGCGGAGCATCTCCTTCCACAACCTTATTCACCCGGTAGATGCCCGCTTCCAGTCCCTTGAATTCAAGGACCCTGGTGAGCCACCTGGGGGTTAGGGCTCCGTATTGGGGCGGCGTTTTAGTAACATTGGCCAGCTGGTATGCCGCTTCCTTCCCTAACGCATTCAACAAATTTTTGTCTGCCATTTCATTCTCCTTCGTATTTAATAAACCGGCAGAGAGGTATCCACCTCCCGTGCCCAGGCGTTTATACCGTCCTTAAGATTCAAAAGCCGGCCGGAATAGCCCGCTTCCCTCAATGCCCGGATAGCGAAAACACTCCTCTGCCCGATTTTACAGATGAACACCGCGTCAATCCCCGGATCAAACTCATCAATACGCCGGACCATCTGCCCCAGGGGTATAACTTTAGCCTGAGGGAATTTGACAATAGCCCGCTCGTGGGGTTCACGGGTATCAATAATCTGGATACGATCGTTCTTATCCAGCCGGTCCTTCAGTTCCGCTGCGGTGATGGTCTCCACAGGCTCCCCGGCATCGCTTTTCTTGAGGCCGCAGAATTGCTCGTAGTCGATAAGCTCATGGATACTGGGCGACCTGCCGCAGATGGGGCAGCGGGGGTCCTTGTCCAGTTTGAGTTCCCGGAACTTCATCTTCCATGAATCGAAGAGCAGGAGCCTGCCCGTAAGGCTGTCCCCGCCCCCTACAATAAGTTTGATAACTTCGTTGGCCTGGATAGTTCCCACAATGCCCGGCAGCACTCCTACCACGCCGCCTTCAGCGCAGGAGGGGACCAGCCCCGGCGGGGGCGGTTCCGGATAGAGACAACGGTAACAAGGCCCTTCCTTTGCGTAAAACACCGAAGCCTGTCCTTCAAACTGAAAAACGGAACCGTACACATTGGGGATACCCAGAAGCACACAGGCGTCATTCACCAGGTAACGGGTCTGGTAGTTGTCCGTACCGTCGGCTACCACATCGTAGTCCTTCATGATATCCAGGGCGTTTTCACTGGTGAGCATGGTATTGTAGGTAACTACATCGCAGTACGGGTTAATATTCCTGATCCGGTCTTTGGCGGAGGCCACCTTGGGCCGCCCCACATCCCGGGTCCCGTGTATCACTTGACGCTGAAGGTTCGACTCCTCCACAAAATCGAAGTCCGCAATCCCCAGCGTCCCGATTCCCGCAGCGGCAAGGTAGAGCGCCAGCGGCGCCCCTAGCCCGCCGGTCCCCACAATAAGGACCTTCGCGGCTTTAAGCTTCTTCTGCCCCTCAAGCCCAAGTTCGGCCAGAAGCAAATGCCGGCTGTACCGCCCAATCTCCTCGTTGCTGAGATCCGTTAATGTTCTGTCCTTAATAACGCTATCTGCCATCATTAAACCTTTTAAACCGTGCTGCCCCCGGCAATGGCGGGTACCAGCATGAGGGTTTCCCCTCCGGCAACTTTGGTGTCCAGACCCTGGAGGTTTTTAATGTTATTCTCCCCAACAAATACATTGATAAAGGACCGTAACTCAGTCCCCTGGTAAAGATGCTGTTTGATATCCGGATAGGCATCGGCGAAATTCCGAATCGCCTCCCCCACGGTGGCGCCTTCCACAATCACCTCGGACTTGCGATCCGTAAAGTTCCTCAGCGCCGTGGGTATCAAAAGTGTAACCGCCATACGCTATACTCCTCCTCAAATCCTCTTAATCTCTTCCCGTAAAAATTCCGTCCGATCCGTTTTCAGCTCCCAGCTCGTAAAATCCCCGGCCTTTCCCCTATCCACCGCCGTAATGATGTACGAATAAAACGGCAGCGCATGTTCCCTGTCAAAATCCGAAGGCTTTGCCGGATGATCCGGGTGGGAGTGGTAAAATCCCAGAACATCCAGTTTGCGCTTCCGGGCCTCCAGTTCCGCCTTTAGCAAATCTTCGCTCTCAATTTGAAAACGGTGGTACTGTTCCTCAGCTTCCCGGGCGTTCCGGATGGGAATAATATCCTCCACAGACCGGCTGTCATCATCCCCAATTCTGCCTAATAGTATACCGCAGCATTCGTTGGGATAGGAAATTTCTCCTTCCCTTCGGATAGAATCCTCCTGTTTTCCGGAAAGGGCGATCATGATTCGCCGCCTTCCCCCCAAAAATTATCCGATAGGTACCGGCACCCGCTGTCCCCCAAAACGGTAACCACCACCGAGTCCTTGGGCAAGGTCTTTCCAAGCTGAACGGCGCCTGCAACATTGGCCCCGGAACTTATCCCCGCAAAGATACCCTCTTCCCGGGCCAGCCGCCGGGTCATGGCGTAGGCCGCGTCGGTGCTTACCTCAACAAAGCCTTCGGGCAGAGTTTCGTCGTATATCCCCGGTTTGATGGTACTTCCCATGTGCTTGGTTCCCTCAATACCGTGGAAGGGGGAATCGGGCTGTATCGCATACACATGGATATCCTCGCTATATCCTTTAAGCCGCCGGGAGATCCCCATAAAAGTACCTGAAGTTCCCAGCCCGGAAATAAAATGGGTTACCCCGCCCCCGGTCTGCTCCCAAATCTCAATACCGGTGGAATTGTAGTGGGCCTTCCAGTTGGTATCGTTGTTGTACTGATTGGGGAAAAAATACCGATCCGGGTCTCCGGCAACCGCTTCCTGAACCGCCAGAAAGGCGCCATCGGAACTTTCCAGAGGACTGGTCTCCACGATCCGCGCGTGGTAACTCTTCATAATCCGTTTCCGTTCCGTGCTGGCATTGGCAGGCAGATAGATCAGCACCGGATACCCCAGGGCGGCGCCTATCATAGAGTAGGCTATCCCCGTGTTACCGCTGGTAGCGTCGATGATGGTCTTCCCCGGAACAAGCGCCCCCTGCTCCAATCCGGCAAGGATCATGGCTTTAGCCGCCCGGTCTTTTACAGAACCACTGGGGTTACAAAACTCCGCCTTGGCAAAAAGAGATACCCCGGGAATATCTTGGGAGATTTTTTTTAACGCTAAAAGGGGGGTATTTCCCACCAAATCAAGAATATTCATCATCAATCCCATATATAGCGATTTATCCTATAATATCCATCATGCCGATAGGAATTATTATCACTGGCTTCCGTATTGATGTCAAGCGGAATCTATCGAACCTCATAATAGAGGGATGAATAATTCGCCCCTAGCCGTTTTGCTTGACAGGGACTTTTGGTACGGCTAAACTTACATTGTCGCGGGAGAATACTCATGAAGAAATTAGCCGTTAAGGATCTGTCTGCCTGTATGTTCTGTCTGACCTGTGAGAACGCCTGTGCCCAGGCTTTTTACAAGAATGAAAATCTTCAGGCCCAGGATCTATCCTGTATCCACGTTTTGGGGACCGATACACTCAACAAATTCAAAATCGTCACCTGTGTGCAGTGCGGGAAGTGTTCCAAGGTCTGTGAAGCCGGGGCCATAACCCAGAATATCCAGGGCGTGTACATGCTGAACAAGAGGCTCTGCGTTAATTGCGGCAAATGCGTGGAAGCCTGTCCCTTTAAGGTGATGGTCCATGCTAAGGACAAACCCAGCCCCAGCAAATGTATAGCCTGCGGTATCTGTGTCAAAGCCTGCCCCCAGGATGTTCTGTATATCAAAGAAGACGCTAAGGAAGCCGTTTCGGCTTAGGGCAGAAATTCTACAAACTGTCAAGGAAAATCGAAAAACTGACAGAGGAGCAGCTGGGGGGGAAGGGAATTTCGGTAATTGTCCCGTTTAGTACACGGCGTTCCCCTATGGCTAGATTTAACATGGCGCAATTCGCGGCGTTGACTTTATTACAGACAGAGGGTATAATAATATAAAAAGGAGCATTAATGGACGCTGAAGCCCCCGTTTCCCCAAAAATTGCTTCGGTCGATGACGATGTTACCAGTCTTGCATTGGGGAAGAGTATCCTGTCTCAAAAATACGATATTATTACCATTCCTTCCGGGGAAAAGTTCTTTGTACTTCTTGAAAAAGTACAGCCCAATTTAATATTGCTGGACGTTGAAATGCCCGGTATGAACGGCTATGAGGTTCTGAAAAGACTTAAAGCAAACCCGAAATATGCGGATATCCCGGTTATTTTTTTAACCTCCCGATCCGATACTTCCAGCGAGTTGGAAGGCCTGAGTCTGGGGGCCATTGATTATATCTCCAAACCTTTTTCACCCCCCCTGCTCCTGAAACGGATTGAACTCCATCTCCTGGTGGTAACCCAAACCGAACGATTAAAGGAATTTAATACCAATCTTCAGCAAATGGTTAAGGCAAAAACCAAGACCGTCCTGGACATGCAAAATTCGGTATTAAAAACCGTGGCGAACCTGGTGGAATATCGTGACGAAGTTACCGGGGGCCATATAGAGCGGACCCGTGGTTACCTGGAAATTTTGCTAGACGCTATGTTCGCCCAAAAATTACATGCCGACGAGATTAAAACCTGGGACCGGGATTTTTTTCTCCAATCATCTCAGCTCCATGATGTAGGTAAAATCTCCATTCGGGACAACATCCTGCTTAAACCCGATAAACTAACCGATGAGGAATTCAATATCATGAAAAAACATACCCTCTTTGGGGTCCAAATTATTGAAGAAATACAGAAGGATACCTCGGAAAGTAGTTTTCTGACCTATGCCAAAATACTGGCCGGAACCCATCATGAAAAATGGAACGGAACAGGCTACCCCTATGGTTTAGCGGGGGAAAACATCCCCCTGGGAGGCCGTTTAATGGCTATCGCCGATGTATATGATGCCCTCATATCGGTCAGGCCCTATAAGACGCCCCTTACTCATGAAAAAGCAATGCAGATTATCGTTGAAGGAAAGGGAACCCAATTCGATCCCGATTTAATTGAGCTCTTCCTGTCGGTTGCAGACAAATTCAATCGACTGGTGCAAAAAACAAAACCTAACTAGCAGGAAATATTGAAAACTTGACGTTGCCAAAAATTGATAAATCAAAATTATCTTCAGGCAAGTTTATTTGAAGGAGAAGCCTCAGATGGCGGTACGTACATTTAAGAGAGGGTTGCGTTTCCCATCGACACGAAAAGAAGCAACCGAGGGGAAACCCGTAGAGCTGACCCCTTTGCCTAAACAGGTGGTTATCCCCATTAACCAGCACTTCGGCGCACCGAATAAATCTCTGGTAAATGTGGGGGACCGTGTAAAACGGGGACAGAAGATAGCTGACGCCGCGGCTTCGGGCCCCATGACCGTACCGGTCCACGCATCGATTTCCGGGGTGGTTAAGAAGATCGAGCCCCGGACCCAGTCGAATAATACCGAGGGGATCTGCGTGCTTATCGAAGCGGAAGGTGACGTTGAGGAAGAATTTCTTCCATCTCTGGACCCCTTCAGCTGCACAAAAGAGGAAGCCCTGGCCCGAATCCGGGAGGCGGGGATTATCGGCATGGGCGGCGCGGGGTTTCCCTGCCACGTAAAGCTCAGCCCGCCCCCGAATAAGCCCATCGACATTATCATCGCCGACGGCGCCGAATGTGAACCCTACCTTACCACCGATGAGGCGGTACTCACCGAAAAACCCAACCTTTTGATACTCGGTCTTATCATCGTCATGAAGATAACTGGGGTCAAAAAGGCTATCATCGGGATGGAGGACAACAAGACTAAACTCCTCCCCATGCTTGAGCGGGAGATCCGGCTGAACGAGAAAGCCTCTTCTATTGGCGATATAGGTATAGGGCTCTGTAGGACCCGCTACCCCCAGGGCGGGGAGAAGCTGCTCATCACTGCCTTGACCGGCCGGGAGGTACCCTCCGGGGGGCTGCCCATGGACGCGGGCTGCATTGTCCAAAACGTGGGAACCCTGGTAGCCATCGCCGAAGCCTTTAGCCTGGGTAAGCCCCTGGTTGACCGGGACCTCACCGTAAGCGGCGGGGCCTGCGGGACTCCAAAAAATATCCGGGCTCCCATCGGCATCCTGCTTCCGGATCTGCCCCCGGTATTCATGGAGATTGAATACGGGAAAATACGGAAGATCCTTTTTGGCGGCCCCATGATGGGTAACGCGGTTCCTAACCTGAACATACCGGTACAAAAAAACACCTCAGGTATCATCCTCATGACCGCCGCGGAAACCGTGGCGGAACCGGAAGGCCCCTGTATCCGTTGCGGACGGTGTATCCGGAACTGCCCTATACGGCTTTCCCCGGTAATTATGAACATGGCTCTGGAAGCGGGGGACTTGGACGAAGCGGTCACCGCGGGACTGATGGATTGTATAGAATGCGGCAGCTGCACCTACATGTGCCCTGCCCGGATTAAGCTGGTACAGCGTTTCCGGGTTGGGAAAGGGCGCCTGCGGATCAGGCAGCAAGCTAGACAAGCCGCACAGACTGCGGTACAGCCCGCCCCCGCAAAATCCTAAGGAGAACCTTCATGGCACAAACCGAATCTATACCACAGGAGCTTTTTCTCTCCTCAAGCCCCCATATTGCGTCCCAGGTTTCCGCCCGATCCCTGATGCGTAATGTGCTGATTGCCCTGGCCCCGGTTACAATCTTTGGGGTCATTAGCTTTGGACTCCCCGCCTTGCTGAATGTCCTGGTTTCCGTCATATCGGCAGTGACCGCTGAATCCCTGTTCCGGGTGATAACTAAACAGGATATCCGGGTAAAGGACCTTTCCGCCATTGTAACCGGGCTGCTCTTGGCGTTGGTGCTCCCCCCTACTACCCCGCTTTGGATGACCGCTCTGGGGGCAATCTTTGCGATCCTGGCGGCTAAAGAATTTTTTGGCGGCCTGGGGGCCAATGTGTTTAACCCCGCCCTCATCGGCCGGGCCTTCCTCCTCATGAGCTTCCCCGCGGCAATCACCAGCTGGGCCCGGCCCCTTGGTTTTAGAACCGCCCTGGCCGATGCGGTAAGCGGCCCTACTCCGCTGGGGATTTTCAAGCTCAGCAGTAGCATGGCAGCGGTAGGCACGGAGGCCCTGGGACTGAGCTCCTCCGGTTACTGGACCACCATGCGGGCCCTCTTTATCGGTAACCACGGGGGCTGCACCGGTGAAACATCAATACTGCTGATTCTGGCCGGCGCAGTTTTCCTGCTGGTTAAAAAAACTATCGACTGGCGGGCGCCGGTCACCATGATTGGGGCGGCCCTTATTCTCTCCCTTATTTTGGGCATGGACCCCCTCTTCAGTATACTTTCCGGAGGGCTTGTTTTCGGTGCGGTTTTCATGGCCACCGACTATGTTTCAGCCCCCCTTACCGCCAAGGGAAAACTTATCTTCGGCTGCGGTGCGGGGATCATCGCGGTGCTCATCAGAAAATTCGGGAACTACCCCGAGGGGGTCTCCTACGGCATATTGATAATGAACGCCGCCACCCCTTTCCTCAACCGTCTATTGCCGAAAAAATACGGCACGGTTCCCAAAACTAAGGGGGCGGTGAAATGAAAAGAACGGACGTTTTCGGCATCTTAAAACTCGGTATCATCCTGATGCTGTATGCCACCGCGGCCTGTGTGGGTCTTGCCTTTGTATACTCCGCCACGAAAACTGTTATTGAACAGCGTTCACTGGGGGATCTTGAAACCGCCTTAAAGGAGCTTTTCCCCGATGCGGACAGTTTTGGCGATCTGAAGGGCGCCATTCAAAGCCCCGACCCGTCGGTCAGTTTCGATGCGCAGTACGAAGTTTCGCGGGGGGGCAGTGTCATCGGAGCCGCCATCACCGCTACCGGGTCCAGCTACGGAGGACCGGCGACGGTTCTGGTGGGGGTAGCCGCCGGAGGAAAGATCAGCGGCGTTAAAATCCTGGACCTTTCCGACACCCCCGGACTGGGGGCCAATGCCGCGTCTCCCAGCTACTTTGTGGATAAGCCGGCGGGTATTACCTTCTACGGGCAATTCGCCGGAAAATCCGTAAATGATCCTTTTGAGGTAAACGGCGATGTGATCGCCATAACCGCGTCCACCATCAGCAGCCGTTCCATAACCACGATTGTGCAAACCGCCGGGACCGCGGGCAAAGCCTGGCTGGATACTTCAAGAGGAGGCGCTCAATGAACCGGTACTTAAAGATTTTTACCAACGGCCTGGTAAAAGAAAACCCCCTGCTGATCCTGATGATCGGTCTCTGTTCATCCCTGGCGGTAACGACCGCGGTGGTCAACGGTATCGGCATGGGGCTTTCCATGACCTTCGTACTCCTCATGTCGGAACTGGTGATAAGTATCTTTCGGAAACTCATCCCCGAGTCCATCCGTATACCGGTATTCATCATCGTCATCGCCGCTTTTACCACCGTGATAGACTATGTGCTCAAGGCGTATTTTCCGGATTTGTCCAAGGCTATGGGGGTCTTCATCCCTCTTATCGTGGTAAACTGTATCATCATGGGGCGGGTGGAATCCTTTGCGTCCAAACAGCCGGTGGGGAACGTCATTTTTGACTCCCTGGGAATGGGCTTGGGCTATACCTGGGTGCTTATGGGGATCTCCCTAATCAGGGAACTTTTGGGAAACGGCAGTATCCTGGGTTTCCAGATTTTCCCCGACAGCTACACACCAATACTGTTCTTTGTCCTGCCCCCAGGTGGGTTTTTCATCTTCGCGCTTTTCATTAGCTTTAATCTTTTTCTTAAATCTAAGTATAAAGATAAGGAGACCCGGGCATGATCCTCTTTAAAATATTCATCTCCGCCTTTCTCATTAACAACGTAGTTCTTCTGCGATTTATTGCCCTCTGTCCCTTCATAGGGATGAGTACCGATGAGGACAAATCTATCGGTATGGGCCTGGCCGTAACTTTTGTGACGGTCATGGCAACCTGCGTTACCTGGCCTATTTACCGGCTCATCCTGGAGCCCGCAGGCATGGTTTTCCTCCAGCTCCTGGTCTTCATCCTGGTTATCGCCTCCTTAGTTCAACTGGTGGAATTCTATCTGAAGAAATCCGCCCCGGCCCTCTACGGGTCCATGGGTATTTACCTTGCGTTGATCACCACCAACTGCGCCATCCTGGCGGTTACCCTGGATGTGATTAACAATGTCTGCATCTTCACCGGAAAACCCTATACTTTCGCTGAGTCCGTGGTCTACGCCGTGGGGGTCGCCGCAGGCTTTCTCCTGGCGCTGCTCCTCCTTTCGGGGGTCCGCAGGCGGATCAGGACCAGCCCGGTTCCTTCATTCCTCAAGGGGACCCCCATACTGTTTGTGTCGGCGGCTCTCCTGTCCATGGCTTTCATGGGCTTCTCCGGATTAGTGAAGTAGGAGGCCGGTATGAATATTGTTTTAATCACCGCCCGGTTTGCGGCTGTTCTAGCATTTGTGTTAGGTGCTGCCCTAGGCTTTTTTAAGAAAATCTTCGCCGTCGAAGAGGACCCGTTCCTTGAACAGGTACGGGAATGTCTGCCCGGCGCCAACTGCGGCGCCTGCGGATTCCCCGGCTGTGACGGCTACGCCGCTGCGGTGGTCTCCAAAACTGCCCCAACCAACCGCTGTTCCGTGGGCGGGCAGGATGTAGCGGAAAAACTCGCCGCCATCATGGGGACAGACGCCGGTGCAATAGTCCCGGCGGTAGCGGTTCTTGCTTGCCAGGGCACGCCGGACAAAGCGCCCAAAAAAGGAAACTACACGGGCCTGCAGACCTGCCGGGGAGCCAAGCTTTCCGCCGGGGGAACCAAGCTCTGTATCTGGGGCTGCCTGGGTTACGGCGATTGTACCCTGGTCTGTCAGTTCGGCGCCCTGAGCCTGGGCGAAAACGGCCTCCCCCGGGTGGATCGCAGTAAATGTACGGGCTGCAAAGCCTGCGCCGGCGAATGTCCCCAAGGTATTCTCCGGGTCATTCCCAGAGACAGCAAAGGTTCCCTGGTCATGTGTTCCAACAGGAATACTATCAAAGCCAATGTGATAAAAACCTGCAAGGCGGGATGTATCAAGTGTGAACTTTGCGTAAAAAACTGTCCGGAAAATTGCATCACATTGCAAAACGGAATTCCCGTGGTGGATTACGCCAGGTGTACATCCTGCGGAACCTGTTCGGAAAAGTGCCCCACCAAGGTATTCAAGAGCCTTGAAAGAGATATCCTTGCGGTATAACTATTTCCTCCCCATTATACTTTTGCTTGCCGTCACCGTAACCGGTTTCTCCGCCTCTCTGGAGGAGCTTATCGGCGCGGATCGGGCAGCGGAGTTAACCGCCTCCAACCCAATCACCGAAGTTCAGCACCGGGATATCCTGCCCCGGCTTCTGCCCCGGGACGACCGGCTCCAACGCCTCATCGATCAAGAAATGGAAGCCCTGGGCCCCAGTATTCTTGTGGAAAGCCTCTACCGGTATGAAAAACCCGTCCACGCTTCCCGGGAGACATGGACTGAAGCGGAACGAACCGGTCTTTACAACGCATGTCTTTCCATAAGTTCCCTTGAAGGGATTGAGTACTTCTCATTCAGCCGGAACCGCATGCGCACCTTCTACGAAACTTCCACGGTGATCGACAACCCGGACACCAAACGCCCCCGTCCCGATCCTGCCTATGGTACACCTCCGGCAGAGCTGCGTATCTATGCCCGGCAGAAGGACCTTACCTTTGGGGATAATATCTACCAGTACACCTACTATGCCTATCCCCATAGCCTTATCTCTGTTCAGGAAAACATCAGCGCCATGAATGTGGGGCCCATCATCGTGGTGGGGAAGGACCGGCTCCGTTCGGTGGTAGCGGTGCTGGACGCCGGAGACTCACTGTTAGTGTACATGGCGAGTATGGCTAAAGCCGCATCCTTCCCGGGGATGAAGGAACGGGTGGGCCGCTCCTTTTCAAGCAGGGCGGAGGCGATCCTAACCTGGTTTGCAGGTCGGGCGGCCGGGGCTTTTGCATACCGTTAAATTAGTTAATTTACTGGAAAAGAGGCGATATTTTGTTTTTTAAATATGGGAAAAAAGAGATTGCCTACTTAAAAACCAGAGATACCATTCTTGGTGATGCTATTGACAAAATAGGACATATCAAAAGAACGGTAGATACCGATTTATTTTCATCGGTAATACATCACATTATAGGCCAGCAAATTTCAACCGCCGCACAAAAAACAATATGGGAACGAATCAAGGGTAAATTTGGAGAAATCACCGTAGATGCTATTAATGATGCAAGTATAGATGGGATACAAGCGGTCGGGATGGCTTTCAGGAAAGCTGAATACATTAAGGACTTTGCAAACAAAGTTAAAACCGGAAAATTTGTTTTAGACGATATAAAAGATAAAAGCGACAGTGAAATTATCGATCAATTATCCGCCATTAAAGGAATCGGTGTGTGGACAGCAGAAATGATAATGATATTTTGCCTGCAAAGACCGGATATTCTGAGCTATAACGATCTGGCTATTCACAGAGGATTGCGTATGCTGTATCATCATAGAAATATCGGCAAAAAGAAATTCGAAAAATACAGACTTAGGTTTAGCCCTTATGCTACGGTTGCAAGTCTCTATCTCTGGGCAATCGCGGGCGGAGCGATTGATGGGATGAAAGATTATGCTCCGAAAAAAACCGGCACAAAAAGACTGACAATCAAAAACGGAAAACCGTAAAGAGAGGATAAAATATGGAATACCTTTGTAAAATCAAATCACCGGTTGGAATACTTACGGTATCAAGTGACGGTGAAGCTGTTTTGGGACTTTGGATTGAGGGACAAAAATATTTCGCCCACACCCTGGGAAAAAATGCCGTGGAACAAAATCTGCCAATATTTGAACGTGCCCGTACGTGGCTTGATTGTTATTTTTCCGGGAAAAAACCTGATTTCACTCCGCCCCTTATGCCTAAGGGAAGCCCGTTTCAAAAATCAATCTGGAATATTCTTTGTAACATCCCCTATGGGCAAACGGCAAGCTATGGAGAAATAGCAAAACAGTATGAGACGCAAAACCGGGGAAAACATACATCCCCGCGGGCAGCCGGCAGCGCCGTAGGGCATAATCAAATCTCTATTATAATTCCCTGTCATCGCGTTGTCGGCGCCGATGGAAGCCTTACGGGATACGCGGGCGGTATTGATAAAAAAATACAGCTTTTACAGCTTGAAGGTATTAGCGTTGTAGATTGTGCAATACGCTAAGAGCGGCGGGTTTGAGTGAGGCAGTATGGGATATCTAAGCGGCTTTCATGCCATAGAAGAGCGGATTAAGGCGGCGCCTTCGGGACAGGGTGGGCCGCTTCTAGTGGCTAAGGCGGGTCCCCGGGCGCGGGAGATCGTGGACCTGGCGGTGGAACGGAAGATCCGGGTGAACCGGGTGGGAACCCACGAGTTGGACCGCCTTGCTCCGGGCCACCGGGGTATCGCCCTCTACACCGAAGACGCCGGCGCGGACAATCACCTTACCCTGTCAAGCTTCCTGACCGGCTTGGGGGACCGGAAGGACGCGCTGGCGGTGGTGCTGGACGAAATAACCGACCCCCACAACTACGGCGCCATACTCCGCTCCTGTGACCAGTTCAGGGTGGATTTGGTGGTAACCCGGAACCGCCGTATCGCCAAATACGCCGAGATTGTTTCCAAAACCTCGGCCGGGGCCGTCTCTTGGGTCCCGGCGGCGGAAGCCGCCAATTTAGTCCGGGCGGTGGATGATCTCAAGGCGGGCGGCTTCTGGATATACGGTGCCGACATGGCCGGGGAAGCGGTCTGGGCTGCGGATCTCCGGGGCCGGACGGCTATCATCCTGGGAGGGGAAAGTACGGGTATCTCCCGGCTCCTCCGGGAAAAATGCGACGGTATGGTATCCATCCCGTCCCAGGGCCGCATAGACTCCCTCAACGTCTCGGTCGCCGCCGGGGTGCTGCTCTACGAAATAACCCGCCAGCGGAGACAGGCATAAGCGTGTTCCAAAAGCTGAAGTTTTGGAACAGCCCCGCATAATTACCGTAATGCTCAGTTTAAAATAACCACAACCACGAAGGTTCTGCGCTTGTTCGTGCGGCCGTGGTTTTT
>JAITBG010000075.1 GCA_031283725.1 Treponema sp. | reverse complement strand
TTCTCCTTCTCTTCTTTCAGCCCTTTGGCTGAGTTATTAACCCAAATCATGTTAAATACACAACCGGGGCACTAACCGGTCCCGCAACGCGGGCCGGATATAGCATACATGACGGGCCGTACCACGGCCTTTCCCTAATCCCGCCGCCCTTCCGGGGGCGCTGCACCCAATAAATCCGTCATTTTTTCACGGATTTAAAGGGGGGAATTGCTTCGGCGTGAAGGCGGGATATCCTGTAAGCGAGACATTATTTACGGGGTTCGTTCTGTGGGAAATTATTTAACAGGGGAGGGTTGCAGGCAGACCGGTCTACTGCTGTTTTTGGTTGGGGTTACCATTTTTAACTGCCCTGAAGGGCGTATTAGGCCCTTGCGAATAAACCTTTGAGAATACGTGTGCTGCGTGTTATGGTTATAGTGAGAAAACGATGAAGTATAGTCAGATACCCTCGGTGAAGCCGGGGGCTTGATTTGTGAGCCGCTCAAAGCGGTTGGTTTTGTAACCGCCTAAAGGCGGTTATCGGTGTTGTATATCTTTGAACATTTCCAATTCCCGGCGGTTCATCTTGATAGGAGGTTCTTTTATATTCCCTGAAAGGTCAAACCATTTGGGCGCCGCCGGCAAAACCGGGAGATTACCTATTGTTAAACAGCTCCGTTACCTGTTCCCGGACATGATCCACCAGGGTTTTGTAGTTCCCTTTCAAGGCGTTCATATTCTGATTGTAAAACGCCACGAATTCCGGGTCCTGGAAGGGATCAATCTGAACATGGCGGCCCAGGCGCCGTGTCAGTTCTTCTTCTTTTTGTCGTAGCTTGGGGGCATACTGGCGGTGTATAGCCTCGTCGTATTGAGCCATTTCACCCAAGTATTTGGAGAGGGCCTGGAGAAATTGCTTGTATAGCGTCCCGAAACGAGTATCCCCAATCACCGCCTGGAGGCCTTTCCCCGCGGCTTCGATCCGTTTTTCATCATCCTTGGTAGCCGGAAGGGTAACCTGGGCAATGAGGACGTCGAATATGCCCTGTTTCAGCGCCCCCAGTTCTTCCTTGGGGCATTTTTTCAGTTCCCCCTCAAGCCCGTCCCCAGGGTTTTCCAGAAAACCATTGGCCAGCCTTTTCCCCCGCTGCTTCGCCTCAAACTGATCGATGCTGCCCTTGTCACCTTTTACACCCTCGGTCCGTTCCAAAGCCAATTCCAGAGCGCTCTTTATCCTACCCATACATATCCTGCCTTCACCTATAATATAACAAATAGACCGGCCCCGGTACAGATCGCATCCATCTTTTTATCCCAGCTTTCGGTTGGCACCCGCTTAATCATCTGTTGTTCCAGGCAGAGCGCAACCTTGACGCAGGGTATCCTTAGTCCCTCCAGTTTGGCAAAAAAGCGGTCATAGTAACCCTTGCCATGCCCTATACGGTTGCCCTGCCGATCAAAGGCCATCCCGGGTACCACCATAGGGACTGGGTTTTCTGTCCATTCAGACCGGGAGGGAAATTCCTCGGGCAGTTCCGGCCCCGCGATCAGGGGTTCCCGTATACCGAAAGCCCCGGTTTGCCAGGGGCCCGCGGCAGATGTGATGCGGAAAAACCGCGCTGCCTCTCCCTCAACTTTTGGCAGAAAAACTTTCTTTCCCTGCTTAAAGGCCAAATTCAAAAGGGGCGCCGTTTCGATTTCCCCGGGAGCGGAAAGAAAAAGCAACACTGTGGAGGCATTTTCCCAGGCCGGAAAACCGGCCATAAATTTCGCCGCCCGGTTCCCTTCACTCTGAAACAGTTCCGGCGGAAACTCCGCCAGCTGTTTTCTCAGGGTTCTACGAAGTTCTTGTTTAGGGCTTGTCATAGGGGAATCCTAACATGGGTTTTAAAAAATCGCTACCACGCTCCTGTTGTTCCAGTAGGGGAATTTTAACGCCTATCGGGCCTTGTCTTTTTTGGGTCTCGGTGGTATAACGTCTTATGCAAATTATGAAGGTATATACAATAAAACCCCGGTTCCCTGTGTTTTTTATAATTTTGTATAAATAGCCGCCTTTTGGGCGGTTTTTTTACGTAATAGTGAGGAGGGGGTATGCTTAAAGGACGACACCTGGTGGAACCCGGCAATTTCAGTGTTGAGGAAATGGACGGGCTTTTTACTTTAGCGGAGAAAATCGAGGCGGATCCGCTTTATCTGCGGGAAAGCTGCCGGGGGAAGCTCCTGGCAACCTTGTTTTTTGAACCCAGTACCCGGACCCGGCTGAGTTTTGAGGCGGCTATGTTGCGTTTAGGGGGTAGCTGCCTGGGTTTTGCAGAGCCCGGTTCCAGCTCCACCGTCAAGGGAGAGAGCCTGGCGGATACCATCCGTACCGTATCCTGCTATGCCGACGCTATTGTGATGCGAAACCCCAAGGAAGGGGCCGCCATGGTGGCATCCCGCTACGCCGGGGTGCCGGTGGTGAACGGCGGGGACGGGGGACATCACCACCCTACCCAGACCTTGACGGATCTCCTGACTATCCGTCGTTTACGGAGGTATTTTGACGGGCTCACCGTGGGATTCTGCGGAGATCTCAAATTTGGCCGTACCGTCCATTCTCTGGCAAAAGCCCTGTCCCGGTATAAGGGGGTACGGATGATCTTCATCTCTCCGCCGGAGCTTAGGGTTCCGGACTATATCACCCAGGGTATTTTGAAAAAGGCCGGAATTGACTACCTTGAGACAGACCATCTGGAAAAGGTAATGGGGAAACTGGATGTACTCTACATGACCCGGGTTCAGCGGGAGCGGTTCTTCAACGAGGAAGACTATATCCGCCTGAAGGACAGCTATATTCTTACCTTGGAAAAGATGAAGGCCGCCAAGGGGAATATGATCATCCTTCACCCCCTGCCCCGGGTCAACGAGATTGCCCTGGAGGTGGACGCTGACCCTCGAGCGGCTTATTTTAAGCAGGCAAAATACGGCATGTATGTGCGTATGGCCCTGCTATCCTCACTTTTAGGGGCGGTGTGAAATGCTTAACATAGCGAAGATAAAGAACGGTATCGTCATTGATCATATTAAAGCCGGCCAGGGCATACGTATCTTTAACTGGCTGGGCCTTGACAAAGCGCCCTATACGGTAGCTTTTGTGGTTAACGCCAGTTCCCGGCACATGGGCAGGAAAGATATTATCAAAATTGATAATACTATCTCCATCAGCTATGAGCTTCTGGGGCTCATTGACCCGAATATCACTGTTAATATCATTGAGAACGAGGTGATCACCGAAAAGATAAAGCTCCAACTCCCCGAGCGGGTAGAGGATATCCTGATCTGCAAGAATCCCCGGTGTATTACCTTTACCGAAGCATATGTACCCCATATTTTCCACCTGGAGGATCCTGTTCAGGGAACCTATCGCTGCGAATACTGCGACGAGGTACGGTCTACGGCAGACTTCCGGTAAAAAAGCTGACCGGGCCTTTATACGCCATTCATTTCAGCAACGAAGAAGATGCGGAAGATGTGCTTGGGATTAAGGCCGGGGATACTGATGTAAACGCCGAAAAGCTGGATATAGATCGTTACCCTTCGGTGGCGCGGGAAATTGTAAAGAGATTTCCTCGAATCAAAAAAGTGGCGACAACCCTGCGTGAAAGTATTTTCGCTTCACACAACAACTGGGGTGCCATGTTATATGATACCGCAAAGGATCGCTGTGTTTTTGCACTCCTTCACCACGGTAAAAATCGGTTTAAATGCCATTTTCATTCGGGAGTCAGGACGAGCGCATATAAATTATGATGGAAGCGTCTCGGGCAGGGTTTCAGACGCAAAGGGCGAATGAAACGGCAGCCGCTCAAAATAGCCATCGCTCCATGCCGTCTGTTTCACCCGGCTCTTGACACTATCCTTCGATTCCGTGTCAGCGCACGCCACCGCCATCGCTGTCTTCCTGAAATAGGCCCTGTTCTCAGGCGCCTCTCCGCTCTTTATCCGCGCCATATCTTCCCGAAACGCCACGTCAAGGACATAATGCAGCGAGTGTTCTATCCCCCAATGCGCACGGCCCGATACGGCAAATAACTGCGGGTCAGGGGGAAGGCTGGAAACATATAAGCGCCGTTCATGGGACTTTACCCCGCTCTCCCGCGCGGCATCAATAATCCCTATGGGCTTGATGCTCTTCCAGGCAGGGCGCCGCTCAACAAGCCAGGATACCTCCCCGGCAATTCCGTGAAACCGCTTCTCAAGCCGTCCGTGATCCGCCTCAAAGGCCGTATGTTGGCGGACATCCGGGTCAGGATGAGTGTTATCAAAATCCTCAAAGTACGTTTTCACATCCTCATACAAGGTTCCCTGATTTTCTTTCAGGGCAAACAGATAATCAGCCTGTGCGGCAATAATCCGGCCGGCTATTTTATACTGACATCCCCTGGCGTCTATGGTTACGATACATCCTTCCAGGGCTATCAGCTCCAACAGGGTCGGTATGGCGGTAATTTCATTGCCTTTTTCCTCGGTTTTCACCTGGGCGAAGACCAGCCGGTTCCCGGCGGCCCAAGCGCCGGCCAGGTGAATGGCCTTGCGTTTCTGCCGGGTGTTGAAGCTCCCTCTCGCCGTTTTCCCGTCTATAGCGTCGGACTGTAAGTCCGCAACCTCCCGGCCGATGTCCCGTTTTATCGCCCGCACCCAGGCCATAAAACAAGCAACCGCGGCCTCGCTTTTCAGCCGGGTACAGACCCGGCGGCACACGGCATATTGGGGAATGCCGTGTTGCAGGGGGAGGAACTTTTTCAGCCGCCCTTCCCTGGCTTTCCCGTATTTTTCGATGCCTTCCCGCCCTTCGGCGAAAGCCATGACGGCCGGCAGGGTAATAACGATAACTTCTATCAAGGGATACGCTTTGTTCCGTTCGACGCGGGGGTCTTTGATATCCTTGAAGAAGCCGGTTAAGGGCGGTATTGGTTGTTG
>JAITBG010000029.1 GCA_031283725.1 Treponema sp. | reverse complement strand
ACCAGGAATTCAAAGTATCACCCGTTCTTCATTCAAATTTTCGGAGAAATAGCCCTAATATTTTGAAAATCCCAAGAAATGTCTAAATATAGTAGACAGATTATAAAACAAAATGGCCTAACTATATCTTTGTCAGGGGTTTTTTAGGCTAAAAAGTTTGATACTTTGAATTCCTGTGCCAACAGGCAGGGCAACGTCATTATAATTTGAACAATATTTTGAGGTGATGTCGGTCGGGCTGGCCGGGAAATACCGGGCATCAACGGTGGTACCCTCTTTGACCGTCCGTCTGGAACGAATACAGCTTATACCCTGAAAACCCGCCCAAAATAAACCCGGCACAAAACTGAGGGGGCGTACCATCACCGTTGATACCTTTGCGGCGGATTACCTCACGACAAAAGCCATAGCAACGCGTAAGACTCCGGCGGACTTTCCCGCCGGATAGAGTGTAGGTTTCCATGGTCAGATTTAACGTGAGGCAATTCGCTCCCCTATTGACATTGTAGTATTTACTCATATAGAATTACTAAGAATAATGGAGGAGCAATGATATCGGAATTGTATCCTATCTGGACTAAGCCCGGACCACAGGACTACCTTTTTTGCGCCCGGGAAACCGCCCGTTGGCTTCGATCTATAGAAATCAGGGACAAAAATGGCGGGTATTGGTTGAAAAATAGCACAGGCGATACGGAAAGCGGGCAGCTAGACCTCTACCACGGTTCGGCGGGGATAATGCTCTTCTTTGTACAACTTGCGGCGGCTTCCGGGGATGCTTCCTATCTGGAAAATGCAAAACGGGGGCGGGGATTATATCCTGAAACGGTTTAAAGAACGGGGCTTTGAGGCGGCGGCAAGCAGTTTAGGCGGATCTCATTATAAAAACGGTACCCACTGGACCTTGTATTCCGGCGGCTGGTCGGGGGTAGCCTTTGCCTTGATAGAACTCTATAAGGCGACAGGGGATCAAAAATACCGGGACGCCGCGGAGAAGATAAGCGGGGCCATTGCCGCAGGCCACCGGGAAGAAAAAGGCGCCCTGGTATGGAGCGGCAAACCGGGGATCAACTTTGATTCGGGGATCATTCTTTATTTGATCTATGCCTCGAAATTTTTCGGGCAAAAAGAATGGCTGCTGCCGGCGGTCCGGGCGGGGAAGGATATTCTTTCCACAGGGAAACCCGGAGGAAAGGGCCTGTGGTACAACGGTTTTGTAAATATGGTCAACATAATGACCGGCAGCACGGATGAAGAAGCCCACATGCCGGGCTTCGCCTATGGAACGGCGGGTATTTCCTATACCCTGGCCCGGCTCTATCAGGAAACAGGGGATACCGCATTTCTGGAAGGGGCAAAACAGGGCGCGGCCTACATTACTTCTGTTGCCCATATCGATGGGGACGCGGCGCTGATTCCCCACCGGTTACCAGACTGGAGCAATCTTTTTTACCTGGGTCACTGTCACGGAGTTGTGGGAACCGCAAAATTATTTTTTCTGCTCCACGGGATTACCGGCGAATCCTTTTATGCCGATTGGCATGAACGGCTGATTCAGGGGCTCCTTAAAACTGGGGCGCCGGAGATTCATTCGCCGGGCTACTGGCATTGTTTTTCATGGTGCTGCGGTACCGCCGGGTTTATCAACCTTTTTGCCGGGGCCTATCTGAAAAATAAGGAGCCCCGCTTTTTGGAATACGCCCGGCGTAGCGGTAATGTTATTTTGAGCGGAGCCTCTGTGGATGAGAACGGCGCAAAATGGTTCCAGATGTTCAAGCGGATCGTACCGGACGAAGTAACGCTGGAGCCAGGATATGGCAGCGGCGCGGCG
Source organism: Treponema sp. (assembly GCA_031283725.1). Taxonomy (GTDB): domain Bacteria; phylum Spirochaetota; class Spirochaetia; order Treponematales; family Breznakiellaceae; genus Termitinema. The sequence continues at coordinate 12,620 of JAITBG010000029.1, read as the reverse complement.
GGAATAGCAGCCGCGTTGATTCACCTGTATCTTGCGGAGCGCGGGGAAGCGCCGGTTATCCGCTTTCCCGATGAGCCGTATGGCGTGAAGTCCGCCGCTTCCACATAGGGCCTTTATGAAATGGTTTTGAGGGCTGCCTGTGGATAAAAGGACGCCCATAAATTATTTGAAAGGAGAAACAGATGAGAAAAAAAGAGAGGTTTTTCAGAAAAAATGCCGCGTTCCTGATTGGAATTAGCCTGCTGCTCGGCGTCGCGGGACATGAAGCGGCGGCGGGGGCCAAATCCGACGGGGGGAGTGGAACCGGGGTCCGTAAGATCAAGTATGCTTTTACCAATACCCTGCGGCCCGTATCCTACCTGGATGAAAACGGCAGGCCCGCGGGTTATGATATTGAGGTTATCAAGCTTATTGATGAGCGGCTTCCCCAATACGAGATTGAGTTTGTGGGAACCACTTCGGAGGATGCCTGGCTGGGGGTTGATACCGGAAAATACCAGCTCTGCACCACCAATTCTTTCAGAACCAAGGCCCGGGAGGAAAAATATCTTTTTGCCAGCCAGAATTCCAGCGGCGGTCTTGAATATCTGCTGCTGAACAAAAAATTCACCGATGTAAAAAGCCTGGAAGATGTTTCGGACCGAAATCTTACCATGGTACCCTTCCGCCCTGCGGATGCAGCGATCAATGTCATAAAGACTTATAACGACAATCACCCGGGTAAACAAATAAAAATTGATACCATCGATCAGTTTGAAAATGCCGATGGGGTAAAATGGGTGGCCTCCAACCGTTATGATTCCTGGGTTATTTACGAGTCCATATACAAGGGCCTGGTAACCTCTGACGGTGCGCCCCTGGCGGATCTGGAAAAAGATCTTATTGTCATTCCCTTTACCGCCATCGCCACCTGGGCCCTTATCAACCGGGATGAAACCGAATTTCTGGACGCCTATGAAACCGTCCTGATCCAATTAAAAAACGAGGGAAAACTCAGCGAGCTTTCAAAAAATATTCTGGGGACCGATGTTTTTCAATTTGATTTTGTCCCGCTGAACTAAGTTGCGCTATTTTTGCAAATAGGCTTGTGGGACAACTAACCGGGTTGTCCCACAGAGCCCATATCTCCGGTAAACGCCGGAAATGTTTTTGGTCATGGTGGGGAGAGTATGAAATTCAATTTATTGTATGTCTTTACGATTATTCCGCGCCTGGTTCCCTATCTGGGAATAACCCTGGTGATTGCCCTTCTAACTTTGATCCTCGGATTGTTTTTCGGCTGTCTTCTGGCCTGGGCAAAATTGGGAAACATCGTTTTACTGCGGAAACTTGCCTACGGCTACACTTCGGTGATCCGCTGTACTCCACCGCTCATTCTACTTTTTATGAGCTATTACGGACTGCCGAAATTGTTCGCCTTTTTCGGTCTTGACATCAACGATCTTGATAAAATATATTTTGTCCTCACCGCTTTTACCATGCTCTACGCCGCCGTTTTATCGGAGCTTATCCGGTCTACCTATGAGGCGATTGATTCCGGACAGTTTGAGGCCGCCGCCGCTTCGGGTTTAACCGATTGGCAGACCCTGCGGCGGATCATCCTTCCCCAGGCTGTTTTTATCGCCATCCCGAATTTGGGGAATACGATCATCTCCCTTCTTAAAGAAGGATCACTGGCATTTACCATCGGACTTATTGATGTGATGGGCAGGGCGAAAATGATCATTTCACTGAATTACGGCGCCCGTTCTCTGGAGATATATCTTGCCCTGGCTTTGATCTACTGGGCTTTGACATTTCTTGTTGTCAAGGGCGCACGATTTTTGGAAGAAACCCTTAACACACAAAAAGCAACGGTACGGGAAGCATGACGCGGTTTAACCTTGGCTATATTCTGGAATCTTTTATTCCCGTCCTTCGGGGGTTGCCTATCACCCTGACGGTGGTTCTTGTTTCCGCCGCCCTGGCTTTTCCCCTGGGCTTCTTTCTGGCCCTGGTAATCAACAGACGCCGCAAAATGAGTTCCCGGCTGGCGGCGCTTTTTGTTTCTTTCATGCGGGGAACCCCCATGATTATACAGATTTATGTGGTGTATTTCAGCCTTCCGGGGTTTTTTGTTTTTGTTGTTGAGGTTCTCAAACTGCCGGTGGATGTCTACAAAATAAATCCTTTGGTATATGCCCTGACCGTATTTGTCCTGAATACCAGCGCCATTTTCTGCGAGATCTTCCGTTCGGCCCTGCACACCGTGGGCCCTGCCCAGATGGAGGCCGCCCTGAGTAACGGATTGACCGAAGCCCAAGCTTATTGGCGGATTATTATTCCCCAGATGCTGGAAGCCACCTGCGCTCCCCTTTCTACGGCATCTATAGAATTGATGAAAAATTCTTCCCTAGTTTTTTATATGACCGTGATGGATATAATGGGAATTATAAAAACCACCGCCGCCGAGGGGTATAATTATCTTGAAGGGTATACCCTTGCCTGGGTGATATACCTTTTTTTATGCTATACCGTTGAATTTATATGGCATGTTATCGAGAGACGGCTTAAGCGGCGCGGAAAAACGGAGAACCTATATGCTTGAAGTTCGGAATATCAAAAAAACTTTTGGCCGGAATGTTATTTTGCAAGGCCTGAGTTTTCAGGTTAACAAGGGGGATGTGGTAACCATTATCGGCCCAAGCGGATCGGGAAAAACCACCCTGCTCCGGTGTATTGATTTTCTGGAACGGGCCAACAGCGGTTCTCTTGTTTTTGAAGACGACACCTTTAACTTTGCCCATGTCACCAAAAAACAAATTTACAGTATCCGGCGGCGCATCGGTTTTGTGTTTCAAAGCCATCACCTTTTTAACAATAAGACGGCCCTTGGGAATGTGGCGGAAGGTCTTATAACGGCCCATAAGATACCCAGGGCCGAGGCGGAACAGATTGGCAAAGAAACCCTGGACAAAGTTGGGCTGTCCGACCGGTATCATTACTACCCCAACCAACTTTCCGGGGGACAGCAGTAGCGGGTGGGCATTGCCCGGGCCATGGCCGCCAAGCCGGATGTGATTCTCTTTGACGAGCCCACCTCCGCGCTTGATCCGGAACTCATCGGCGAGGTTCTGGGGGTTATGAAAATGCTTGCCGCGGAAGGGACAACCATGGTGGTGGTTACCCATGAGATGAGTTTTGCCCGGGATGTGGCGAACCGGGTCATTTTTATGGAAAAAGGGCTTATCGTGGAAGAGGCCGTTTCCGGAGATTTCTTTTCCCGTCCAAAAGAAGAGCGGACCCGCCAATTTTTAAGCCGGGTATTTCCTATGGTGGAATATGTCATATAGAAATAGTGTGTTACCTCGTAACATTTCCGGTTAACGCGGCGGCAAACCGCCTTTTTTATGGGAGTAGAAATGTACTACGGCAATCGTACCAACTATGGACAGGCTATTGGAATTCTGATGCTTAATACCAATTTCCCCCGCATCCCTGGGGATATTGGAAATGCAACCACTTTTTCTTTCCCCGTGGTTTATAAAATTATTGAGACCGCCAACGCTTCCAACGTGGTAAGCCTGGGTGCTGTGGAACTCTTGGAACCTTTTATCAAAGGGGCCCGGGAATTAATAACACAGGGGGTGCGGGCTATTACCACGAGCTGCGGTTTTCTTGCGATTTTTCACCGGGAACTGGCCGCCGCAGTGGATGTACCGGTATTTACCTCCAGCCTTATCCAGGCCCGTCTGGTGTACCCCCACTCAAGCCGGATCAAAAGGTAGGAATCATTACCGCCAATGCGGCGGCACTGGGAGAAAAACATTTCGCGGGGGTGGGGATTTCGGATATTCCCAAAGCGGTTATCGGCGTGGAGCAGACTCACTTTGCGGAAATGTTTTTTTCCGGTTCCCGGCAGCTTGATGAAAAAAGAGCGGAAGCGGAACTGGTGGAGGCAGCGGAAAAACTGGTACGGGAAAACTCCGGCATCGGCGCCATTGTTCTTGAGTGTACCAACATGCCTCCCTACGCCAAGGCGATCCATGACGCGGTGAAGCTTCCGGTTTTTGACGTAGTAACCTTGACCAATTATGTGTATGCCGCTCTGGAACCCCGCCGCTATGCCGGTTATATGTAGGAGCTTTTATGCGGGTAATATATCATCCTATTTTGGGGGATACAAAGGGCGGCAGGGAAGTGACCATCTTTTTTAACGGAAAGCCCCTGGATGCCCGTGAAGGAGAGCCGGTGGCCGCGGCTCTGTTGGCCGCGGGGATTCGGGTATTCAGAAAGACCCGGAAACGGGGTGAAGGCCGGGGGCTCTTTTGCGCCATCGGCCGTTGTACCGACTGTATGATGGTGGTGGACGGCACGGCGAATACCCGTACCTGCATTACCCCCGTACGGGAAGGTATGGATGTAAAAACCCAGTTTGGATTGGAGGAAAGGAACCCTTCATGCGGGAAATGACGGCGGATATCGTCATTATCGGCGCCGGTTCCGCGGGACTCTGCGCCGCGTACCAGGCCGCCGCTGCCGGGGCGGATGTACTGGCGGTGGATGAAAACAAGCTGCCCGGAGGACAGCTTTTTAAGCAGATCCATAAATTTTTTGGTTCCAGGGAACATAACGCCGGAGTCCGGGGATATAAAATCGGGTATCAGCTTCTAGAACAGGCGGAAAAATGCGGTGCCCGGATTCTTCTAGACAGCCTTGTATACGGCCTCTTTCCTGACTTGTCCATGGGGCTTATCCATCAGAACCGGAATTATGTTCTTAAGGCAAAGCGGATCATCATCGCCGCGGGGGCCCGGGAAAACTACCTTCCTTTTTCCGGCAGCACTTTGCCGGGAGTTATGGGGGCCGGGGCCGCCCAGACCCTGGTAAACTTGCACCGAGTTCTGCCGGGGAAACGGATTGTCATGGTCGGTTCCGGCAATGTGGGGCTTATCGTTTCGTATCAGCTTGTCCAGGCCGGCGCCGAAGTAGCCGCTGTCCTGGAAGCGGCCCCAGCCATAGGCGGCTACGGCGTTCACGCGGCAAAACTTCGCCGGGCGGGGATTCCGATCCTCACCTCTCATACGGTCATCCGCGCCCGGGGCAGGGATGACGTACGGGAAGTTGATATTGCCGCTCTGGGGGAACCCGGGCCCATCCCCGGAACGGACCGGACCATTAAGGCCGATACGGTATGCCTCGCGGTGGGGCTCAGCCCCATGACGGAGTTGGCCTGGATGTGCGGCTGCCGCTTTACCTATATTATATACCGGCATTTGGGGGCCATGTGCCGCTACATAATCAGGATATGGAACCTACCGTGAAGGGAGTATACGTTGCGGGGGATATTACCGGAGTGGAAGAGGCGTCAACCGCCATGGAAGAGGGAAATCTCGCGGGAATAGCCGCCGCCCGGTCCCTGGGTTTTCTCTCGGAGGACGAGGCGGCCCGGAAGAAACAGGAAATCCTGGACCGGCTGGATTATCTCCGCTCCGGCCATTTTGGACAGACCCGCCGGGAATCCAAAGCAAAACAGCTTCTTTCCGGAAACCCGGCAACAGATTTCGGGAACCCCGTATGAACAAGGCTGTTGAAGGGGTTTTGTATACCGGGTTTCCTTCAAAAGAAGAACTCGCCGCTTGTCCCGGCGTGCCCACCGCGGAACGGATGGCGAAAGGTCCGGTGGCGGTGATTGAATGTGTTCAGCGTATTCCCTGCAATCCCTGTGCCGGGGCCTGTCCTTTTGGAGCCATAGCAATACCCGGTGACATTACCATGCTGCCGGAACTGGATGAAGAGCTCTGTACCGGCGGCGGTTCCTGTGTCCCACAGTGTCCCGGACTTGCCATCTTTTTGGTGAACATGAATTACAGCGAGGAAGAAGCTTCGGTGGAATTTCCCTATGAATACCTGCCCCTTCCCGAAAAAGGAATGGAAGTTGACGCGGTCAACTGGGCCGGTGAGCAGGTCTGTTCCGCCAGGGTCCTTAGGGTACAGGAAAAAGAATCCAATGACGGCACGGTGGTAATCCGCTTGGCTGTTCCCCGGGAATATGCCGGGGAAGTACGAAGCATGAAGCCCCCGCCAAAAAAGGAAATGTAGATGGACGATGATGTTATTATCTGCCGCTGTGAGGAAATTACCCGGGGCGAAATTGTAAAGGCCGTACAAAACGGCGCCCGTACCATAGACGGGGTAAAAAAACGTACCAGAGCGGGGATGGGGCTCTGCCAGGGAAAAACCTGCCAGCGCCTGACGGCCCAAATCCTGGCCGCGGAAACCCACCGGAGCATGGCGGATCTCCTGCCGCCCACCTTCCGGCCGCCGGTACGGCCCCTACGGATAGGTATCCTCACCCGTGGAGATGGAGATGCATAACTACGATGTAATTGTCGCCGGCGGCGGTGTTATGGGGACAGCCCTCACCTGGTATCTGTCACGGATGGGCCGGCGGGTTCTGCTTCTTGAACGGGTGGATCTTTGTCACGGTTCCACCGGAGCCACCGACGGGTATATTACCCCTCATACCAAACAACCGGGGTATCATCTAGAACTGGCCCTGGAAAGCAGTAAGCTCTATGAGACCCTCCGGGAAGAAATAGACTCGGATATTGATATTGAACTGGATCTCCATTGCGGCGGCCTTCAGGTTTGTGAAGACCAGATGCAATGGGATCTTATTTCCGGCAACAAGGAAAAACTTTCCGCAGGCGGCCTTGAATTGTATATGCTGGAAATTGAAGAGGTCCGGAAAATCGAGCCCACCGTTTCCCCCAACATGCGGGGCGCTATGTACAGCCCCACTGCCGGCAGCGTAAATCCTTTCCGTCTTACCCAGGCATTTGCGGATCACGCCCAAAAGATGGGAGCGGAGATTCTCATTGAGACCGGCATTGATTCGCTTGTCTTTGACGGCGGGCGGGTTGCCGGAGTCCGATCAGGGGACGCGGTTTATTACGCCGGCTATGTGGTCAACTGCTGCGGCGCCTGGGGGTCGGAACTGGCAAAAATGGCCGGACTGGACCTTCCCGTCAGTCCCAAGCGGGGGCAGATCATTGTTTCCGAACCCACAGCGCCGCTGCTCAATACGGTGATGCAGACCGGCTTGTACCCCATCATCAAATTCAAACCTGAACGTATCACCGATGAACGTATCTTCCGGCTGGGCCTCGGCTTCGGCATTGAACAGACCAGAGACGGGTCCATACTGATCGGGGGAACCCGGGAACTGGTTGGGTTTGACCGGGGGAATACCCTTGAATGTATTGAGGCTATGGCGCAGACCGCCCAGGTGTATATTCCGGCCATAGCGGACCTTCATTTTATCCGCTGCTTTTCCGGTCTGCGCCCCTACACTCCGGACGGGCTCCCTGTGATGGGCCGGGTCACGCAAATGCCGGGACTGGTCATGTGCTGCGGTCACGAAGGGGACGGTATCGCCCTGGCCCCTATTTCAGGCAAGCTGGTGGCGGAGGAAATCGTCTACGGCAAGACAAGCTTCCCCATAGCGCCTTGCGCCGTGGAACGGTTCCGGAAACCTGTATTACCGGGACTAAAATACGCTATTGACTAAAGCGTTTTTCCCCTTCCCCGCGTATAGCTCCCGGAGGCGGAAAAATTGTATGAAGATGTACCGGCGGAGCGTATCCGTGAAGTAGGGGCGGATACCGAAATACCGGACCCGGTAACTCAAGCGGTAAAGGAACTCTTCGGCCTACCCTATCTGTTCCCCTACCAGCGGCTGGTGGTGGCAAATATTCTGGAAGCGGCAGAGGCAGCCGGGGTACCGATTAATTGGCCCGGAGATGTGCGTTTTGCAGCAACCGTAAGCGCCCGGGATGACGAAACTGAGATGGATGAGGGAGCTGACGAGGACACGGACCGCGCCGCCATGGGCAGGCAGATAGTAATACTACCCACCGGAGCGGGAAAATCCCTTTGTTTCCAACTCCCCGCCATGCTTTTTGAAGAGCCCACCCTGGTAATCTACCCCATCCTCTCCCTGATGGCGGATCAGGAACGGCGTTTACAGGAGCGGGGCTTCGTGCCGGTGATACTCCGGGGAGGCCAAAGCCGGGAGGAACGGGAAGCCCTTTGGAAAAAAGTGGAAAACCGTGAAAGCCGGTTCATCATTGCCAATCCCGAGGTACTCCTGACGCCAACGGTGCTGGAGAAGCTAGGAAAAACCGGTATTGTCCATGTGGTGATTGACGAGGCCCACTGTGTAAGTGAATGGGGGGAAAGCTTCAGGCCAAGCTACCTGCGGATCGCGGAGATCATCCAAGCTGCCGCGGGAGGAGGGGCTGCCGGAACGGGATCGCCCTTGCCCCTGGTAACGGCCTTCACCGCCACCGCTTCAACGCCGGTCTTAAACAACATTCAACAGTATATCTTCGGCGGCGTGGACGCCCATCAAATCATCGGTAACCCGGATCGCAGTAACATCAGGTATGCTGCTCAGGGCTGTATACTTCGGGATCTGGCGGTACGGGACCTGCTTATCAAACATCAGCGGCCGGCGATTGTGTTCTGCTCATCACGGAACGGGACGGAGAAGCTCTCACGGTATCTCCGGAATGAATTGGCGGAGGAATGTTCCTGGGCACGAGAAATCCGGTTCTACCACGCGGGTTTACGCCGGGAAGAAAAAACCGAAGTAGAACAGTGGTTCTTCAAAAACCCCGAGGCGGTACTCCTGGCAACCTGCGCCTACGGGATGGGAGTGGATAAGGCGGATATCCGCACGGTGATACACCGGGACTGCCCTCCCTCGGTGGAGGCCTACCTGCAGGAATCGGGGCGGGCGGGACGGGACGGCCAGGCTTCCCAGGCTATACTGCTCTGGGGTCCCGGCGATACCCTGGCCCTGAAACGGGCAAAAACGGATCATGATAAACAGCGGCTGGAAGCGCTGTTTTCCTACGGTAGGGATACGGCGAACTGCCGGCGGGAAGCGTTGCTTACCCTGCTCAACTATGCGGGAAGCGGGGAAAAACCTGCATCGGATTGCTGCGATGTATGTAACGGACATGCGGAGGCCGCCCTGCGGGAGACGGAAAGCGTTCTGGCCTTTTTCCGCAAAAACCGCCGGGCTTATACGGCGGAGGAGGCGGCGGAAGTTCTTACCCAGGCGGAAACCGTCCGTTGGACAGAAAACGATGCCGCACTAGTCGTCGGGGAATTGATTAAAACCGGCTGCTTAAAGAAAAGTAAAAACCTGTTGTGGAAAGACAAAATTTTCGCATCCAAGCGGGGGTAGCGTTTTTTCCGCCTCCCGGCGGGCTTCCCGTGGCGGCAATCTACGGCAGATACCTCATTAAAAAGAGGGCGTGTCACATACCGGGGGGATTAATTCCCCAAAAACGGGTTAAATGTACTCATTTGGACACGCCGGCGGCCCGGTCCTGGTACCGGACGGGTCCGTTGGTACATCTAATGGGTTGCGGAGGATGTTTTCCAGGTCATTAGTTTCAACTAATGGGCCGCCTGTTGTCATGGCCGCGTCATTTGGTACGACAAACGGCATAAACCATAGCAGCCGGTGGCGGGAAGAACCACAGTACCGCGCCTAATCCCCAAGTCCCAGATCATCCATTTCCCCGGCTTCCTCGACGGCTTCGGCTTTTTTCTCTTTTTTAGGCTTTTTCTTCTTGGGCGACTTCGGGCGGGCGCTGCGGTAGAGTTGAACTACCGAAGAAACGATAAAAACATATATAATAATGCCCACGGTGACCACAAGCACCTGCCAGGACGTGAGTACATCAACAATCAGCTCGTTAAGTTCCTTGGAAAACAACATTCCCCCTTCCCTATATATCGGCGTTTCAAAGCTGATCCAAAGAGAGGGAATCCATGAAGAGAGGAATTTCTTCCCGGTACAGTTCGCGGTTGAGCCTGGAAAGGATCAGGGTGGCGCCGCCGGGCAAGCGGTAGGGGATAGTAAATTCACCCCCGGGATGGTTCACGGTTACCAAATGCCGACGCTCCCCCGAGGGAAGCGCCGCCTCCAGGCTGACAGGCAGGGGATAGGGGTTTGCCGGCAGGGTATAGGAGAAAAGCGCAAAGACCTCCCCTTCGGCAAGCTCCGCCGGAGCGCTTACCACTAGGGAAACCGTCGTATTAGCCTCCACCACCGCCCCTGCCGCCGGGGTCTGGCTTAGCACCGTCTCCGCTTTCTCCTCACTCCGGGGGGGGCGCTGGGAAAAAGTAAAACGTATCCCCGTTACCCCGATACGTTCCAAGGCTTCCTCGATGGAAAGCCCGGCTAACTCGGGAACCGTTATCATCTCATGCTCCGGACCCCGGCTTATAACCAATTCCAGGACGATGGGACCCGAAATAGCGGTTCCCGGCTCAGGGCGCTGCTGGAGTATGGTCCCCGGAGGCTCCGGCGAAAACTGGTACATGAAAGGTTCCTTCAGGGACAAAAACTGCATAGACGTGGCAGAAAGGGTTTGGATATCCATCCTGACTTCGTCAATAGTACGGCCCACATAACTTTCTACGTTGCTAATCACCACCCCCTGGCTCACCACAAGCCGGATGCGGCGGCCCGCCTTAACGATGGTCCCCGCCTCGGGGCTTTGTTCCAGGACCCGGCCTCGTTCGGAAGCGGACTGGGAGAACCGGAGCTGAATTCGGGGATATAGCTCCTTAACCTGCAGCTCCAGGAGCGCCTCGGTAAGATCTATCCCACGGACATCGGGAACCATGGTCTGCTCTTCCCCCCGGACGGCAACAAAAAAAACCGCCAGAGCTATGATGCCCACAAAAACGATAAGCCCTATGGACAGGGAAACGAAAAAACGCAAATGGTTCCCCACATACCCTTCAATGGATTTCAGATCTATATGCAATTTATTCCAGTCACGAAAACCCATACTATCCTCTTAAATATATCACCCGGTGAGCCGGGCCCCGATAAAATCCCTGGAACCATTCAAAAAATCCCGCCAAGCCAGGGCTTTTTTCGCTGCGTATTGAAGCCGCGAGACACTCAAAACCCCGTCCCCCGTTTGTATCAAAATACCCGATCTCCTGTCTATGCCTAAAACAGTCCCCGGCAATACAGGCCCGGCGTTAACCGCCGGAACTCTCCCTTCAAAAACTTCCCCTTCAAGAATATAGAGCAGTTCTTCCCCCTGAAAGGTCCTGCAAAGCGGCCAGGGAGTATAGGCCCGGATTCTCGCATCAATATCCGCCGCGCCCAAAGCCCAGTCTATGAGGCCGTCATCCTTTTTGATAAGGGAACAGTATGTGGCCTCATTATTATTTTGACGCCTCCCGGCAAGCCTGTCCAGGGCTAAACCTTTAATTACTTTCAGGAGAAGATCTGCCCCCGCTGCGGCGGCAATTTGGCTTAATAAGAGGGTGGTTTCCCGGCCGTTGAGGGAAAAACGTTCCTGGGCCAGAATATCCCCAGCGTCTATTTCCAGGGTCAGCCGCTGGACGGTTACCCCGGTCTCCTTTTCCCGGCCCAGAATGACCGCGGGAATAGGGGTGGCGCCGCGATACTTGGGGAGCAGCGAAGGGTGAACATTGATTCCCCCCAGGGGGAAAAGGTTTAAAAACCTGGGGCCGAAGATACGGCCATAGGCAAAACTCACCAGCAGATCCGGCTCCAGGGCGGCAATCGCATCCCGTACCACACCATCGAGCTTTTCCGGCTTAAACTGAACCGGCGGCCCGGAAGGGGCGGCAAACTTCCGGGAAAGGCGGTCCGCTGCGGCCCCCACGTCCGTAGGCTCCTTCTCGCCGTGTCTACCCCGTTTCGTGTCTGGATTGGTCAGCACCCCCGCAAGCTGAAAACGATCATCCTCCAGGCTTAACCGGGCAAGGGCTTCCAGGGAGGGGACGGCGATGGAAGGGCTTCCCGCAAAGAGTATTCGCATCACCGTTTTCCTCACCTCGTCTTGTATGTTTGCTTGAGCAGTGCCTTAGTACCATTTCGGCGATGATGACCGGCCCCGGAAACCATAGCGGGTTTGTTCAACAACCCGGCCGGTTTCCGAACAACTCCAGTATATCCCGGCGTTTTGCCGTTTTCTAGTCTCGAAGGGGAAATTACGTGGTAAGCTGCTGCCGTTTCTCCAGTTTAGCCAGGATTTTGTTCCGTTTTGACTCGAGAAGCCGGTCGATAAAGAGGGTTCCCTCAAGGTGATCATATTCGTGCAGAATTACCCGGGCTAAAATCCCGCCGGTTTCAATAGTAAACGGCCGGCCCTTTTCGTTCCAGGCCTGAACCCGAACCGATTCGGGGCGGATCACATCGGCCCATATCCCGGGGAGGGAAAGGCAGCCTTCCTCCAGCTTAACCGTTTCCTGGGAAGTAGCCACAATAGAGGGATTGATAAATACCCGGGGAACATCCCCTTCAACATGAATAACAAATATCCGTTTTTTAAGCCCCACCTGGGGACCCGCCAGACCTACCCCTTTACTTTGATGCATGATTTCGATCATCGCCTCCGCAATTTTCACGATTTCAGCATTAATCGGGTTGACCGGTTCAGCCTTCTGACGCAAAACCGCGTCAATTCCGGAATCATTATTGGGGCCGTTAAGGGTAACTACTTCCATAGGGTAATATTTACCCATTACGAAGGTTTTTTCAAGATAAGCCGGGGCATCGCGTTTACGTT
>JAITBG010000028.1 GCA_031283725.1 Treponema sp. | reverse complement strand
TTAGGCCATTTTGTTTTATAATCTGTCTACTATTTTAGACATTTCTTGGGATTTTCAAAATATTAGGGCTATTTCTCCGAAAATTTGAATGAAGAACGGGTGATACTTTGAATTCCTGGCCCTGTCTTGATACGCCTTGACTATAAAAATAGGTAGTTTATCATTGAGGTGTACCTTGGAGGCTTTCCCAAAGCTAACCGGGTTTTGGAAAGGCTCAAAGCGTATGAAGAAAATCCCCCTGAACAACCCGTTTTCCGCTCCGGTTTTTTATTTGGAAACCACGCTCAGCACTATGTTAGACGCCCGGACCCTTGCATCCCGGGGGGAACCCCACGGTTCCGTGGTTGCCGCCGGTGTCCAGGACGCGGGCCGGGGCCGTACCGCGAACCGTGTCTGGAAGGCCGGGAAGGGCCAAAGCCTTCTCTTTACCATACTTCTCCGCTATCCCGGGGGAGCTTCTTTTCCCCCGGGCATTACCCTCAGGACCGGTTTGGCCCTGTCCCTGGCTATTGAAGATTTTGCTCCCCCCCTCAAAGGATTGGTTCAGGTGAAGTGGCCTAACGACGTGATGATCCCCCTGCCGGGGTCCGGCAGTAATGCTTTTGGCAAGGCCGCGGGGATACTCACCGAGGGAGACGGCGAAAACGTGTATATCGGCATTGGGGTGAATGTAAGCCAGACGGAGTTTCCCGCGGATATCCGGAACAAGGCCGCCAGCATTGCCCCGGCTCTGGGCGCTCCGGTATCCGCCGCCCGTTTCCGTTTGCTGGAGGCCTTCCTGAACCGCCTCCACGCCGAGCTCACCTCCCGACAGAACGGTAATTGGCGGGAGCGGCTGGAGGAGCGGCTCTACATGAAGGGGCGGCGCATACGGTTCATCCCCGGAGCCGCCGGTTCAGGCAAGGCGGTGGAGGGCATACTCCGCGGCATAGGCCCCGGCGGGGAACTGCTCATCCAGAGCCGGCCCGGGACTGAATCGGAAGCCTTTGTTACCGGGGAACTGGAAGTATACTGAAGCGCTATTTCCCTTGCTGTGCCTTTACATGGGCGGCCACTTTTTTATCCTCCACCTGGATGTGGCTTACCAGCCAGCCGCCGATTTGATCCTGCACTTCCCGAGTAAGCGCGTCCGTAGCGCCGCCCATGATCAATTTGTGGGACAATTCCCGGACCGTCTCTTTAAAGGCCTCGTGGTACTTGTGATGGTTGGGATGATCGGGGTAGTTGTATTTCTTTTGGAGCGTTTCCTCCTCAAAGAAGTGCTTAATAGTATAGTTCGTTAAAAAGTCCAGGCTCTTCTTCAGCTCATCCTTACCCTTGCCCTCTTCGCAGGTTTTCAGCAGATCGTTGATCGCCGTAAAAAGATTCTGATGCTGCTCGTCTATCATCGCATTACCCGTGACAAGACTGCCGTCCCATATATATCTCATATTTGGATATCCCTCCTTGCATAAAATAGTACCAGACCCCGTTGTAGTTTACAACACCGCTATTGCCCCGCCCGGTCCCGAAAGGCGGTCCAGATTAGGGAATGTTCCTCCTCCGCCTCTGCGCTGATGTTTTGGATCATCTCCATGTTTATGTTAAAGCCTGCCGGCAGGGTGAGGAAGGACTTGTATTCATCGCTGATATAGGGGTCCGAGGCGGAAAAGGTACTGTAGTACCCCAGGTATTCAAAGCACGCTGCCCCCCGTTCCGGGTCCAGGATATAGTTGAGGAAGGCGTAGGCGGCGTCGGCGTTCGGCGCCTTGCTGGGGATAAAGCTCCCCATGATGCCGAACCCTATCCCCTCGGAGGGGAACACTACCTCCAAATCGGGGTTTGCCAGCTTGGCCGCGGTTGCCTGGGAGGTGTACATCACCGCCGCTGCAATTTCCCCGGAGAGGAGTTCCTCATGCAGAAAGTCGTCCCGAATCAGCCGGATATTCGGCGCCAGGAGCAAGAGCAGTTCCCCCGCCTGCCGGATAAGCGTAATATCATTGGTGTTGTAACTTTGTGACAGTACCTTGAGAGCCATCCCGTTGATGACCCGGTAGTTGCCGATGATCCCAACATTGCCCCGCAGGGAGGGATCCCATAGGCCGGCGTATCCCTGAATGGGCGTTGAGACCCGGCCGGGATCGTAGACCAGGGTCACCACGCCGGCGCCGTAGGGAACCGTATACTCATCCTGGGGATCATAGAAGGGCTTCTGGTAGAGGGGGTTGATGTTGCCGTAATTGGGAAGTTTGGACTTGTCCAGCTTCTGAACCAAGCCTTCCGCAATGGCGGTCTCGATGATGTAGTCGTCGGCGATGATAAGATCGTAGTCTCCCCCGTTGGCGGTTTGCAGTTTGGTTAACATGGTTTCGTCCGTGTCAAAGTTGACGTAATTGACGGCGATCCCCGTATCGCGGGTAAACCTGTCGAGGATGTCCTCGGGAAACATCTCCGCCCAGGTATAGAGGGTAAGAGGTTTTTTCCCCTCACCCTTTTTAGAACAGCCGGTTGCTGCCGTAAACGGGATAAGGAATGCCGCCATGGCCAAAAAAACAACATTTTTTTTCTTCACTTTAGAGCTCCTTTAGTTTTTTTCTTCTTTCTTGGATGCGCCAAGCGTGGCTGACGCAAGGCACAGCATTACTGTGATAATAAAAAGCAGGGTACACAGGGCATTGGTTTTCGGGGTAACCCCGGTTTTTATTTGGGTAAATATCCTGATGGGCAGGGTATTCGTATTAGGTCCCGTAACAAAAACACTGACAATAACATCGTCAAAGCTCATGGCAAAGGCAATGAGCATCCCTGAAACAATAGCCGGCAGGATCAGCGGGAGGGTGATGTCGTAAAAGGCCCGCCATTCTCCGGCCCCCAGATCCTTCGCCGCCTCCACATAACTCTTGTCAAGCCCGGCCAGACGGGCCTTTACCACTATATACACGTAGGGAATACAGAAGCAGGTATGGGCAATCACCAGGGTGAGCATCCCAAGGGGGAGGGCCAGCAGGGAAAAAAAAGCCAGCAGTACCATTCCCAGAATAATTTCCGGGATCATGATGGGCAGGACGGAAAGGTATTCCAGAATCTTTCCGGTTCTGAGACCAAGGGACCGTCTTCCCGGTTCCCACTCCCGCCAGGCTCCCATGGCCCCCAGGGTTCCGATGACCGCCGCCGAAAAGCTCGAAGCCAGGGCTAAGAACAGGCTGTTCCACAGGGCTCTGAACATGGCCCGGTCCCGAAACAGTTCCCCGTACCAGCGGAGGGAAAATCCGCTCCAGGATGAGTTTAAACGGCCGGCATTAAAAGAATAGATGATAACCATAAGTATGGGCACGTACATCAGAATCAGTATTCCTGCGACATAGCCCTTTTTCCAGAAACTCTGTTTTCTCATACCAGCCCTTCCAAGTCACCGCCGCCCCCCAGGGCCCGGCTGATCCGGTGGTACAGATAAATGAAAATACAGGTCATTGCCATAAGGACCACGCTCAAAGCGGCGGCGAATGGCCAGTCGTGGGCCTTCATCAACTGTTCTTGGATCAGGTTCCCCACTAATACTACTTTATTGCCCCCAAGAATATCGGCGATAAAGAAAAGCCCCATGGAGGGGACAAAGGTAAGGACCACCCCGGAGAACAGTCCCGGCATGGTCAGGGGAAGACTCACGGTAAGGAAAGCCCGTACCGGCGACGCTCCCAGATCCCGGGCGGCCTCCACCAGTTCCCGGTCCAGTTTTTCCGCGCTGGCGTAAACCGGGTAGATCATAAAGGGCAGGAGAGCGTAGATCATGCCGGTAACCACCGCGGGATAGCTGTAAAGCAGCCGCAGGGGCTCTTTGATAATACGGAGATGTGTCAGAAAGGCGTCCAATGGCCCGTTGGCCCGGAACACGATGATCCAGCCGTACAGACGCATCAGGGAACTCGTCCAGAAGGGGATGATCAACAGCAGCATGACCCGGTTCCGCCAGGATTTATCCAGGCGGGCCATAAAGTAACCAAAGGGGTAGCCCATGACGATCACCATGGCGGTGCTGATCAGGGCCAGTTTTATGGACTGAATAAAAGTACCCGCATATTCCGGAATGCCTATACGCCGGTAATTGCGCAGGGTAAATTCCGCGGCCACTCCCCAGGCTCCTTCCCGGTGCATAAAGCTCAAAGCTGTCATATAGATTAGGGGCCCTAAAATAAAAGCCAGGGTAAAAAGGTACAGGGGAAGCGCCGGTGAGACGCTGCCTCCGTGGAGCCGTCCTTTCATACCGGTTCCTCCCGGTCCACGATAACCGCCTGGGCGGTGTTAGCCCAGCTTACCCGTACCCTATCCCCGATATCCAGCGGCGTATCCACGCCGTAGCGGCTGACCACAATTTCCTCACCCCCGGTCAGCGCCGCGCTTATCCGGAGTTGTCCCCCGGCAAAGCTTTTCCCCGTAACCGTAGCATCCAGCCCTTCCCTGTCATACAGGGCTTTTTGAGCGGGTATTTCCAGGGTTATATGTTCCGTACGGATCGCCACGGTCAGCCGCTGTCCCGGGGCCATGGGCGCCCCAAGGTTTTGTATTCGGACATGCCCTGCGGGATGCCCAAAAACCAGGGTTCCCGCGTTTCCGGCAATTTCCGGAGCCTCAACCGTCCCGTGGAGTATGTTGGCGTTCCCCACAAAATGGGCCACATAGCTTGTTTTCGGATGATTGTACACCTCCGCTGCGGAACCGATCTGTTCAAGCCTGCCCTCGTGCATTACGGCGATACGGTCGCTCATAGAAAGGGCCTCTTCCTGATCGTGGGTTATGTGTATGAAGGTAATACCCAGTTGTTTCTGCAGCCGCTTTAGTTCCTGCTGCATTTGCCGGCGCAGCTGCAGATCCAGCGCACCCAGGGGCTCGTCCAGCAGCAACACCTTAGGCCGGTTTATCAAAGCCCGGGCTACCGCCACCCGCTGGCGTTCTCCCCCGGACAGCGACCCAGGTAAGCGCTCCTCAAACCCGGAAAGCCGGACCATTTCCAGCGCTTCGGCAACCCTCCCTTTTATTTCCCCCCGGGACAGGCCTTTCAGCTTCAGGCTGTAGCCGATATTCGAAGCCACATTCATGTGGGGGAACAGGGCGAAATTTTGGAATACCATGTGTACATCCCGCTTATTTGGCGCCAGATCGCTCATATCCTCCCCGGCGAGAAACACCCTCCCGGCATCGGCTTTTTCAAGCCCCGCGATGATCCGGAGCGTTGTGGTCTTACCGCAGCCCGAGGGGCCTAAAAGGGTGATAAATTCCCCGGAATTTACGGAAAGATGTATCCCCCGCAAAACCTGCGTATGGGCGAAGCTTTTTTCAATGCCTTCTAAGCGTAACAATTCCTGCCCGTTCACCGTTCCCTTCATAATAATAGCTGATAAACTATACAAAAATAGTAAGTATTGCGTATGAAAGTGTAAATTCCAAGTTCCGTAATGTCAAGCCGCTACGGTGGACGCTACCGGGGTTTCTTATTGTTGGGCTGCCGAAATACCGTAGATGGTCCCCGATATGTGGCTTTCATACCGGGCAGGGCGAAGTCCCATTAGGGGGTGGACAAAGAGCCGGTAAAATAATCGTGTTAAAATAAGATCAACCCGTTCTTTCATGTTAATTCATTCCGAATCAATGGATTTGTTTAATCTCCTGGGGTTTAATACCCCGGCGCTCTGCGGGGGTTAAAAAGGAAGTGAAAGATGATATGATGAAATAATGAGCGAATAAATACACAAAGTACACAATGTATCGGTATTGATATATCATATAGTATGCCCGGCAAAATAC
>JAITBG010000010.1 GCA_031283725.1 Treponema sp. | reverse complement strand
TGATCTTCAAACCTCTGCACCTGATATGCACCCTGGGAACCAATCTGGTTTTTGGGCGGCTTCAGCAAGGACAGGCCGAACGCTATGCCCTGCTGTATCTGGATCGCCTCAGGGACGTTACCCTCCACAGCGAATCGGGGGTGCTGCCGTCTTACATTTACATCCAAAGTACCGGTAACCGGGACATTGAGGTTGTTATGGCCCAGGAAAACTCGGATCTGCTGCTGGTTTTTATCCTCCGGCCTGATCCGGCTTCCCAAAAGTTCCTGCCTGAATATGTCTTGCTCGCGCAAACTGAAATTTTCGCCTCCTTTTGGTGAAAGGGCCTGTCTGGAATAAAATGCCATGTATTTTATTCCGCACAGCAACCGGCGTTATTCTGATTTTACTACAGGGTGTCTATCATATGCTGATAGAAAGGGGAGTGCGATTTTGTATGCCTCCTGGTTCCGGCGTGTTTGGCACACTGCCCGATGATAACTTTTTCTCTCCGCTGGCCCGGATGAACCGGGAACACTAGGCAGCGCTGCTGGTGCTGTATTACCGGCTCTTCCAGGAAAACGCCCGGGGCCTTGAACGGGAACCGGTGATCCGCGCCTTTACGGAGTACCTTGGCCAGCACCGGAATGCGCTGGCTGAGAGGAAGGAGCCGAAGACTTTCCCCTGAACGGGAAAATTGGAGCGGGCAGCGGTGGGGCCGCTTTTTGAGTCATGAGTATGCCGCGCCGCTTACAGTCTGAATTCCGATCCGCATCGAAAATGGGGCCCCCTTTTCCCGTATTTTGCGCCGTGGACATTGCCATTGGCTTTGCAAACCGCGATCTACGATTAGTGTATATATTTACCAAAATTCTTAATAAAATAGTATTTTCAGAGTATTTTTCTTCTCTTGAAGTTTGACAGGAAAAGGTTTTTACATAAACCATAAAGAAAGCACCGGTGTTGCAAATAAAAGTTTTAAACGAAATAAGGGGTAATTTTATGAAGTTGGATGTTGCCTTCGCAGAACATCATGCTTCCTTGCCATATTGCTACTACGACAAATATCAGGAAAAAGTTGTCCTGCGCCTTGTCAGTTCCGCGGACGTGATTCGAGCGGTGCTTATCTACGGTGATCCTTTTGAAACCGAAAAAAACGGCGAACTGCCTGATTCACCCTGGGTTTGGCAGTATGAAAAAGCCGATCTGCAAAAACAATATGAAAGTAAAAAATGTATTATCTGGCGTGTCGGGCTGAAAGTGCCCCCCAGACGGCGCATGAAATACGGCTTCGTCCTTGAAACCGCGAAAGGGGCGTTCTACTTTTCCGAGAAAGAGGGGATCGCGCCCTATAGAGACAGTTCAACTGATAATTCAAGCGAAGGCTCAATCAAAGACAATTTTAATTTCTTTTTCTTCCCTTTTATCCATGCAGTTGACGCCCCTTCCGCGCCGGAGTGGGCGCCGGATACGGTTTGGTATCAGATTTTTCCGGAACGTTTCCACAACGGCGATCCTTCGATTTCACCTGAAAAGACGGCCGGCTGGAAGACGGACAAGCCCGAACATCACAATTTTTTCGGGGGTGATCTTGCCGGTATACGGCAAAAGCTGGGTTATTTGAAGGACCTGGGAGTAAGCGGCATCTACCTGACCCCGGTATTCTCTGCGCCCTCAAACCACAAGTACGATACCGCCGAGTATTTTACGGTGGACAGTCATTTCGGAACAAAAGACGATCTCAAGGCGCTTGTCGCCGAAGCGCACCAGGCGGGGATCCGGGTCATGATGGACGCGGTGTTTAACCATATCGGCGCTTCTCATCCCTTCTGGCAGGATGTGCTTAAAAACCAGGAAAAGTCGGCGTACAGGGATTATTTTCACATTCACTCCTTCCCCGTGCAGGAAAAGTACAAAAACCGTTGTGAGATCAATTACGATACGTTTGCCTTTGTCGCGAATATGCCCAAGTGGAATACCGAAAATCCCCGGGCCCGTAAGTACCTTATCGACGCGGCAGTTTACTGGATCAAAGAATGTAATATCGACGCATGGCGGCTGGACGTTTCCGATGAAGTTTCTCTGGATTTTTGGCGGGATTTCTCCCGCAGTGTGCGGGAGGCAAAGGCCGATTGTTACATATTGGGCGAGATGTGGCACGATGCATCCAACTGGCTCAATCCCGGCTATTTCAACGCGGCGATGAATTATCCCCTGGGTTTCGCCGTTATTGACTTTTTCCTGCGGAAGGCTATTAACGCACTCGCGTTTACCGGCAAACTGACAGCAGCCCTGTCCCGGTACAGTGATCTGCATACCCGTGTGGCCTTTAATCTGATCGATTCGCACGATACTTCCCGGGCGCTGACGATGGCAAACGGGGACAAACGCGCGGTTTGTAACGCCTTTACCATGCTTTTCCTGCTTCCCGGTTCGCCCTGCATCTTTTACGGCACCGAGATCGGCATGGAAGGGAAGGGCGATGTCGGCAGCCGCCGCCCCATGATCTGGGACGAAAAACAACAGGACAGGGAACTTCTGGCCTTTTTCAGGAACCTTATCGCGTTCAGAAAGGAACATATCGCCCTTATCAACTCGTGTTCGATGCGTTACGAGGCTGAAAACGGCGTCTCCCGCTGGATTATCAGTGGTGGAGAAAATGCGCTGCAGGCGGTTTATACCGGGGAAAAACCTGTAAAAACCGGCGGCGAAACGGGGAAATGCGTGTTCAGCGCAGCGCCCATTAACAACGGCGAAATACCGCCTTTTACTCTGGCGGTTTTTCATATTCACGGAAAGCCATGATTCCTTGACCGGTCCGTCGTGTCTTTCCTAAATCAGGGAGGTTTTTTGTCCCCGAAGAGGGGCTATGGTTTATACTGATGTTTTGGAAAAAGTTTGTATATTAAAATTTGCTGCAGCTATTCAGCCGCCTGCCAAAAAGTGTCGATTGAGGACCGCTCCGGCCTTAAGGCCGGAACTGAGGGGGCATCCCCTCCTCTGTTCGTTCAATAAAAAGCTGTGAAATAGCCCTAAAAGGGTTTTCTCGCAAGGGGGCTTTAGCCTCCGGCTGAATAGTTACAATCTTTTACAGTAACTCACGCCCGCAGTATATATAGTTCTAAAGTGTTATATAACACACTCAGTGAGGCCTTCTGCCGAATGTGTAACATGGGGAAGGTCCAAAAACATCCATAAGGAGGAATATATGACAAAGCATTCAAAACCGGACCGTTGGCGAATGTCGCCTTCAACCCTGACGTTGCTGTTTTTTGTCGCAGTGTTTTTGATGAAGGGAGGAGGGGTCGAAGCTCAAATGAAATTCGGGACCTGGTCCCACGTGGCATCTGAAAATTATTTCAATGCTGACGATTTCATTCCCCGCAATTCTGGTATCAATGCCCGAAGTTATCTCAAATTTTCCGGACAGGCTCTGCCCCGTATGCAGATGTATGTGGAAATTAAAGCCATTGAAGTAAACGATTCAAACAACCTTTACCGTAATCCCGATTACTATCCTGATAATGGGCTTACTTTTGCCGATGGATCCCGGCATTATTTAACGGACCTTTTTACCAATCCCTTTGAAGCTATTGCCCAGGGGGAAAAGCCCACGCTGGACAACCTGGGGATTACCTTTCAGAATCCCTACGTTGATACTCAGATCGGTTATAAATGGGCCAAAGTCCCCGGCAACTGGATGGGCCTCTGGCGCACCCTGGACAGTGACAATTGGGATGCCGGTTACGACGGCGACGGCGGCTTCGTAGTTTTCAAGATGGGCGAAAAGCTCCGGCAGGTTGGGGATCTTAAACTGGATCTCTGGCTTTCCCCCAACCGGAGCGCAAACCGGTCGGGCCAGCAATACGGTTTTTTTGGACTAGCCAAAGCCGAATACCAGGACCACAAAGTCGGTTTTCAGTTTAACAGTGCCTGGGGTAATACCTGGGATACAATCCTGGATGACGTTCTGGAAAACGATTTCATTGCGGGCTATTCCGGCGAAGTGATGGGTGTCAAAATTGATGCCAACGCACTGCTCAACATTTACGGAGCATACGAGAAACCTTCACCCATAGGGGACACCACTATCCGGTCGTTCTATACCCCGCCTTCATCCGATGTTGGCCAGACTGATCCGGAAGCCGGTCTTTACAACAATATGGCTGCTGCCCTGCGCTTGGGTTATACCGTTGGCATTGTCGAACTTGGTTTGGGTTATGCCCTCCGCGGGCCCCAGGCAAATATGATGTACGTAAAACAGTGGGACGATGAATACCACCTTACCGACAGTCTTGGTGTCCTGAATAACCAGCAGATTTATATGTCCGCTTCTGTCACGCCTATTAAGGATCTCAAAATTTGGGGCAAGACCGGCGCAAGCTTTGTTTTCAACGATGACTACATCTATTACAGCAAAGCCTTTACCAATAAAGACACACCCACGCCCTACGCCGATATTAACAACGTCCAGCTCTTCTTGAATCCGGAAGCGGAGTATAATTTTTCCCCGCTTTTGGGCTTTGACAGTAAATTCCACATTTACACAAAGCTCAAATTCAACACGGCGCACGACGACGAATTTATACGCGGCGCCGGCGACGAGGCGTTCAAAAGTCCCTTCCTTGTGAACACGGTCGCCTTTCGTTTCAGCACGGGCCGCTTAAACCCCGTCATCCAGGGCGTCGAATTTACGGTTGGCTTTGATAACGACGACATCGAATACTTCTTCAACAGTTACAGTCTGTCGGTAAAATTTCCTCAGCAGTTCGGCGCAAGCACGGGCGCGCTCATCCGCATCAACAATCCCGGCGTGGACGAACACGAAAATCCTTTCGGCTTCTTCGTGGGCATGACCAAGGAACTCCGCGGCTTTGGCAACCCCCGTTTCTGGGGGCAGTTCTTCTGGAACGCCAAGCCCTACAAAGACTACAACGACCGTGCGGAACTTGACTTCGGTAATTATATGATAGGCTCGCCCAAGGACATGGCCGGTCTGGCCTGTATCCGCGTTGGCCTGAGCTGGGACTTCTAGGAGGGGGAAACCGATGAAAAACAAACCTATAGAAATCCTTATTGTATTTACCGCGTTGTTTTTGGTCTTTACGTTAGCAGGGTGCCCGCAGGCCCACGATGATCTTTTAACATTGGAAGAGGTCTTTAAACAGGCTGGGGTGATAATCCAGGCCGAAGATGGTGAACCCCACGGCGGCAAAGTTACGAATGCCGGGCCAAAAGGTTCCGGTAGTGTTGGCAATGTCATGAACGAACTCGATCCCGAAGGCGATGGGAAAGATCATTATTTCACGATCACCCTGCCGAACTACATTTCCAGCGGTAACTATACCGTTAACTTCCGGTATGCTTCTGGAATGGATGACTTTAAGATAAAGTTCACCGTTAACGGCGGGGAAACGGTGTGGGAAACGGTAGTTGCCCCCAACAACGGATGGGAGCTGGGTTCCTCTCATGACTTAATCGCTCCTACCAGTCCGGTAGAATTGAAGGGAGGCGATACACTCAAGGTTTGGACCACTAATTGGGGCTGCATTGACTACATAAAACTGGAGACAGTACCGACAAATTAACTTTCGTTCTCCGGATCCGGGTGCGTTCCACGCGCCCGGATCATCATATAAGTTGCGTAACGAGTAGTCATTAACACTTCGTGTTAATGTCCGATTGTTCGATTGAACGGCGGCGATTTTGCCGTCTTATTAGAGGTAATCATTAACACTTTGTGTTAATGCCCAATAAACTATGGCGGCAATTTTGCCGCTTTATTTAGGAGGAAACATGAAAACACATGCTTCACGGGTTATTCTGCTTGCAGTGGTGGCGCTCATCTGCGCCCTGGTTATGGCGTCCTGCGCCTCCCTCCCCGAAAAGGATGAAGGCATTCCCTGGACTATTCACTATTTCCGCCCGGACGGCAATTACAGCGGCTGGGATATGTGGATATGGCCCACTCAGCCCAACGATAACGGCGCTGGTTACGCCTTCGGTTCGCCGGATACGGACGGCTTCGTTACGACGACAGCATATCTGTCGAAGGACATCAGCGAAATCGGTTTCATCGTAAGGCAGGGCGGCGATTCCTGGACCTCCAAGGATATTGCGGACGACCGCTTCTCAAGCGCAAAGGAAATCTGGCTGGTCTCCGGGGACCCCGTGATTCACGAAAAAAAACCCCCGGTCACCCGTTAATGTCCGCGCTTTGGCAGACGGCATTCCGGCATAATAAATGGTTGTAACTATGGGGTTGAGGGCCAAAGCCCCGGGACTAACATCCTTTCGCACATAGCCCTTTCGGGGCTGTTTCGCGGCTTTTATTGGATGAGGGAGGTAATTCCTGCTGTCAACAGGTTAAAGGAAGTTCCGGAAAGCCTTCCGGAACTTCCCCGAAACCATGTCCCTGATAAAAGGCGGGGACATTACATCGTCTGGCCCAGGGGCGTTACGGGGGTGGAACCCCCCGCAGAGAGGGTAGGCCGGGACCTTGGCCCGGCCAAGGGGCCGGACTTGCTTTGCAAATTCGCGACTGCCCCCTCCTGCTTCGGCCTTGGCAAACCGGCCCTCCGAGGGACAGTTTTTGGCAGGTGACTAATAGTTACATTTTGTTCTAAAAATGGTTATGCCGTTTTTATCGGCAAACCTGCACGGCGCAGGTCGTCCTGACGGTGAGCCTGCAAGCCCACAGCCTCCGGCCCTGTGTCCGAGTTTTTAATTGGAGTATTGCAATGATCAAAAAACGAATTTTAAGGGGTTTCACGGTATTCACTGTCGCAGCTCTTGCCACGGCATCCTTCCTGGCGTTCAGTTCCTGTTCAAGCACCGGTTTTGCCACTGGCGGACCGTATTCCCTTATTATTCATTACTATCGCTATGGCAAGGACTATGCCAACTGGAACGCCTGGGTCTGGGCATCGGACCCCAATGGTGACGGTGCGGGGTATCAATTTTCCCGCCCAGACCGAAGCGGTTTTGTTACTGCGCGCGTTCCAGAATCAGGCCTTGTAAACGAATTTGGCATTATTATCCGGCGGAGCCAGGGCGGCAACGACTGGGTGGAAAAAGACACCGGCGAAGACCGCTTTACCAAAGCACGGGAAATCTGGATTATCCAGGGCGATCCTGTCCTCTATACAGAAAAGCCCAATACCCGCTCGATGCCCATGCAGTACGCTGCTGCGGACACTGCGACACAGGTTCTGGTAAGCCTGCTTAAAGCGCCCAAGAAACACAATAGTTTTTCTGTTTATGTTGACGGCCAGAAAATGGCGGGCGCCTCCGCAAAAGGCCGCAACGAGAGGCAGGTTGTTATCACCCTTGAATCTCCCATCACCGATCCTTCGCGCCTGGTAACCGTGCGCGACGAATCCGGCAGATTTGCCGATCGTCCCGTTGTCATGCGCAGAATTCTCGACTCCTTTGTGTATACGGGAGACGATTTGGGCCTTACTTATACTGCTTCGGACTGTGGTTTCAAAGTCTGGGCTCCCACCGCGCAGAAAGTTGATGTTGCGCTTTACGACGATGCCGGCGTCTATTCAGACGCAAAGGTAACCAATAACGAAACCGGTAAGCTCACGGCGATGACGAAAGATAACGCTACCGGCGTATGGTCTGCAACGATAAACGGTAATCTTGCGGGCAAGTACTATATGTACCGTGTTGAATTCGCCGATGGCAACGTTAATTACGGTGTTGACCCTTATTCAAAGGCGGTAAGCGCCAATGGTCAGCGGAGCGCCGTTGTTGATCTGGCTTCCACAAATCCGGACAATTTCAGCCCCGGCGCGCGGCCCGCCTTTTCCGGTGCTGCCCAGGACGCTGTTATTTACGAACTCCATGTACGGGATTTTTCCATCGACAGTAATTCCGGCATGAAGAACAAAGGGAAATTTCTGGCATTCACCGAACGGGGTACTAAAAATGCAACCGGCGTTCCTACCGGTGTGGATCACATGGTGAACCTTGGCATTACCCATGTCCACCTTCTCCCCAGCTTTGACATTGCCTCGGTGAATGAACTTACTGTCGATGATCCCGCTTCCACCGACGCAAAAATGAACTGGGGTTACGATCCCCTTAACTACAATGTTCCCGAAGGTTCTTACTCAACGAATCCCCGCGATCCTGCAGCGCGTATCCGGGAATATAAACAGATGGTTCAGTCGCTCCATGATGCGGGAATCCGCGTGATAATGGACGTGGTTTACAACCATACTGCCAGTACCGGCGGGACGCCGTTTGACGCAATTGTTCCTGGTTATTTCTACCGTATAAACGATCAAGGCGCCCTTTCGAATGGTTCCGGCTGCGGCAACGAAGTTGCAAGCGAACGGCCCATGGTGCGGAAATACATTGTCGACTCCGTGCAATACTGGGCCCGCGAATACGGTGTTGATGGTTTCCGTTTCGACCTTATGGCGATAATCGACCGCGAAACCATACGGCAGGTAACAGCATCTCTGCGCCGGAACGTAGACCGCAGCATTATCATTTACGGCGAACCCTGGCAGGCAGGCGGTTCTATTCTCCCTAGCCGCGATCAGACCAATGTCGGCGCGCAGAAGGGTATGGGTATTGCCATTTTTAACGACAGGATTCGCGGATCCATAAAAGGCGGCAGTGATGATGCCAGCAGGGGTTTTGCGTCTGGTCAGCCCGATACAGAAGCCGGTATTGTAAACGGTGTCCGAGGCTCTGTTGATAGTTTTGCTACCTGTGCAAGTGAAAGTATAAATTATGTTACCGCACATGACAACCTGAATCTATGGGACAAATTTGCCCTTTCCTGGGGAACTCCTGACATGGCAAATGCCCCCTACAGCCTTATCCGTCCGGATCGGCCTCTCCTGGAAATTGAACCGGTTAAATCGGTGCTTCTTGCGAACGGCATTGTTCTTACGGCGCAGGGCGTTCCCTTCTTCCAGGCCGGTGACGAATTCCTCCGCAGTAAATTCGGCAATCACAACAGCTACAACGCGCCGGACAGCATAAATCAAATTGTCTGGGAAAATGCCGGAACCTACCGCGAAGTGGTAAATTATTACGCCGGTCTTATCCGGCTCAGGAAGGCGCACCCTGCTTTCCGCATGGACGCAAAAGCTGACATAGATAAGATCAAGTTCCTGCAAAAGGCGGACAGCCTGGTAGCATTTACTATCGGTGAAAATGCGAATGGTGATTCATGGCGCACGATTCTTGTCGCCTATAACGCCGGTTCCGTCGTGCGGAACATGGAACTTCCCGCCGGAAACTGGACCCAGGTGGTGGACGCCGCACGCGCTGGCGTGGACAGCCTTGGCACGGTGACAGGTACCCTCCGCATCCAGCCCCTCAGCATGGTTGTCCTTCACGAATGATGTGGAGATTCACCGGGGTTTTGCCGGACGCGGCGAAGTATAGGGCAGGGAACCTTGGCCTTTTTTAAGGCCCCTGCAGGAATATCTCCGGGGGCGGGCATGGCGGCGGTTTATACCGGTGACGATCCTCCGGATATAGACCTGTCTGTAAAAATCCCGGGCCGGGGAGGATTGTACGCCGGCCAAAGAAACAGAGGTAATATTCCGCTGCGGAGTGCGGCGGTTATTATAAAAAGCAATTTTATAGGAGGAATTATGAAAAAATTCATTCTGCTGTGGATCAGTATTGTACTGCTGATTTCATTGGCCGGCTGTAATAAAGGCCAGTCAGGTACCCCCGCCGGTTCTTCGGGGGGTGTCTCCGGCAATCTTACGGTGTGGATGGACAACGATGACTGGGCAAACGCGGTCATTGCGGCGTTTACAAAAAAGTACCCCGATGTAAAGGTGTCCTATCAGAAGATAGGCAATGTTGACGCCCGGGGCAAGGTTTCCCTGGACGGTCCGGCCGGGATAGGTCCCGATGTTTTCCTGATGCCCCACGACCACATAGGGCTTGCGGTTGCGGACGGCCTATGCGAACCCTTGGACGCGGATATCCAGGCAAAGTACACTGCCGCGATGCTTGACGCATCCATCAAGACCTGTACATCGGACGGAAAACTCTACGCGGTGCCGATTTCCACCGAAAACATCGCCTTCTTCTACAACAAGGACCTTTTGGGCGACAATCCTGTTCCCACGTCTTTTGAGGAAATCATGGCGTTCGCGCAGAAATGGAATAATCCGGCTCAGAACAAATGGGCGCTCCGCTGGCAGGTAGACGATGCGTACCACAACTACTTCTTCCTTACCGCCTTCGGCATGAAGATCTTTGGTCCCAACATGGACGATTACCACAACCCGGGCTTTGACAGCCCCGAAGCGGCCAGGGGCATTGACTTCTTCCGGAGTTTGCGTTCAATTTACGACGTCAATGTTTCGGACGCGGATTGGAACGGCACGGTGGCTGCGTTTCAGAACGGTGAAGTGCCCTTTACCATTACCGGACCCTGGGCCATCGCGGACGCAAGAAAAAACGGCGTGAATTTCGGCGTCACGAAGCTTCCGGCCATCAACGGCGCCCAGCCCCGTTGTTTCAGCGGAAACATCATCGTGGCGGTTTCCAGCTACGCGAAGAATTTCGATGCAGCCTTTGCCTTTGCCGATTTCCTGGCCAGTCCGGAAGGCCAGACCATTCAGTTTGAGCAGACCGGAAAACTCACCACCCTTAAAGATGTGAGTCTGGTAGGGGGCATTAGCGCCGATCCCTATCTGATGGGCGTAGCGGAACAGTCTCCCTATGCCGATCCCATGCCCATTATTCCCGAAGTAAATCAGATGTGGGATGCTCTGAAAAACCTGTTCACCTTTACCTGGGATAATACACTTACCACCACCCAGGCGCAGGCCAAGGCAATGGACACCTACGACACCGCGCTTAAATTGGCCGGTAAAACACGGTAAGCGTGAGTGGTGCAGCCGGGAGCCTGCGGGACTTACGGAAAGACGTATTTTTAGGTATGTTTTTCTTCCGCATCAGGTCTTACAAGTTTCCGGGAAGCGGGTACTTTAAAAACCGTCTCCGGGCGGAAGGTTCCCGCTTTTTCTATTCAAATGGAGGTCATAAATATGAATATAGCAGCGCCAATTTGTTCCGCAGTTATTTGGGGAAGCGGACAGTTTATCAATAAACAAAAAACGAAGGGCTTGATTTTTTTTCTATTACAAGCCGTTTTTGTTTCCATCGAGCTGCTTACGAGACAGGGTGCCTACGATCCTACCGTTCACGATTCCCAATTCCGTAACGCCGGTTATTTTATACGCGGGCTGTGGGGTCTCTTTACCCTGGGTTCCATCCCGCGGGAAAGTTCCCGGCAGCCGGTTTACGATCATTCGGTTATGCTGATGCTAGGCGGTATTATCGCGCTTATGGTTTTGCTCATCTTTACCGCTTTTTGGATATGGAATATTATCGACGCGTACAAAACCCGTAAAGAGATTGAAGCAGGAAAGCGCATGACCAGCATCCAGTATTTCCGGGGACTCTGGAACAGCGCTTTCGAGTATATCACCATCGCCCCCGGCATGTTGCTGGTAATTTTTATCTCGATAGTACCGATAATTTTTGCCATCCTAATTGCCTTTACCAATTATAACGCGAATTTCATCCCGCCGATACGGCTGGTAGAATGGGCCGGGTTTAATACCTTTCTTGATATTTTCCGTATTCCTATATGGGGTAATACCTTTTTCCGTATTTTTATCTGGACGGTGATCTGGGCTTTTTTGGCAACTTTCTCGTCATACGCCTTCGGTTTATTCCAGGCGCTGATACTCCGTGCCAAAGCGGTCAAATTCCGTCCCTTCTGGCGCGGCCTCTTTATACTGCCCTGGGCAGTACCGGGGGTAGTTTCGATGATGGTGTTCCGTTCCCTGTTCCACAAGGAGGGGGCCTTTAACCAAATGCTCCTGGCAGCGGGCTTTATCGGGGAGGCCGTACCCTTCCTTTCTGATCCCACCTGGGCAAAGGTATGTCTTGTACTGGTGAATATGTGGCTGGGTTTCCCCTATTTTATGGCGCTTATCACCGGTGTTATGACGACCATCCCGCAGGAGATGTACGAAGCCGCCCAGATAGATGGGGCCAATACCTGGCAGCAGTTCCGATCCATTACGCTGCCCTTTGTCATCGCCTCTACTGCGCCGCAGATATTGATGAGCGTTACCTTTAATTTTAACAACTTTAATATGATCTACTTTATTACCGGCGGCGGTCCGGCGAATCCCACCTATCAAATGGCCGGTTCTACGGATATTCTAATCTCGTGGATATTCAAATTGACCCTGGATCAGCGAATGTACAACTTCGCCTCTGCTCTGAGTATTCTGATCTTTATTATCGTCGCGTCGGTGTCCGCGTGGAATCTGCTGCGCACCCGCGCATTCAAAGAGGAATAGGGGGAACCTTATGAAAATAAAAGCGTATAAAGTAAAGA
>JAITBG010000126.1 GCA_031283725.1 Treponema sp. | reverse complement strand
TGAAG
Organism: Treponema sp.; assembly: GCA_031283725.1. Taxonomy (GTDB): domain Bacteria; phylum Spirochaetota; class Spirochaetia; order Treponematales; family Breznakiellaceae; genus Termitinema. Next base: position 10,091 of record JAITBG010000126.1, on the reverse strand, counting down.
CTCCGGGAAGAGTTTATAAAACAGTTGAGACCTGTAAAATTTTGCGTTTTTGTCATGGGGGGTGATCTTTTCCTTTGTTAATTAAGGGGGTGAACTAATCGTTTGTTAACGACAGGACTTGTCCAAAAATCCTGACAAAATCCACATAATGTGCCATACTAAGGGGGTATGAAAGATAGTTTTAGGCGTTTTAACTCCGGCAGGGCGGTTTTTTTCCTGGTTGCCTTTATAGCGCTGATCCTGGGAGGGGCGGTTTTAAAGATAACCGCGCCCATTGTCCTGCCCTTTATTATTGCCCTCCTGCTGGCCTTTGTTATGGGACCAATGGTTTCATTTTTTCTGACAAAACGAATTCCCCGGATCTTTTCTATTATATTGGCGGTAATTATCATTGTCGCAGGATTGTATCTGATGGGAATGGTCCTCCTTTCCTCCGCCCGCGCTATTATTTCCATGTATCCCCGGTATGAAGACCGCTTGACAGAGATTTATATTGCGGTGGCGGATTTTTTTGATCTTTCCTACGATGAGCATCTGACGTTTTTTGAAAACCTCTGGGCTCAACTGGGGTTCAGAACCAGAATACGGAATTTTACCTTTACACTCTCCAATTCTTTTATCGATTTCCTGAAGGATGCCTTTCTGGTGGTACTATTTTTGATCTTTATCCTCTTGGAAGCCGCTTATGTCAGGAAAAAAATTGAATTGGCCTTTGAAGATAAATGGGCCGGGCAAATCAAAAAGATAAGCGATGGCATAGTCCGCCAAATTATCCGGTATCTTTCCACCAAATTCCTCATTTCCTTGGCTACGGGCATCGTAGTCGGAGTGGGGCTCAAACTGGCGGGGCTTGAATTCGCCGTGTTCTGGGGTATTTTACAATTTGTCCTAAACTTTATCCCCAATATCGGAAGCATCGCGGCCGGGGTTATTGTGGGAGTTTTTTCCCTAATCCAATTTTGGCCCGATCCGGGGCCTATAATCCTGACGGTTGCGATCATGCTGGGGGCCAATATGATCATTGGCAATATTCTGGAACCAAAGATCATGGGGGACAATCTAGGGCTTTCGCCCTTGGCGGTGCTCTTGTCCCTGACAATCTGGGGTTTCCTGTGGGGTTTTGCGGGGATGGTCCTGGCGGTTCCCATGACGATGGTAGTAAAAATTATCTGCGAGAACATCCCTGTCCTGGAACCGGTGTCGATACTGCTCGGTTCCCGCCGGGCAGTTATTGCTAAACAGGAAGAAGAGTCTTAGGCGCCCCTTATGGACCCCGACGCCCGGAACAGGCGGTCGTTAATAGCCGGACCCAATTCCATCGGGGGCGCTTCCTCCGCCCGGATACAGGAAACTCCCAAATAGTCCAATTCATGAAGCAGATCAAAGAGATTTGCCGCCGCCGCCAGGGTAGTTCCGGAGTCGGACAGTACCCAGATCCGTTCCGGAGGGGGTACAACGCCTTGCCGGGTCTGTTCCGCAAGCCAGGGATTTCGGGTGGCGGGAGAAAAAAAGAGGAAGATTTCTCCTGCCGTATAGGGCAGGGCGGCTATGGCTTCCGGGCTGTGAAGGGTAAGCGGCGTCCAGGGGGCATAGTGGCTTTTTAGGAGCCCCGGAGAAACAAGCTTTGACTCCCCGGATGTCCCCGGAAACTCCACCGCCCCGATCAAAGTTTCGATAGATCCCCGGGAAACGCCGCCGGGCCTGAGTATGCAGGGTATACCGCCGCTTAGATCCAGTACCGTGGACTCCACCCCCACGGCGGTACGTCCACCGTCAATGATAAAATCCACCTGTTCTCCCAACTGATCCCGCACATGCTCCATCCTAACCGGAGAGAGGCGGCCAAAAAGGTTTGCACTAGGGGCGGCCAATGCGCCGGTGGAGAGCCGGATAAGCTCCTGGGCCGCCGGATGATCCGGAAACCGCAAAGCTACTGTGGGAAGGCCGCTGGTAGCCAGGTCCGGAACTACGGACCGCTTGGGAAGTATCAGGGTTAGGGGGCCGGGCCAAAGCCGGGCTGTAAGGATGGCCGCCTTTTCCCGGAGATCCGGGGTAAGGGCGGAGAGATCTGCCAAACGGTCCAGGGTGTCTAGGGCGGCAATGTGGATGATGAGGGGATCAAAGCGGGGACGACCTTTAGCGGCAAAAACACAGGCCAAGGCTGTCTGATTGAAGGCATCCGCGCCCAGGCCGTAGACGGTCTCCGTGGGAAAAGCCACCAGAAACCCCCTCCGTAACGCCTCCGCAGCCCGGCGTATATCCGCTTCCGTGGTGGAGAGAATTTCCATAAAATATCCTAAAGCCAATCCCGGCTTTTAAAGAAGGCGATCATTCCAATAGCGATGAGGATCATAATCCCCCAAACTATGGGATACCCATAGACACTGGACAGCTCAGGCATGTAGGCAAAATTCATCCCGTAGACCCCAACAATAAAGGTGAGGGGGATGAAAATAGTGGAGATGATAGTTAGTACCTTCATTACCTTATTCAGACGGTTGGAGGCCGATGAAAGATAAACCTCCATGATCCCGGAAATGACTTCCCGGTAACTTTCCACGGTTTCCGCCGCCTGAATCACATTATCCTGGAGATCCTTGAGGAAAGGCTTTAAATCATCGATAAAAAAGCCTGATTCGGTCCGGAGCAGAACAGAAAGGTTTTCCCGAAGGGGCCAAATAACCCGGCGGGTATGGTGCAGCTTTTGTTTAGCTTCCTGGAGGTCGGAAATAAAGGTCGTATCCTTAAAATCCACCGCCCGGTCTTCAAAATCTTCAATGTCCGTCCCCAGGGTGTCCAGGACAAGAAAATAGCGGTCCACCACGGAATCCAAAAGTGAATAGGCCAGATAATCCGCCCCAACCCTACGGATTCGTCCCGAATTATTGAGAATACGCCGCCGGATACTGTCAAAGGAATCCCCGACGGTTTCCTGAAAGGTGATAACCGTATCGGCGGTTAATACCAAGCTTATCTGATCAAAGGTAAAGGGAAAATCAATAGGATTACTAATTTCTTTAAGGGTAATGAAGAGGTAGTCATCAAATTCCTCTACCTTGGGCCGGCGTTCGGTGTTGAGGATGTCCTCTATCGTTAGGGGGTGGATCTTATACACCTCAGCTAAACGGCTGATAGCCGCGCTCTCCTTAAAACCGTTTACGTTTATCCAGGTAATGCCCGAATTATTCCGGTATTGCAGCAGATCATCAATAGTTTCAGCCGATTTGGACCAGGCCCCCACGGGATCATACCCGATAATAGAAAGGGCCATTTCCTCAGGACGGCGATCTCCCACGTATACCGCGCTTCCCGGCGGCAACCCTATATCGGTACGTTCAAAATCTAAGGCCATATTTGAGCATTTTAGATTCTTATTCTTGACTTTTCAAGGGTTGGCCTCTACACTATTGATATGAACTTAAAAACAGTGCTTACAAAAGATACGATATCCCTCCATCTAAAAGGCGTTTCAAAGCCGGAGATTATTAACGAATTGTTGGATATCTTGGTAGTTGCGGGAAAGATACAGGATAGGGACGCGGCTTTTGCCGCCATCATGGATCGGGAGCAAAAAATGTCCACAGGCATGAAGCATGGTATCGCCATTCCCCACGGGAAAAGCGCTACCGTGAAGGATCTGGTTGCCTGTATCGGTATTTCTGATGTCGCAATCGATTTTGACGCCCTGGATAAGGAACCCTGCCGAATTTTCATTATGACCCTTTCCCCCCTGGAAAAGACCGGGCCCCATCTCCAGTTCCTTGCTGAAATAAGCCTCCTCTTTAAAAGCGCGGAAAAGCGGGCGGAAATACTCAAAGCCGCCGCTCCGGAAGATATTATGCGCATCCTCGCCGAATAAGCCTCGTTTTTTTCCTGTACTTTTTAATTGGTGAAATTGAGTAAAGGATTATACTGTCCTGCCTATGCCGGATATACAAAAAAACAGGAAAATATGGTGCACATACTTTCCTGTCGGTATTCTCTTCGATCCGCTTAGTGCTATTGGGCAGGGAGCTTGCTCAATGCGTCATTGGCAAGGGTCTTAATAGCGTTGGTTGCGGCATCCAATGCCAAAAGCGTCCTTAGAGGGGGCCTGCTTGTTGCGCTACCGATGGCCCCAATAGCGGGGATAATCGCCCGGAGCATATCGCCTTCGATTCTGCTAAAGGCGCCGCTTTGCATCTTGCCGATAAGGATCATCAGAAAAGAGTTAAGCAGCTTTGCCGAATCCTCGGTAGCCAGGGTTCCCAGGGTTTGTATGGAGGTGAGTTTTTCGTCATCATCGAAACCTTCCTTATAGGAACGTTCCAGCAGGGAATACACTGTAGGATCACTGGTTCCATACCGGCGTATCATATCGATACTTGTTTTCCGCATCCGGGCTACTTCTCCCCGCTGCCGTACATCGTTGGTACTTGCCCGCCAGCCTTCGGAAAGGGAGGCTACCGCCGCCGCGGATTTGGAAACGCTGGGAACATTGGCATCCTCTATGGTCTGAAGCGCCACAAATTTAATTGAAGGTGCATAACTTGAACTCTTAATAACTTGTTCGGTCAACAATGCTGAAGGATCTTCAAGAATGATGGGAAGCGTAGCCCTGGCCAGCTCCTTTACCCGTTCCGGATAGCTTCCGACGGACATAATGAACACCGGCAGATACCCCGATTCATCCCGGAATTTTTCCAGGGCAATAATAGCGCCCCGGGCAATGATGCCTTTAGAGTCCACTTCCTCTCTGCCGCGGGGGGGGGCGGCGTTAATATCTTGAAGCGCCCGGACAATCTGGGGCAGGAAATCGGTGGCCCGCAGTTTCCCCAGGGAAATAAGCGTTTCCGCTTTTACCAAGGGAGCAGTAAAGGCCCCATAGGCGCTCCAGAGATCCGGAGCAGCGGCGGTATACTTTTCCTCACCAATTAGCACGGCAAGGGTCTGGGCCAGATCATCCGCCGCGGCCTTTTCCACAGCGGGAGCGCTTCGCTGAATTTGGGGAATTTGTCTAACCAGGCGGTTAAAAGCTCTGGCATAGAATTCACCGGCTCCGGTTAATTTCCGGTTTTGAAGAACCAGTAAAATATTATACTGATCCGTAACGGTCCGCGAATTCTCATACAAATACATGTATATTTCCAAATCCTCATTCCCAGAAGCCGTAAACCCCATTGAAGCGATATAACAAATCAGACCGAAAACTATTAAGAGTCGTTTCATAAATTTGATTCCCCTCACTTTTAAGTTCTACCGCGATCGGGCCTGAACTCGTACTCAAATTCCAATATTTGGACGGAATTTCCCTGGTAATTTTCTATAGTCTTCTTCAATAATTCACCGGCGGCGCCATATTCATTGGTGATCTTCAGCTGAGGTCTGCCATCCGCGGTGGTTTGCGTGGTTTCTATTTCCATGCCGTTTTGCCAAACCGTCGAAATTTTCCGGGTTATGCTACCCGCGGCGTTATAAAGCACCTGCTGAACCAGGTTCCCATCCCGGTCATAATCACTTGTGGAAGAGCTAATCGGCTTTCCATTACCGTCATGGGTTTTTGAAGCAACAACCAAATTGCCATTGTAGGTGTAGACGGTCTCCGCAAGCCTAACATTATTCCCATTCAAGATAGTCCGGGATGCCACATTACCGTCCTCGTTGTAAGTATACTCATTAGAAGAAATCACTTTGCTCGCCTTGTTGACCACGGATTCTTTCAGCAACCGGCCGGTATTTTCATCATTAATATAGACGATTCTGGATTTAAGCCTGTTTTCTTCGTCCTTGGTCAGCTTGGTGGTTATCACCTTTTTCTCTTCGTCATAGGTGTATTCAATCTGATCCATCAACCCGCCGGAGGCCGAAAAGCGGTTCTGTCCCAGAAGGGTAATGTCCGACGGATCGTACTCGGAAAGCGTAAATTCATCTACGGTCCCATCGGCAAATTTGACTACCGCCCGTTTTTCTACGGGTATCTGTCCCGAAACGGGAGCTTTGCTTCCTGTAGGGGCCGCAGCGCCGTCCTCAGGGGCAGGACTTGACCCGCAGGAAGTAAAAACCAGCACAAAGGCGACTACTAGGGTAAATAATCTCACGACAATTCTCCTTTTACTAAGATAGTATGGCACAAGTATGAATATATTTCAATATTCTTATAAAAGAATTCACCTTATCCAAATATCCCGATATAGATTATACTAACAGTTATGTACATTATCGATCGAAAACTTAAGGATGAACAGGGGAGAAATGTATTATTTCGAGGCTGTAATTTGGGAGGAAGCAGCAAAAACCCGGTTCAAGGCGGTCTTTCGTCCTGGAAGACCGTTTCTTTCATAGGCCGGCCTTTCCCGCTTGAGGATGCGGAAGCTCATTTAGAGAGGCTTCGCCGGTGGGGCTTTTCCTTGATCCGGTTTATCATTACCTGGGAAGCCCTGGAACACGCCGGTCCGGGGGTCTACGATGAATCCTACCTGGCCTATTTGCGGAAAATTCTTATTCTGATGGGGGAAAAGGGAATTTCCGTGTTTATCGACCCCCATCAGGACGTGTGGAGCCGCTGGACCGGCGGCGACGGAGCCCCCGCATGGACTCTGGAGAAGTTAGGCATGGATGTGGACCGCCTGGACGCGGTAGGAGCGGCCCTAACCCGGGAGCGGTACGCCGAATTCCACCGGGGCTCCTATCCGCGGATGATCTGGCCCACCAACTATAACCGTTACGGGGCGGCCACCATGTTCAGCCTCTTCTTTGGCGGCAATACCTATGCCCCGGAGACGAAAATCGACGGAGAATCTGCCCAGGACTGGCTCCAGGAGCGGTACCTGGCCTGTATGCGCCACTGCTACCGGCGGCTCAAAACCTGTAAAGCCATCATTGGCTGGGGTGTCATGAATGAACCTCATCCGGGATTTATCGGCTGTACGGATCTGCATGGCTTGGAAAATTATATGGTTGCCGCCGGCCCTATGCCCGGCGGGTTTCAGGCTATGATCGCCGCTTCGGGCCACCGGGTTTTAGCGCCGGTCTATTCCACGGGTATTCTGGGGGAGCGGATAGTTCGGCACGAGATAATCAATCCTCAGGGGTTGTCCCTTTTTAAAGAAGGCTATTCCTGTCCCTGGAAACAGGCCGGAGTCTGGACAGACACCCAAGGTGAACCCCAACTGCTCAAGCCGGATCATTTTGCCTTATTTCAGGACCGGCCGGTGTGTTTTGCGGATGATTTCCTCAAGCCCTTCATGATCCGCTTTACCGAAAGGATGCGGGATGCTGATGAACGGACCTTGATATTTATAGAGGGAATCCCCCAGGGGCAGGGCTGTACGGCACAGCCGAACCATCCAAACTGGACAGAGGATAATCCCCCGGGGATAGTTAACGCATTCCACTGGTACGATGGCCCAACCCTGTTTACCAAGTTTTTTCGGCCTTGGTTTTCTTTCCGTACGGATACCAAAAAAATCATTCTGGGACGCCGGAAGGTTGCGGCCTATTTTGTGGAACAACTGGCCCGGAGTATAGCCTGGACTAAAGAAAAAATGGGGAATATGCCCTGTTTGCTTGGGGAATTCGGCCTTCCCTTTGATATGAACGGAAAAAGCGCCTTTAAGACCGGAGATTACCGGCTCCACGAGGAAGCGATCTCCATGTATTACGATGCCATCGATGAAAACCTCCTCCACGCGCTTATCTGGAACTATTCGGCGGACAATACCCATAAAGACGGGGATAGGTGGAACGGCGAGGATCTGTCCATTTTCAGCCGGGGCGAAGGCCGTGCTATGGACGGGTGGCGGCGGCCTTACCCCATGGCTGTGGCCGGAGAAATCCTGGAACTGCGCTGGGATCGGAAACAAGGACTGTTCCGTTTCCGCTTGCGAGCGGACTCGAAAATCTCCGCTCCCACGGAGATTTACGCCCCACCGGAATGCTTTGGAACCGGTCCGAAAATCGAAATCCATAGGGATGCCGCAGTCACCGCAACGGTTACCGCCGAATACAAGCCGGAGGAGAGGAGAGTTTTTATACGAAACGAAGGTTACCGGGGAGATTTGGAGATCATTATTTCCCGCTGAGGGTAGGGCATCCGTTGAACATATTCAGCCTGAAAGAGGGACTCTATGCCATTCCGGAATTCCAATATTCGGGATATGTGATCCAGCGTTTGCCGGGGGATAGACCCCGCTTTGACCCGGTTGGTACCGGCGTTATACATGGCAAGCCCCGCCACTTCGGAGCCCCCTACATTCAGACACCAGCGTAAGTGGGCCATGCCGTAATACGCATTTACCCCGGGGTTGAAAAACTCCGCTTCCCGAAGTTTGGGAAAAGATTTGTTGTTTAACTGAAAAAGGCCCCGATCTATGGTCTCGTTGCGGTTCTTCCGGTTAACCGCCAGAGGGTTGAACCGGCTTTCTCTCCAACAAAGGGCAAAAGCCAGCGCAGGGGGAATGTCAAAGGCGTCTGCATTGGTCAGTATTGCCCAGGCGATCTCCTCTGATTGGACCAGTGCGCTAAAAAAGGCGAGAACATCGGAACGGCTTGACTCGTTCCGGTAGTACTCCATGATGGGGTTCGGTTTCTCCAGGGATTCCAGAATTTCCGCAGTATAGGCGGCGTTTTCCCGTACCGACCAAAAACTAATCCGCGGAGCCGTGTCATTGTCATCGGCTCTTGGGCCAGAATCGTTTCTTGTGGCGCATATAACCCGGTGAGACAGGTTCAAGCCCAGCACCACCGCCAGGACCATCCCGGGGGGTACTAAAAATTTGATATTCATTATTAAAAAATCCTTCCGCTTGGTTTCTTTAAATGTTAATATGTTTTTATAGAGTATACTCAATTTTCAAACATTAATCTAGACATTTTTGCAAAATTTGGCATTCTTTTCTATTGTTTGTCACCCTTTGCGAATGTTGCCGTGTCTATGCCATGATAATAGGAGATTATCCAAAATGATTGAGTACGTGACCGCCGGAAATACCGATGACCGCATTCTTTCCCGTAGCGCGGCGCTCCTGGCCAAAGGGGGTATCCTGGCCCTGCCCCTGGACACCACTTGGGTTGTGGCCTGCTCCCTCCAGTCAAGGGAAGGGATTATAAAATTGCGCCGCATCTCCGGGGAACGGGATGAACGCCATTTTACCCTGCTCTGTTCGGATATTTCTCAGTTTGGGGAGTTTTGCGCCCTGGATAATACCCGGTTCCGGCTTATCAAGCGGCTTTCCCCGGGCCCCTACGTGTGGATTCTCAAAACTCTCCTGGGTACCGAGAAAGCCCTGAGTCTCCGCCGCCGGGAATTAGGGGTCCGCATCCCGAATCACCCCCTCCCGCTGGACCTGATCGCCGCCCTGGGCTGCCCCCTTTATGCCATAACCGCCAAGCGTTCCATGGCCAGCGGCAGCCCGGAGGATACCGTCCCCGCCGGTGTTTCTGAAGAACTACCCCCCATCCCTGAGGAGAACCTCTTTGACGGAGGCTGGGAAATGGAGGATATCGCCGGTCTGGACTTGATCCTGGACACGGGAGAGGAGCGCCCCCGGATTTTTTCTACTATTCTAGACATAAGCGGTCCCGAGGTCCGGCTGATTCGCCCCGGCGCCGGTCCCTGGCCGGTTTAATAATTCTTTCGCAGGCCCATATACACGGGTTCTCATATTGAATATGCTATTATCCGAAAAATGCTTTCCCAAGAAATCTTAGATACAGGCGGTGGTGTCATGGTAATCAGGGGCGATTATATTTCCGATTCGGAGTGGCAGCAGTTCCAGGACTTTTCGAAGGATATGGAAACGCCCTGCATCATCGTGAACCTTCAAACTATTCGGGAAAACTATCTGCGCCTGCGGGGTCTTTTTCCCTATAGCGAAATCTACTATGCTGTCAAGGCTAACCCTATTCCGGAAATTATCTCCATGCTTGCTGCCATGGATTCCTGTTTCGACATCGCCTCCCGGCCCGAGTTGGATATGGTCCTTTCCATGGGGATTATTCCCGATCGGGTCTCCTATGGAAATACCATTAAGAAGGCCAGGGACATCGCCTACTTTTACGAAAAGGGCGTCCGTATGTTCGCCACCGACAGCAAGGAAGATTTAAAAAACATA
>JAITBG010000098.1 GCA_031283725.1 Treponema sp. | reverse complement strand
GGGAACCTTGGGGCGGTTATAAAGTATTAAACCCCAAGCGTAACCGCATAGCCACCTTTCGAGAACAACATACCCCTGGACTTTACCTCATTGGGTAGACAGTATTAAGCGGCTTCACCTGAGTTAAACCCATCAGGGGCGACATAGATAAGTGCCGAATGTAGACGTACTCATTTTATATCACTAGTGTCCAAAATAAAATAAGGAAGTAATTGAAAAGCCTCAACTCCTAGTGTAATGATGAAGTTACCATACTAAATCACCTAAAAAAGGAGTTTGAGGTATGAATAAACTTAAAGGAATCTCTAAAAATCACGTTTTATACTTTATTTCCATTGTAACTTATAATATTTTTTGAAATAGAGACTCTGTCTAATAATTCCAGAAGTAACCGGTATCTTCAATTCATACATTTTGCCCGTTTTCTCTCTTTACTAGTCCAGTTTCCCAATGTTTTATGCCGTTATCAATCTCCTGACCCACCTGACATGCCCCGCCAAATATACATAACGCAAAAAATTGCATGTCAAATTGGTTATCCCCTTTTGCACATGCGCCCTCACTTTTCCTATCGTCCGTACGCTAGAATTATTTGAAACATCAAAACTGTCTCATTGATAACAGCCTGTCACTTGGCAATATACATCATCAGCTGCCACTATGGTTGTGTTATAAGAACTGAATACTTCATCGTTTATGCCTAAGTCCTATTTTTCAAAAGAGGGATTATAGTGAATATAAAATATTCCTATTAGTGATTTATAGACATAAGTGTATTTTGGATTATTTATTAGTTCCATATTATCCATAATGAATACCGTCTTACTCTATCGCACTCTATGATAGCACACCACCACCTTTCCCACTACCCTGATGTCCTCCACCTCCCACCCGGAGAAGCGGCGGGATCCGTAGGCGGGGTTTGCGCTATATAATACGATAGGCTACACCCCGGTCTACGCGCTTTACCACACAGGTAGGCTATTCATCCAGGCGGAACCTGTAGCGTTTGGCGTTATTATCAAGATCGTAGTATTGGAAATTCAACAAATCGCCGGTTACTATGCCTTTAGGGATTTCCTTTTTGGGGAGGGACAAAGCGGTGGCCCTGCTCTTTATCTCGTTCCACAACAGAGGCATAGGTTATTTTCCTTTTTTATCCGGATTTTTTCTGTGTTGTAATACCCTGCTGACTTTTTCATACCCGCACACTCTGCATCCATGCCCGATTAGATGGGTGTTTGGAGTTTGAAAAAATTGGCCGTGAATGTCACAGGTTATAACCGTGGGATGATGGGAGTCTCTATAAGCGACTTCGTCATACCGGTATTTTTTCCGTGGATTTTCCGCGCCTTTTTGACAAATTCCGTGAAGGAGAGCCTTCTTTTTTCTTTCCTGCTCTCAATGCCACATTGAGGACAGCCATAGCCGCGCATTACGTGTTTTTCCGCGTTCTAGCTGAATTCACCATGAACAGGGCAAACAATCGTTACGGGGCTGCTTAAATTGGTATAAGAGGATTCTATATATTGGTATTTTTTTCCGTGGATTTTCCACGCCCTTTTGACAAATTCCGTAAAGGAGAGCCTCCTTTTTTCTTTCCTGCTCTCAAGGCCGCATTTGGGACACGCTGCCCTGGTGTATATGGTTTTGTACCGTCTGGGTGAATTCTCCATGAACCGGGCAGATTATAGTGATTTTCTGTATACAGTCTTTGGCTTGCGTCCATTTGGTTTTGGGGCGGCAGGGGCGGCTTTTGCGGGGGAGTTGCGTCCAGGCTTTTTGGGCGCCTCGGATTCGCCGGTTTCGTCGATAATTTTTGCGGCGGCGGCGTTCTTCTGGATTAAGGCTATACCTTTGAGGGCCGATTTTTGTCGGGGTAGCTTTCGCCGGAGACGATGATTTCACCGTTGGCGGCTTTGAAGTTAAAGCGGTATTTTCTCGCTCTATCCAGATACACGGTGAATTTTACGGGCATTTGATACTCATTTGTATGGTATGTATAACAGGTAATTTCACCTATATGGCTTTATCACTTTTCCTTCTTCGTTTTTTGGCGGCATAAGCGGCCCACTCCTCGTCTGAGACTTCCGGCAGGAGGGGGCAGGAATGGGCGGCCATAAACAGGCGGTTGATATAGTCCCGCTCTATGCAAAGTTCAATGGGTATTTCTATTTTGTTAATGAAGGGGAAAAGCAAAAAAGAATTGATATACTCATATTTTTGCCAGATTGCGTCGTCGTGTTTAGGGAACCCCAGATATTTACAATCCTCGTCTGAATGAATAAAGGTGATGAACAGGAGACGGCCAAAACCCTCTTGCTTGAAACTTTCATGAAGTTGTTTGAAGGCCACGGCGGTGTTGGGGGCATAATCCAATACGGTTATTGGCTGCGGAGAATTGAGAAAACGGTTTATATGCTCTTCCAGAGCGGCGTACATTCCCTTATGGTCTTTGAAGGTTTCCTTCATTTTGAGGCGGGGGTCATCAATGGTATACACATCATCTTCAATATGATAGTCAAAATAGAATGAAGATACAGTCGTATCCAGGACAAACATTTTGTTGATATTGGGTTTGGAGAGTATATCTACCATAATAACGCAGTCTACTACACATAATATGCCAAAATCAAGTGGTCTATTGTCGTTCCACAATGAGGGCAAGCCAGATTGCCTTCATAACGGATGTCAAGGAAATAAGCTATGGCGTTATCATTGGGAAATTTTGGTCAATTTCGTCATCTGATATTGCGCCAACCGCTCTTTCAAATCTATTAGTGATTATACATATAAATACTATATGATTAATATGTTATATAGTGTATGTAAATAGCGTCTGCCCACAAAGTAACCGGCTTTGTGGGCAGACGCTAAATATACAAGTACGTTTTTAGCACAAGTACGTTTTTGTTTGACTTTATAAAAAGGGGATAGTACAATATGGCCTATATTATGCGGCTTATCTATTGGTTTGTAAATGTTTTTTGGCAGGGGGAGTTATAATGCGAAGTATTAAAGCGGTACCCATAACAGTTGAAAAATTCAGGCCCTATGGCAATTTTTTTGATATGCTTAACCCTTCGGGAAACTGTTTTGCGGATAAGGCAAGCGCTTTTTATCCGGATCCGGTGACGCTTCCGGTAAGCGGCATATATCCGATAGCTTTTTCATCCCTTACGGTTAAAAAGCAGGATAGGATTATTATCACCCGATCTGAATATCATGATCATACCGGTGAAGGCATCTTTTGCATTGATGATGATGCGGTTATACACGTTGCGCCGCCATCCAAACGGGAAATAGTACCCCGGAAAACCGAAGCTTTCATCGTGCCGAAAGGTACGGTTGTAAAGCTCAATACCGGAGTCTGGCATTTGTCTCCGCTCCCGGTACATAATGATACGCTGCATATAATGATCGTCATGCCGGAGCGGGTTTACGCCAACGATTGTGTTGTCTGCGATTTTCCCGAGTCAGAATATATTGAAGTTTGTTATTAAGCGTTTTGCGTATAGGTATGAAATATATTGGGCTGGATGTCGGGACATCGGGGTGTAAAGCGGCTGTCGTTGACGGCGATGGAACTGTTTCTGCAAAAGCCGGCCGCGAATACGCCTTTGAGATGTCGAACGGTCATATAGAGCTTAATCCGAATACCGTATGGAATGCCGTATATGAGGTGTTGTGTGAATTAGGCCCTCATGCCCGGGATGCCGTTGCCCTGGCGAGTTCATCCATTGGAGAGGCGCTTATTATCCTGGACGATGACGATCGTCCGTTATCAAATGGAATTGTATATCTGGATAACAGAAGCGCAGAAACGCTGCCGGCAATTGCTGAAAAAATAGACGTTCGAAAACTATACAACATAACCGGCATGTATTTGCACCAAATGTTTTCTTTAAGCCGCTTTGTATGGCAGCAGAAGTATACACCGGATATAATCAAAAAAGCGGAAAAATTCTGTACGTTTGGCGATTATATCACCTATAAATTGACCGGACAGCGGGCTGTTGACGCGAGCAGCGCGTCACGAACCATGATGTTTGATTCCAAAAAACACGAATGGTCGGATCACATCATGGATTTGTTTGATATTCCTAAAAACAAATTCAGCCCTGTCATGAAAACAGGCGCAATCATCGGCAGCATTTTGCCGGACATTGCCGAAAAAACCGGCCTGAGCAGGGATTTGCAAGTGGTTCTCGGCTGCCATGATCAATGTTCCGCGACACTGGGTTCCGGCATTTACGGCGGCGGCATGCTCATGATGGGGGAAGGTTCCAGCGAGAGTATCAACGCCGTAATGGAATACAACGATATTGATCAGGACACGCTTTTCGTCAAACAGATATCAATGGAACCCTATGTTACACCAAACGAATATGTCGTACCCCTCGGCATGCTGCAGCACGGAACCGCAATAAAATGGTTTGTTAATAACAACAAGGCGTATTACGAAACAATACCGCCCCAGGCCGGGGAGTCAATATTTGCCCGTGCGGATCGCTGCTGTGCAAAGGATTCCGGCGAACTTTATTTTATTCCTTACCTTACCCGTTCAAACATTATGGATGCTTCAAGCCGCGCGCTGGGATGTTTTATAGGGCTGGAATTTACCAGTGATGTTAATACAATGTACCGCGCCGTGTTGGAAGGGCTGGCATTTGAATCAAAATGCAATATGCTTCTTCTGGAGCAGACCGGATACAAACCGGTACTGTTTGTAGCGACAGGGGGCGGAGCGAAATCGCCTCTGTTTATGCAGATAAAATCCGATATACTTGGGTGTAAAATTGATATTCCGGAAAATACGGATTCCGGCATCACAGGGCTGGCTATGATTTGCGGTGTAGCAATGGGGGAATACAAAAATTATGCCCATGCGGCGGAACGGTTCATCAGAATAAAAGAAAGCTATACTCCCCATGCCGGCTTAGAGAAACGGCTGGAGACGTACATCGAAATTAATAAAAAAATAAAGGAACTGTACAGCAAAATATAAGTATCCGTTATTCAGAATTGTAGGTAATCAGGGTTGTGATGGGGGTCGGCGCCAGGGTTTTTTCGTAGTGCAGAAAGGGCAGCCCCACCACACCGAAGATCTCCGGAACTACGGCGCCGCAGTCGGTAATCAAGCTCCGGGCGGCGTTTAGGGTTCCCCCGGTGGCGATAAGGTCATCCATGAGGAGCACCTGTCTGCCCCGGGGCACATCGTCGCAGTGTATCTCAACTTCCGCTTCCGCGTATTCCAGACTGTACTTTTTAGAGAGGGTTTTTCCGGGCAGTTTGCCCTTCTTGCGGATCAGAAAAAGAGGTATCCCCATGCGGAAGGCGAAGGGGGCGGCAAACACAAAACCCCGGGCTTCAATGGCGGCTATGGCGTCAATGTTTTTTTCCCGGTAAATCTCCGCCATGGACTCTATGCAGTACCGAAAGGCCCTGGGCTCCATGAGGATACTGGTTATATCGTAGAACAGCACCCCCTTTTGAGGGAAATCCGGGACCTTTCTGATATAATCATCAAGATTTAACGCATCGTTCATCATACCCATCTCCTTAACAGCGCCCACACCGGTTCTTAGTCTATCTTTCAGAGGGAACTGTGTCAACCTTTCGAATTTTTTTCTTAATCTTGACCTTGGATATAAATAATGTAATCGTGGTATTCAGAGCCTGTGTAAAGGGAGTCTGCTCTATGGAAACTGTTCCGGAATTCCGTATTTTGGTTGTTGATGATGAAAAGTCGAATCTTATGGTGCTGAACCGTATCCTGTCGCCGGAATACACGGTTTTTACCGCCAAATCCGGCAAGGAAGGACCGGAACGCGCCGTGGCGGAGCAGCCTGACCTTATCCTGCTGGATATTGTTATGCCTGACCTTAACGGTTTTGATGTACTAACTACCCTTAAAAAGACCTCGGAAACCATGAAGATCCCCGTGATTATCATTACCGGGCTTAGCGGTGAAATCGATGAGGAAAAGGGCTTCCTCCTAGGAGCGGTGGACTATATCACCAAGCCATTCAAGAACCCCATCGTCCTGGCCCGGGTACGGACCCATATCCAGATAGTCCGCCAGATCCGTACCATCGAACAACTGGGACTTATCGACGGGCTTACCAATGTTTCCAACCGGCGCTGTTTCGATGATCGCATGGAGCTTGAATGGCGGCGGGCAAAACGGGAAAAGAAACCTATCGCTTTTTTGATGATGGATGTGGATAAATTCAAGATATATAACGATACCTACGGTCATCCCCAGGGAGGCGTATTATTGAAGAGCATCGTCAAAATCTTCAGCGCAGCGGCTATGCGCACCACCGATCTTGTGGCCCGGCTGGGGGCGAGGAATTCGGCGTACTCCTCCCGGACACAGATCTTAGCGCCGCCCTGGTTATTGCGGAGAAGATCCGCTCCGGAGTGGAAGCTGTCCGCATCCCCACGGCGGACGGCAAGACCATCACCACCGCAACCATCAGTATCGGTGCGGTGTCCGTGGTCCCGGACGACAAAGTTACGGTGCAGGAGTTTCTCTCCATGACGGACAAGCGCCTCTATACCGCAAAAAAAACCGGCCGGAACCGGGTTTGTGCGGAGAATTAGGCCAAACTCCTGCCGGTACGTCTATGTTACTGCCCTAAGTAAAACCACAAATCAACGTAGGTTAAACCTATGGCTCAGTTCCTTCAGGTGGCTGCCGATAAAAAGCGCCCCGTAGGCGCTTACGACGGCGCCTACGGTGATCCCCACAGGGAGCAGAAACGATGAGCCCCAGTTATCGGCCACCTTGATAAAGTCCATCCCCAGGAATGATGTAGACAGAGATATTAATACGATAAGCCCCGTGACTACCCAGCTCCGGAAAGACACTCCCGCAATCTCGGGGTATTCTTCCTCAAGTCCTTCCCGGGCTATGCTTTGCATGATCTTTTCTTCCAGTCCCGGGGCGGGAGGAAAAAAACTTTCCTTCATAAGAGTCCGGGCAGTTTGCAGCTTTTCTATTTTTTCTTTACAGCCGGGACAGCGGAGCAGGTGGAGCCATATATGCAGACGGATAAAAAACGGCAGTGAAGAGTTCCCCTCAAATTCGTAGATCCGGTCCATCACATCGTTGCAGTTCATTCGATTCCTCCTTCCGCAACCCCCTCAAGTTTTTTCCGGAGCAGTTTTTTTGCCCGGAACACATGGGACTTAATAGTATTAACCGGATACCCGGTAATAACTTCAATCTCCTGATAGGACCGGTCATAGAAAAAAAACAGGTCCACACATATCCGGTACCGTTCGGGCAGATCCTTCATGGCTTCCCGCACCGCTTCCGCGGCGCCGGCCCGGAGCAAGAGCCGCTCAGGTGTTTCTTCATCAGTGCTTTCTCCGATGAAATTTGTTTCCCCTTCCCCGGCGAGGCTGCGGTAGTCCTTCTGCCGCCGTATACTGTTCACCGCAGTATTATAGGCGATCCGGTACAGCCAGGTTGAAAACCGGGATCGGCCCTGGAAAAGGCCAAGGCTGCGGAAACTTTTCAAAAAGACTTCCTGGACAAAGTCCGCGGCATCTTCGGAGTTCCGAAAAAAACTTAAGCCCATCCCGTAAACCGCCTGTTCGTAGCGCTGAACCAGAATACGAAACAACTCCTTCTGCCCCGATACAATCTGGTCGACGGTAAGCTTATCATCTCCAGGGCTCTCGCCAACGCTTTCGCCGCCGGCGGCAATTATCATGAGTTTTTATCACGCCGTCGTATCCCGTAATAGATTAACAGGCCGACGCCGATCGAAAGGGGTATAATTCCACCCAGAAGACCATCACCGGCCCCCTTGGCTATGGCGAGAAATATGGTTAAGCTTATTCCCACGGATACCAAGAGAAGCCCCGCAAGCAAACTGAAGGAAAGGAGATCAAAATCAGCCCGGGGATTCTGGCCGGCTTTGATAAGCAGTATTTTACGTTTATGATTCCAGAGCAGATAAAAAAACACCACTACCGACCCCATGATGATCCCTACGATGGGAATAATCGCGATTATAATTTCCGCGGCGGAGGATCCTCTGTCCATAACAAAAACGTCTCCCTTCAATCCATAACGGTATTGCTATTACTATATCTTTTCAAATTTGACCCGTCAATATTTAGACCCGGAAACGTCAAAATGGTTGCGCGGGGGACTCCGTTGCAAGCGGCCCCCCATGGCTGAACCGGCCTATGCCAGGGCTTATGCCAGGGCTTATGCCCACTGTACCCTCTGCCCCCGGCTCTGCGGGGCGGATCGTAGCTTGGGAAGCGCCCATGGCAAACCGGGCTTTTGCGGGGAAACTGCGGACCTCCGCATGGCCGCCGCATCCATCCACCGCGGGGAAGAGCCTCCCGTCACCGGGAGGGGCGGTTCGGGGACGATCTTCCTTACCGGCTGTACCTTAGGCTGTGTTTTCTGCCAGAACACCCAGATTTCCCGGACCGGGATGGGGCGGGTTGTGGATCAGGCGGAGTTTACCGCTATATGCCTAACCCTCCAGGAGCGGGGAGCGGAAAACATCAACCTGGTTACCGGCAGCCACTGCATCCCTGCCCTGGCAGCTTATCTTCGAGCCGCCCGCAACAATGGGCTCATCATCCCCCTGCTTTGGAATTCTTCAGCCTACGAAAGCCCCGACGCCCTGGCCTCCCTGGAAGACCTGGTAGATGTCTATCTTCCGGACTTAAAGACCCTGGACTCCACTCTGGCGGGCCGTTTTTTCAAGGCCCCCAACTACCCGGAGGCCGCAGCCCAGGCCATACTCCGTATGCTGGACTACCGCGGGGAACTCCGCTGGAAGGGTTCGTCCCTCATTTCCGGCGTAATAATCCGCCACCTGGTCCTCCCGAACTACGCCGAATCCACCAAGGCGGTCCTCCAATGGTTTGCCGCCCACTGCCGCGGCCGCGCCCTGCTTTCCCTGATGACCCAGTACACCCCGGTGGGCGGGGACCAAAACATCCCCCGCCGCTATGTAAACCGGGACGAGTACGACCGGCTCCTCCAATGGCTCACGGACCTGGATATTGAAGACGGCTTCTGTCAGGAACTGGTACGCGACGATAGCTGGCTTCCGGACTTTGAGCGGACCAATCCGTTTTCATCGGAGCTTTCCGTTCCGGTCTGGCACTGGAAAACCGGGCTGCTTACATGAACGCAGGGAAAACAGCGGCCAGGGTACCGGCCTACTTATAGATAACCACCGAGTCGATGGGCTTTCTGGCGGAAGCGGCGCTTACCGCGTCCACGCCGCCCGGCACCCGGCCGGCCCGCACCAAGGCTACGGCATTGTATCCGGCGGGGAGCCCCAAATCCGCCTTGAAGCTGCGGTTCACGGCGTCCATGGGGCCGGTGTATATCCGGGAGCCGTAACCCAGCGCCTGGGCCGCAAGGTATATGTTCTCCGTCGCCAGGGCGCAGTCCAGGATTGCCCGGCCGTTGGTTTTTCCGTCACCCTCGGCGGAAATAACGATGAGGACATTCCCGTCTACAGTATCGCCGACAATCTTTTTTGCCAGCTCCTGATTCTGCACCACCGTGAACAGCCAGGGCTGGCGGTTGTTGGCGCTGGGAGCGCGCGCGCCGGCCCGGAGTATGGTTTCCAGGTCTGCGCGGTTGATTGGGCCGGCAATAAAATTCCGGGCGGCGTAGTGGTTCAGGATGGAAGCCGCTTTGGCCTCCTGCGCGCCAAGGACCGGAATACCGATAAATAATGCCAAAATCAAGATACCTACGCTGTGTTTCATCGGGGGACTTCCTTAATTAAACAGATTTATTTCATGGAAGAAATTGTGCCTCCCCGGAGAATTTCTGTCAAGAACCGCAAACCGCCCGGCGCGGGGCTCCGCCCTTGTTCGCAGCCGGCGTTTCAGGCCGGGCGGGCGGCGCTCCCGGCGCCAGGCTCCCCTCCCTGCCACTTGCCCTGCGCCGCGCCCTGTGCTATGATAGTCCGTATCGCTTCCTAGGGAAGCGCCGCTCCCTTTAGGGAGCGGCGGCCCAGGCGGGCCGGTAACTATTCGTAAAGAGGTGAGAACCATGAAAAACCCCGGCCTTTCGTGCTGTGCGCCTTCGTTTACCCCCCCCCACGGTTCTAGAAACTACCCGGTAAAGAACGCGCCGGCCGCCGCTTTAGCGGTTTTCCTCACCCTATTGCTGCTCGTCCTGGCCGCCTGCCCCGCCGTGAACGATCTCCCGGTCCCGGTTACCGGCGTGTCCCTGGACAAGACAAGCCTCTCCCTCCGGCCCGGCGGATCCGCCGCCCTCAGCGCCAGGGTGAGCCCTGACAACGCCTCCAACCAGGCCGTCCTCTGGACAAGCAGCGCAAGCGCCGCGGCAGCCGTGGACGACGCCGGCACGGTACGCGCCGTAAGCGCCGGGACCGCGGTGATCACCGTCACCACCCTGGACGACGGGGAAAAGGCCGCGTCCGTAACCAGCGAACGGGCGCGGATCGAGGTGAACAACAAGGTCAACGCCCGGGCCCCGGCGATTAGCGCCCAGCCCCAAAGCGCGGCCTATGCCAACAATGCTGCGGCCGCGGCCCTGACCGTGGAGGCGTCCGTCTCAGACGGCGGGACCCTCTCCTATCAGTGGGATAGTAACGCCGAAAACAGCAACAGCGGGGGAACCGCCGTTCCCGGCGCAAAAAACGCCTCCTACACGCCCCCCGCTACCGCCGCGGGAACCCGCTACTACTACGCGGTGGTGACCAATACCATTGCGGACAACGGGGACGGCGGGGCCAAGGCCGCGCCCGCAGCCAGCGAACCGGCGCGGATCGCGGTGAGCGACAGGGTCAACGCCCAGGCCCCGGTTATCAGCGCCCATCCCCAAAGCGCGGCCTATTCCCAGGACGAGGCCGCCGCGGCCCTGACCGTCGCCGCCTCCGTCTCAGACGGCGGGATCCTCTCCTACCAATGGTACCGCGCCGCGGACGAAACCGGCGAAGGAACCGCCCTTGACGGCGAAACCGCCGCCTCCTACACGCCCCCCACTACCGCCCTGGGAACCGTCTACTACTACTACGTGACGGTAACCAATACCCTCACGGACAACGGGGACGGCGGGGCCAAGACCGCGTTCACGGACAGCGCCGTGGCGGCGGTCTCCGTGAGCCTCAAGAGCGCGGCCTCCGTGGGGAACTATATTACGGACAATCCGGGAGCCGGAACCCAGGACAATCCCGTGCCCCTGCCCGTGAAGATCGGCATCCCCGGCGATTGGGCGGGCCTTTTAACCGCGATACAGGGCGCGGGCAAGTACGTGTCCCTGGACCTCTCCGCCTGTACCATGGCGGGGACGAAGTTTAACCCCCAGCCCGGCGCAAGCGACGCCGGGGAAAGCAAGATCGTGTCCCTGGTCCTGCCCCGCACAGCGGAAAGCGTCAAAGCGGACGACGACAGCAACCCAAACTTCCGGCGCTTTAGCGCCCTGAAAAGCATCGAGGGTTCCGGCGTCACTGCCGTCGGCAATTACGCCTTCTACCAGTGCCGCGCCCTGACCACGGTGAGCCTGCCGGCGGCAACGGACATCGGCTATCGCGCCTTCAACGAATGCTCTGCCCTGACCACGGTGAGCCTCCCGGTGGCCACATCCATCGGCGGTAACGCCTTCCAGGGCTGTAGCGCCCTGACAACGGTGAACCTCCCGGCGTCGCTTACCTCGCTTGGCTCCAGGGTGTTTGCCGGCTGTACCGCTCTGACAACGATTACCGTGAATGACGCTAACCCCGGCTACAGCGGCCTGGGCGGCATGTTACTGGATAAAGCCGGGACCACCCTCATTGCCTATCCCGGCGCGAAGGGCAACGTAACGCTGGAAGCGTCCATAACAACCATCGGCATTGAGGCCTTCCAGGATTGCACCGCCCTGAAAAGCGTCGAAGGCCCCGGCGTCACCGGCGTCGGCCAATCCGCCTTTTACGGTTGCTACGTCCTGGAAGAGGCGAGCCTCCCGGCGGCCGCATCCATCGGCACCAACGCCTTCTACAAATGCACCGCGCTGACCACGGTGAGCCTTCCGGCGGCCACATCCGTCGGCACCGGCGCCTTCTCCGACTGCACCGCGCTGACCACGGTGAGCCTTCCGGCGGCCACATCCATCGGCGACATCGCCTTCTACAACTGCACCGCGCTGACCACGGTGAGCCTCCCGGCGGCCCAATCCATCCGCGATATGGCCTTCGCCTATACCGGCGGCCTGGCCCTGGAAATCACCCTGGGCAGCGCCGCGAACTTGACGGCCCCCGCCCTGAGAGCGAATATATTCAGCTATGTTAGTACCGCCAAGGCCGTTACGGTCAAGGTTCCCTCCGGCGCGACGGGGTACGGCGGGACACCACCGTTAACCTACAGCGGTTCCGATAGCACCGCCGTCTGGGGCAACGGCTTCCGGGGTAAGGGCTGGACCGGGACCGCTTTCAGTACCGGCACGCTAAACGACAAGATCACGCTGACGATCGAGACTATAACGCCATAACAAAGGAGGTATCGCGCAATAGATGAAGACCCGCCGCCGGGGAAAACCGGGGGCGGATCACCCCAGGGCGCCGGCCCCGCGTTGCAGGGCGCCGGCCCCGCGTTGCAGGGCGCCGGCTCCGCGTTGCAGGGCGCCGGCCCCGCGCCGCAGGGCGCCGGCCCCGCGCCACGGGAGAGTAACGCGCCCGGCCATAGAGACGGCGCGTGATGAGGTTGTCCGGACCCCGCGGTTTCCGGGCAAATTCCGCTGAAAGGACCTGTGCCGGACCGCGGCCGCGACGCCCAACCGGGTTATCGCGGGCCAAGCCCGGTACAAGCCTATACAAACCCGCCGGAAGGCGGCAAGGAGTACATTATGGCACAGGATTGGCTCCCCAGAGCCAGAACAGAACAGTTGGCCATGGCCAGAAACTGGATTTCCATCATTAACGCCCCTGTGAACCCCCCAAACTGGGGCATCCCCCCGGCGCAGATCACGGCGTTTGTCACCGTCTTTGACGCCGCCGACGCCGCCCTCCTGCGGATTCAAAGCGACACCGAG
>JAITBG010000080.1 GCA_031283725.1 Treponema sp. | reverse complement strand
AATTCCGAACGGTAAAGCCCTATTCCCTCGGCGCCGTAGTGAAGGACGCTCTCCGCCTCCTCGGGGATCCCTATGTTCGCCATAAGCCCGACACGGTACCCGTCCCTTGTTTCAGGCGGACGATCCCGCATTGAAGAGAAACCCGCCACCATTTTTTTGTATTGGCCTATGGCATTTTCGTACCGTTTTAAGGCAATCCTGTCCGGCTCTATGATCACTACCCCTGAAGTGCCGTCCAGCACGATTCTCTGGCTGTCCTGAACCTCACGGGTAATGGTTGAAAGCCCCAGCACCGCCGGTATCTCAAAGGAGCGCGACAGAATAGCGGTATGCGAAGTACGGCCGCCTATATCCATAACAATGCCCTTAACCCGTTTTTTGTTCATGACGAGCGTCTCCGACGGCAAAAGATCGTGAACTACCAGGATAACGTCGCGGTTAAGATCGGCCAGGGAGAATTTTTTTACCTTGAGCAGTATGTTCAATACCCTGCGGGACATATCGGATATGTCCACCGCCCGGTCCCGCAGATAGGGATCGGAGGCCGCTATCAGTTTCTGCGACAGATCATGGGTTATATTCCAGAATACCCACTCGATATTCTGGTACTCCGCTTTAAGCCGCATCTGTATCTCACCGAGCAGTTCCTCATCCTCCAGCATAAGAAGATGGGCGGCAAATATGGCCGCCTGTTCCCTGCTTATCTCAAGCCTCGCCTTTTCCTGCAAGCGCCTGATGTCCTCCGCCGCCTCTTCAAAAGCCGAAAGAAGGCGCTCCCATTCGGACTCAACCTCGTGCTTCTTTATGTTGTAACGTGGAATCTCGCCGGTTTCATTCTCCAGATACAAAAACGCGTTTCCTATAACAATCCCCGGAGAAGCAGGGATACCTATAAATTTTTTCATGTATCATTATAATACATAAAATACGGGGGAAAGTCGAGAGGGAAAAATGCCGGGCCGGGATAAACGCATGGAAAATCACCCCGATCCGGAGAGCAGGAGGCCCCGAGCGGCTTGGGCGTTAAGGAACTGCTTATTAAAGGGCGTAGCCCTTTTGGGGTTTAATACCCCGCCCCTTGGGGCGCTTCCTACCGGGGGTGCGGGGGATGTGTTCCCCCGCATACACAAAGATTTCCCGGAGAAATCTTCGATACCCCGCCGCTCTGCGGCGGGGAGGTTCATTTTTTTTCACATTTTTTCTCAAACCTTCTGGTATGGAAGGTTTGTAGTTTAAATATGGGGCTTCCCTGTTTTATGGGAAGCTCGATTAAGCTATGGGGGTACTATAATGTCTAAAGAAGAAAAGCTCGAGATTCCGCAGTTCGATACCGCGACCAAAGCCCGGGTTCAGGAGATCATCAAGAACCGGTCATTGTTGGCTGCCGGGTTTGGCATCTTGCCTGTCCCGGTTTTCAATTTTGTTTCTGCCACGGCGGTTCAGCTTGTCATGGTCCAGTCCATTAGCAAGCTCTACAATATCGAGGTGAAAAAGTCTTTGATAAAGAACATTATCACGTCGGTACTGGGGGGGCTCACCACCACTGGGCTCTCGGGGGTAGCGATAAGAGGCCTGGGAGCCGCTCCCCTGGTGGGCACTTCCCTGGCGGTTTTGTCTACTCCGGCGCTAAACGGCCTGACAACCTATGCCATCGGTTATATGTTTGTCCGTTATTTTGAGTCTCCGGACGGTTTTCTCAAGACCAATGCCAAGGCTTTGGGCACCTGGTTCAAAGAGGGCTTCAAGGAGGGCCGGGAGAAACTGGGCGGCGCTATAGTCGGTAAGGATCAGCCGGTAGCAGTTTAAAGAACATTCTACCGTAGTATGAGTAAAAAAGGAAAGAATGTCGGGTTGTTGCTTTTTACAACCCTATTGCTGGCGTTGATGTTTGTCTTGGTCTTCTATGACAACATGGTCATAACAGTACCCTCCGGTCATGTCGGGGTATACTACGACTGGTTCTTGGGGGGCACGGATATTCGGCATATTTACGGGGAAGGAATCCATCTGATCCCCCCCTGGAACAGGATGTTCCTGTACGATGCCCGTTCCCAAAAGGCAGACTACGATGTGACGGTGCTTGTGGCGGGGGGGTTGAAAGTGGTGGTCCACGCTTCCATAGTATGGCGGGTCATCCCCGATGGGGCGCCCCAGCTTCACGTAAGCGCCGGTCCCGATTATCAGAATATCCTCATATCCCCGGCAATGACCGCCGCTATCAGGTCGGCCGCTGGTTTACAGCCCGATCTTTATAGCGAGGTGTTTAACGCATACGCCTTTGAGGAAGATGTCCTGGCCTACGTGCAGCAATTTCTTAACAATGGCGCCTTTAATTTCCAGGCGGTCCTTTTGCGGGAGATCGAACTGCCGGAACGGATACTCACTGCGATTAATGAGAAATTCGCCGCGGAACAGGGGGTTCTGGAACAGCGTTACAATGTTCAGAGGGCCTATGAAAATTTCAAGCAGCGGTATATTGACGCCGAAGGGATCCGGATTGCGGCCCGGATAATGAATGAGGGTCTTACCGAGAATTATCTGCGCCATGAAGGTATAGAAGCCACCCGGCGGCTAGCGGGATCTCCCAATGCGAAGCTGGTTATCATCGGCGACAAAGATGGTCTGCCGCTTATTTTGAATCCCGATACCCTGGCAGGCAGTCCGCCCGCCGCTCCCGCGGCTGGGGAGGGTGAAGGAAACCCTAACCTGGAATCCCCGCGCCCCGGCCTGGAAATGGAAAGTGTCTCCGAATACCTCAACCGCTTGAACGAACTGGTGGGTAAAATCGGAGAAATGCCGGAATATGACACCGCTACCCTGCCCCAGACAAGCGGAACATCCACTATAAGATTAAGAGGAGAATAATCATGCCGGTATTGCTGTTATTTGTAAACCTGGTGGTGTGCTATTTTATCGGCGTTTTAGGGAGAAACCGCAAGCTGGGTTTTTGGGGGCATTTTTTTGGCAGCCTGCTGTTAACCCCTGTTATCGGAATACTGCTGGTGGTGGCCACCGATCCTGTACGGGATAAAGACGAGGCAAAACCGGTAAAGGGAAAAACTGTTTTTAAGCCTGCCCGGGAAGGAGATATACTATCCGAATCCGGTAAAGGCGCTGACAAATGAGTGCCCTGGATTTTATAAAATTTCTGGCCGTCCATGTTGGCAAGAAAAAAAAACAGGTCGTCATCGTAAGCGTGATAAACGGGCTTTGTATGGTCGCTCTTATGTATTCCCTGCAAATCGGCTTGGGGAGTGTGGGGCGGACAGGGACTTTGTCAATCAGGGGTTTTTTGCTTTTCCTCTGTTCCCTGACGGCGTATTACATCACCCAGTCCTTTGCCATCAGGACAGCTTCCGGCGCCGCTTATACCGCCATTGAAGACCTGGAACTCCGTCTTGTAGACAAGCTTCGCCGTATCGATTATACCTCCTTCAAAACAATCTCCCCTTCGGTTCTATATGCGGCCCTGGGGGGAGATAAAAATACGGTTGTCAACGCGGCCCGTTTGGTAATTACCGCTTTTTCGGGGGCGGTCACTATCGCCATAGCGATAGGGTATATGGTAACCCTGTCCGTAACCGCGGTACTCCTCATCATTATTGAATACTGCCTGATGGTATTCGTGTATAAACTCCAAAGCGGTACCCTGGAGAAACGTTTTGAAGCTGACGCCCAGGCGGCAAGCGCCTTTACTTCGTCGCTGGAGGACATTGTAAATGGTTTTGCCGAATTAAGGATGAACAATTTAAGGTCCGAAGACTTCTATGAAAAAACTATAAAACCCGCAAGCGGCCGTAAAACCGAAAGCTTTCAGCAAACGGAGCTGCACTGGGTAAGGGTCCTGGTATTGAACCAGGCCGGCTTGTTTATCCCGCTGGGCCTTATCGTTTTTATCGTACCGGCTCTTGCCGCAATAGACCTCTCCGGTATGGTAGAGATACTGACGGTAACTCTGATTATCATATCGCCCGCCGGATTGTTGGCGAGTTTTGTCAGCGCCGCGGATACGGCGAATAATACCCTGTTAAAGATAGGGCTCATAGAAAAACAGCTTGACGTTATGGCAAAGGGCAAAGAACGGGAGGATCTTTCAAAACCTTCTCTGCCGCCTGATTTCAGCCTCCTGGAAATTAAAAGGCTTAAGTTTAGTTATCCCGAATCCGGCGATCAAAAAGGTTTCTCCCTTAGTGTAGAGAATTTCTTTCTTAAGAGGGGGGAACTCGTGATTATCAAGGGCGGCAATGGAAGCGGGAAAAGTACCTTTATGTATCTGCTGGCGGGACTCCTCCCCCCCGTTGAAGGGGATATCCTGGTTGACGGAAAGCCCGCTTCTTCCCTGGAAGGCGCGGATTACCGCTCCCTTTTTTCGATACTATTCGCGAATTTTCATCTTTTTGATGATTTTTACGGCTTTAGCTTTGATAAAAAAGATTTGGATTATTGGGCTGAAAGGCTGTATGTTTCGGAATTTATTAAAAGTTACGGGCAGACCGGGAAACTCCCCACCGCGACCCTCTCAAGCGGCCAGCGGAAGCGGATGGCGCTTTTGGCCGCCATTCTGGAGAACAGAAAGGTACTCCTCCTGGACGAAGTGGCCGCGGATTTCGATCCTGAATTCAGGTCCCGCTATTACCGGGAAATAATTCCGGAACTGAAAGTGGCAGGGCGTACCTTGATCCTGGTGTCCCATGATGACCGTTACTATGACGTGGCCGACCGGGTACTTGAGTTTCGTGAAGGAGCTATTTTTTCATAACGGAGAAGTTTCGCATGAGGAAGGATACGGTTTTTGCCGCATTTATTTTGAGTCTCCTTTTATTTTCCGGTTGTTCCCGCAGGGAGGTCAAAGGGGAACCGCGGAATCTTCAGGACTTGAACAACCGGGTGCTTGGCCTCCTGGTGTCTCCCGTATTGGTCAGGCCGCTGGATATACAGGCTGCGGGGGGGTTTTTGCCTTCGGAAGTCAGGGCTTTTTCCAGTTCCACCGACCTGGTAACCGCCCTTAAAACAAAGCGGGTGGACGCGATGCTGACCACCGTGGAGACCAGCAGGTTCCTGATTTCCGCGGATGAGAAACTGGACATTATTTCTCTCAACCAGTCGGGCAACGGGCTGCGGATGATCCTTCGCGATACCGATACCGCGCTGCTGGAGGAATTGAATTCGGGCGTCAATGCATTAAAGGCCGAAGGTACCCTGGATAAGCTCTACGATCAGTACACCACCAATGTTACCGCGGATCGTCTGGCATCCGCTCCGGCACAGCTTCCCCTGATCGAGGGGGCCCAGACGATCCTGGTAGGTATTAACGGTGATTTACCTCCCTACGACTATATTTCCGCAGACGGGAAACCCGCGGGCTTCAATGTGGCCCTCATGGGCGAACTCAGCCAGGTGCTGGGTAAAAACGTGCAGTTTGTTACCATCCCCTCGGATGCCCGTTTTTCCGCCCTGCTTTCAAAAAACATCCGGCGCATGGATCTCTTTTTCTGGTTTTACGGCAACCTGAATATAGATTCGCTGGTACTGACGGAGGCCTATGCCGAAGTGGATGAATGTATATTGGTCCGGAAGGAGTAAGTTTTATGACCATAGATAAAGAGCAAACCGGTGAAAGACTTATCATATCTCTGGAAGGGCGTCTTGACACAACCACGGCGCCGGAACTGTAGGAACAGCTTATTCCTGAATTTGATAAAGGAAAGCATATCCAGCTTGACTTTAAACAGCTTGTCTATGTGTCCTCCGCGGGGCTGCGGGTCCTCCTGTTGGGCGAAAAAACAGCCAAGGCTAAGGGCGGGACAATGAGACTCGTCAATGTTTCACCGGAAATACAGGAAATTTTTGAGATGACCGGTTTTTCCGAAATCTTGAACATTGAATAGTTTTCATGAACGATGATGATGTTTTTATCCGCAGACTGTACGGCCGGTGTATGTTCGCGTCCATGCTGGCCCTGGCGGGGGCTAAGCTTGGGCATATAGTCAGCGCCATTATCGTCGGCCAGTGTCTGGAATCCGCCGCCCTGTCGGTACTGGGGCAATGGTACTGCCGATCCAGGCGTTATTAAAGGGCGTAGCCCTTTTGGGGTTTAATACCCCGCCCCTTGGGGCGCTTCCTACTGGGGGTGCGGGGGATGTGTTCCCCCGCATACACAAAGATTTCACGGAGAAATCTT
>JAITBG010000007.1 GCA_031283725.1 Treponema sp. | reverse complement strand
ACCGGCCCTATCTTCGCATCCACGATGATGTCATTCTCAAGGCCGTACAGCAGTGATACCAGCGCCGTTGCCGCCGTCCTCTCGTGTCCCAGTCCCCCGTAATACGCTACCAACTCAGGGTCTGACGGCAGTTGGATAAAACTCCCGTCCACGGCCATCAGCCGGAATCCCCGCCACTTCTCCCATGCTTCATGGTACGAACCGGTTACACTTGCCTGGAACAATCCCTGCAGAGCCTCCCATTTGATCTTTTGTCGGGCTGCGCTGAAGGCTTGCTGGCTCATGTGGATATGCCCGTTCCCCGCTCGCTGGAAAAATCGTGAGAGCGCATTTTGAGAACTTTCCTTTACCATGCCCAGCATAAAATAGATAATTTCTTTAAAGGTCATTTTCCGCTTCCGGGTGAAGTCCTGTTCCCGTTTCTTGGCCCTCCGCTTAAAGGCGAGGTTGTCTACCAAATGGATCAGGACTTCTATGCAGTTTTTTTCCCCCCCATGATTACCCTCCCGTTCGTTATTATAGCATAATTTCCCGCCTGGAGAAGCTTAATTTGTTGACAGTGGAAGAAGCGGGGGATGGAGGGGGCGCCGCCTGGCGATGGAGGGGCGGAGGCTCAGGACTTTCGTCGCACGAAGGATATCGAGTAGAGGAATACCGCAATCCAGATGAGGCTGAAGGGCAGGACATTACGAAGTGGAAAGGATTCGCCAAAGATAAAAACCCCAATGATCAGCATGATGGTGGGTTTGATAAATTCGATAAAGCCCATCGCGGAAAGGGGGAGTAATTTTACGCCCCGGGCGAAACAGTACAGGGGGATAGCGGTAACCGCGCCTGAGAGGATGAGCAGGGCCCAGAGCCCCGGACTCAATTCCCCAAGTTCACGCAGGGCGTTTGGGGGAAGCAGAATGAACAGCAGGGCCAGGGGAGCGGCCAGCAGGGTTTCCGCGCCCAAGGTTTCCAGGGACCCGGCAGGGGCCTTTTTTTTGCAGAGGCCGTAGAAACCGAAGCTTAGGGCAAGGCCGAGGGATATCCAGGGGAAGTCGCCGGAAAAAACAGTGAGGATCACCACCCCGGCAGCGGCAAACCCAAAGGCTGCCCACTGGATCCGGGAGAGTCTTTCCCGAAAGAAAATAAGGCCCAGTACAATAGATACCAGGGGATTTATATAATAACCCAGGGAACTCTCCACGGTATGTCCCGCGTTTATGGCCCAAATATAAAGCCCCCAATTGCAGGTAACCAGACACATGGAAACAAAAACCAAAAGCCGCCGTTTCGGCTCCAGGATGATGCGGAGCCACCGGGTATTCCCCTGGGGTAAAAGGATGCAGAGGATCAAAAAAAGGGAACAGAGTATCCTGAACGCCAATATGCTGAGGGAGTTAACCGAGACGAGTAATTTCCAATAAATCGGCAGAATTCCCCAGGCCGCCTGGGAAACAAGGGTGAAGAATATGCCCTTTGCCTGATTTGATGGGGCCATTGCTCAGAATGTCCCGAACCGGGACCCTTGGTCAAGGCATCACGGGCATTACCGCCCGGTGTTTTACACCGGTGCTTTTCTTTTTCGGCCTGTTCCGGCATACTTATTTCCATGCGCAAAAAATTTTCTGTTTCCGGTCTGACCCTTTTCTTTCTCCTCTCTGTTTTGGCAGTATGCCGGGGTACGGATGTGGATACAATGGTGTATGTTACCAATACGGGCCGGCGGTATCACCGGGAAAACTGTTCTTCCCTGCGCCGTTCCCGTATCCCCATAAGCCTGGGGGAAGCGGCCCAGTCCGGGTATGAGCCCTGTTCCATCTGCAATCCTCCCCGCCTTTCCGAAAACATCCCGGTCCCCGAGAAAAGCGGGAACACCCTGTACCGGGTCAATGTGGCGGAACTCACCCTTTCCGTGGAGGCGGAGTTATCCCGGATGGTTCCGGCGGAGGTGATAGATCACGTGGATGGGGATACGGTGCGGGTGCGGATCCTCAATGCCCCGGCGCAGGTGGGAGCGGTAGAGACCATCCGGCTTATCGGGGTTGATACCCCGGAGACGGTCCACCCGTCCAGGCCCGTGGAACGTTTCGGTAAGGCGGCCAGTGATTTTACCCGGGAAGGGCTTTTGGGTAAGCCCGTATATCTGGCCTTTGATTGGGACCTGCGGGATCGTTACGGCCGGCTTTTGGCGTATATCTATACCGGGGACGGCCGCTGTTTCAACGCCCGCATTGTCCGGGAAGGGTACGGTTTTGCCTATACCCGGTATCCTTTTCAATTTATGGAAGAATTCCGTGCCCTGGAACGGGATGCCCGCGCTGAAAAACAGGGCCTCTGGGGGGACGAATCCTAAAAACAGCGGCTTAGAGGTCTTACCCAAAAAAGTTTAGGTAAACACAAGAAAGCTTTGATCCCCATAATTTGCCGCCTCCCTGAAAGGGGCGCGTTGCCGCTGTCAACAAATTAAGGATTTGTTACCCGCGGATGAAGGAGTGGGGGTAGCGGAAAACCCGCCTAAGCCCGCTTGCGGGCGGCGCGGGGTTGGAGCGAGGGGGAGCAGCGTCAAA
>JAITBG010000038.1 GCA_031283725.1 Treponema sp. | reverse complement strand
GGTCGAACTGCAGCAGAATGTCAACAAGGCTATCCTGCGCTTGCGTCAGCGCCTCGCCCAGACGAACCGCACACAGACACAGGAGCAGGACTAGTTATGGTAACATTTTCTAAATGAGGCATTCAGTCCTTTCGGTAACATTTTAAAATGAGGCATTTCGGGCCCTTATGCCTTCCCTATGGACCCTTTATATGAAAGCCCGCGGTATCGGCGGCTTTCTTGAAAAACTTCATAATGCGGCTGCCCTGTCCAGAGGTTCCCTTGTTCTTTTCGTCCGTACCTGGTATAAAGAAATTTCAGCAAGCCTTGTTGGAAAGGGGGTGTCTTTTGGCGGCTATCCGTATAATTTCCCAGGGAGATAAGCGGCGGGAGATGCCTGCCGAACCGGGCAGGAAGCTGATTACAACCCTGCAATCCGCGGGGTTCTACCTTCCGGCCATCTGCGGCGAACGGGGGACCTGCGGAAAATGCAGAATCAGGGTGCGCGAAGGTTCCCTGCCGGTTACCTCTGCCGACCAGGCCTGCCTTTCTCAGATACAACTGGAAGCGGGGTACCGCCTTGCCTGCGCCGCTCTTCCCAAAGGGGATATTTGTATCGAGGTTTTCGAAACCGGGGAAGGGAATTTTTCCGTAGTAAACAGTTTTGAACAGGAAGAGGAACCGTCCCGGGGGCTTGAGGAAACGTTTTTTCCACTTAAAAAGAGCGCTCAAAGCTATGCCTGCCGGCTGGTACCGGACCGGGCGCTTTCCTATTCGGAACTGCGGGAAACCTCCAAACTTGCGGATGCCCAGGGCCGTACCTTTACGCTTCCGGCGGGAGGCAGCGCTCCAGCCGCCGGTGGTGAAGGACACGAAACCTTCCGGGTGTACCGGGAGCAAGGCCGGGTACTCCGTATCTCCGGTGAAGCCGGGCCGGTTTACGTCGCGGCCATTGATATCGGCACCACCACCTTGGCCATGGCGCTGTTGGACCTGGGAACCGGAAAAATCGTCCGCAGGTTTTCGGCGGTGAACCGGCAGCGGGAATTCGGCGGCGACGTGATTTCCCGCATCCAGCGGGCCAACGGCGGGGACCTGCCCGCTCTGAGCAAAAGTATACGGGAACAGATATCCGGCGGAATTGCCGTCCTCTGCAATGAAGCCTCCGTTGAAACCGGGGATATCCGGAAAATAGCCGTAACGGGCAATACTACCATGCTGCATCTTTTGCTGGGTTTGAGCTGCCAAACCCTGGGGCAAGCTCCGTTTACGCCGGTTACCATGGATATGGTTTCCCTGCAATACCGGGAAATTTTTGACGGGGACCTTTCCTGCGAAACCGTAATCCTCCCGGGAATTTCTACGTATGTGGGGGCGGATATTACCTCGGGGCTGCTCTTTGCGGGGATCTATGCCGGTACGGAAACGGCGGTCTTCATGGACATCGGTACCAACGGCGAGATGGCCCTGGCTTATAACGGTAATATCCTCTGCGCCGCTACCGCGGCGGGCCCCGCATTTGAAGGGGGGAATATACGCTGGGGGACCGGAAGCGTACCCGGGGCAATTTCCCAGGTTCGGTTCATGAACGGAGCCTTTGAATACACCACTATCGGAGGAAAGCCGCCGGAGGGTATCTGCGGTTCCGGGGTTGTGGATATTGTGTACCAGGGACTAAAAAACAATATTATCCTAGCCAACGGAAGGTTCAATAAAGAAATCCTGCCCGCTTCTGAAATTTTTCTTGCCAAGACAGGAGATAACAGAGATATTGTGTTCTGCCAGAAGGATGTGCGGGAACTACAGCTGGGGAAAAGCGCTATCCGATCGGGCCTTGACGCCCTGCTCAACCACGCGGGCCTCGGCTACGGTGATATAAAGACCCTCTACATAGCTGGAGGGTTTGGATTCAACCTCAATCCGGAAAGCGGGGCGGGGATAGGACTCCTTCCGGAAGCGCTGCGGTCCAAGGTTTCCCTTATCGGGAACAGCGCCTTGGGGGGCACGATAAAATATCTCCTCAATCCGGACTATGAAAAGACGCTGGTTCAAATCGCCGGACAATCGGAAGAATTCAGCCTTCCCTCTGATAAGTACTTCAATAACAATTTTATCAAAAATACCGCGTTGACCGGGACGGACGAACAAACGCTGGGAGGTGGCCCGCATGGAACCTGATACCTGTATTGTCTCCTGTGAAACCCTCAAACAAGAACTTGAGGCGGTGATGAAACGGCGTCACTGTGAGTACCCCGTGATCTGGATCGACTCGGGCAAACACGCATGGCCGGACAAATTGCGCATAGCGGTTCAGGAGGCTATAGATGGCGTATCTCCTTCATACAAAACAGTGCTGCTCCTCTTTGGTTTTTGCGGAAACGCCCTGGTGGGGATTGAAGCCCGAAACAGCCGCCTGGTGCTGCCCAAGGCGGCGGACTGTATCCCCCTGTTCATCGGTTCCAGGGAAGAACGGGAAGCCTACGGAACGGGAACCTACTTTTTTACCGGGGGGTATCTAAACTCCGGCGGCAGCATTGCCTCGGACACAAATCGGGTTTTCCAGCGGTACGGAGAAAAGCGGGGGCTTTCCATTCTGAAAAAAATGATAGGCCACTATAGGGATTTTGCGGTGATCGATACGGGTACCTTCAATGTCCCCGAAGTAAAAGCCACGGTGGAACGTTTTGCACAACTGGTGGAGATTCCCGTTAAGGTCATCCCCGGTAATCTCCGGTTCATTGACGCACTGTTGGCCGATGCCTGGCCGGAGGACTCGTTTCTGACGGTAAAACCCGGCGAGAAAATCACCTTTGAAGATTCCCTCAACGCCGGCAGAGCCCAGGATGCGGCCGGCGGGGGAGGGGAGTGGTAACTAAAAACCTGTACTATTGGGAATTCATTCCGCCGCCGCAGGCACTACCCCGGCCAGTTTCCGGCCCCGCCGGGTGGTAAATGCCACGGTCCCGTCGGTCAGGGCAAAAAGGGTATAATCCCCTCCACAGCCTACGTTTGTGCCGGGATGTATCTTGGTTCCCCGCTGCCGTACAATAATAGTTCCCGCCTTTACCGGTTTTCCATTGGACGCTTTAATTCCAAGATACTGGGGGTTCGAGTCTCTTCCGTTTTTAGCGCCGCTGCCGCCCCTTTTCCGTGCCATATCATTCCTCCGTTCAAGCTAAAGTTTGTGTATATTCATGGTACAATAGTCCGGGTATTCCCCGGCAACCGATTTCAACCCTTCCAGCAGGAAGGCCCCGGCCGCGGAAAGGAACTCCCTTCCTTCACCGGTATAATCAATTTCCATTCCGGCAATACCCCGTTCAGGAGCTTCCCCCCGAACCGTGATCCCCTTCCGTTGGGAAAGGACCCCCAAGGCTGTTCTGGTCAGGACCGATACGGCGGCGCATACTATATCACCGCCCTTGGGACCCGCACCGGCATGGCCCTCGACCCGGCAGGACCTAAGCAGTCCCGCCTCATCCAAAGCCGCCTTGATGTGAATCATCGAACCTTTGGCTCGAGGCTTACGCCCCGATAATATCCTCGATTTTGATGATAGAATACTGCTGACGGTGCCCCTGCTTACGCCGGTAATCCTTCTTGGGCATATACTTAAATACGATAATCTTGCCGTCCTTTCCATGGCTTTCCACCACTGCGGACACCTTTGCGCCCTTTACATAGGGAGCCCCAACGGTTACCGAGTCGCCGGACACCAAAAGCACCGAATCAATATCCACCGCAGCGCCCGGCTCGGCGTCGATCCTGTCAACCTTTAACGAGGCCCCTTTCTCGGCCTTGTACTGTTTTCCCTTAAATTCAACTAAAGCGTACATGGTATGTCATCCTTTCTTCAGATACGTATAGTAACCGTTTATACGCTAAAAGCCCTCGAATAGTCAAGGGCCTATGACCCCTATCAGGCTTCCAGGGACGTAACGGAGCCCGGCGCCGGTTTAGCGTAACGCCGTACCGCACCGGTTCTGTGAACCGGGTTTTAATTCAACGACAGGATGCTGTAGACCGCGGGAATCCCCCGTATGTTTTTCATGATTTTCTTGAGATCCTCCGCCTGTTCCAACTGCATGGTGAAAAACCCCGTGAGGTGATTGGTGAAGGTTTCTTCCAGGCGGCCTTCGATTAAGTGGCCCTGCTGTTTACGCACCGCCCCTTCAATTTCCGAAAACAGATCCGCGGACAGGCGGGCTTCAATTTTGAAACGCTTAAGCTGGGGGCCGGTGTTTTCCCATTCGGTGTCGATCCTCCGCTCGGCGAAGTCGGGGATGTTCACCAGGTTTCTGCAGTTTTTCCGGTGAATAACGATGCCCCGGCCCCGGGATACGTAGCCCACTATAGGGTCCCCCGCCACGGGGTTGCAGCATTTGGCAAAGCGGATCATCATGTTTTTCTCGTCTTCCACCCGTACTTGAAAAACAGCGGCGCCCCCGGGCTGCTCCTGAACAAAACGCTGGACAGGGCCGTCGGGGGGCTTTCCCTTTTCCGCGCCCTGGGGGGCAGGTTCCGCCGCGGCGGCCTTCTTTTTGGCAATTACGTTTTTTTCGATGATCAGCGAATCGTCGTTTTCCTGAAGCCAGGAACGGATCTTGTTCCGGGCCTTGGATGTTTTTACGAACCGGAGCCAATTCACATGGGGCCGGGCATTGGTGGCGGTTAGTATTTCTACCACCTGGGTATTCTGCAATTCCGCGCTCAGGGGGATGATGGCTCCGTCGGCCTTGGCCCCCGCGCAATGATCCCCCACGGCGGAATGGATGTGGTAGGCAAAGTCGACGGCGGTGGAACCCATGGGCAGTTCTATCACCTTGCCCTGGGGGGTGAACACATAAATAGAATCCTTGAGGAGTTCCCTTTTGATATCCTCCAAAAACGATTCCGAAGATGCTCCCCCCGCTTCACCTTCAATTTGTTTCCAGTCCTTGAGCCTGTTTACAATAGAAAGGTCCTTAGGCCGTACCACCTCGCTGGCGCTGCCCTTCTTGTAAAGCCAATGGCTGGCGACGCCGTATTCCGCAATGTGGTGCATCTCCCAGGTTCGTATCTGGATCTCCAACAATTTCCCTCCGGGAAATTGAAACCTGCCTTCATCTCCGGAGGATACCATTACGGTGGTGTGGAGGCTTTGGTAGCCGTTTGCCTTGTGCATGGCGATGTAGTCTTTGAAACGGCCGTCCAGGGGCTTCCATAAACGGTGAACCAGGCCCAGGAGGTTATAGCAGTCCTCGATGCTGTTGCAGAGGATACGGACCCCCAGTAAATCGTAGAGATCCTCCACAGATTTATTGCGTTTCCGCATCTTCTGATATATTGAGTAAAAGTGTTTTGCCCGGCTTTTCACCGCTATATCAATGCCCGCGGCCTTTGCTTCGGCGGTGATGGTTTCCAGGATCTTCTCCAGAAAATCCCGGCGTTCACTTTTTTTAAGGGCCACGATGTCCTTTATTTGGGTAAAAACTTCCCGGTTAAGATGCTTGAGGGACAGATCCTCCAGTTCATCCTTCATCCAGGAAATCCCCAAACGATCCGCCAGGGGGGCGTAGATGTCCAGACATTCCTGGGCAATGGCCTTGCGTTCTTCAATCCCCGCAAGGTCCAGGGTCCTCATGCTGTACAGTTTGTCCGCCAGTTTTATCAGAATAACCCGGATGTCGCTGACCATGGCGAAAAGCATTTTCCGGATATTTTCAGCTTCATGGTTGGTTTTGTTTTTTGCGGAAATATCGGCGATCCTGGTCACCCCCTCAACCATAAGGGCCGTATCTTCGCCGAATTTTCCAGCGACAGCTTCTTGGGTAAGTGCGGTTTTTTCCAGGGAATTCTGAAGAACCGCGGCGATAATCGTATCGGCGTCCATGTTAAGGTCCATCAGAATTGCCGCTACCCCCAGCAGCCGAGAGAGGGAGTGTGTATCCGCCCAGTTCAGCCCCTGCCGGATTCTTTCCTGATCCGGCCCGGAGTAGGAGGTAATTTTTTCATCGAATGTCGAGACAAGCGGTTCCATTTTTCATCCCGGCGGCGCAACACCTGTTATAACCCGGTCCCGGCCGGACAGATCCTGATAGGTTCTGATATCCCGGTATTCCTTTTTTTCCAGTATCAGGGTAATCTGCGCCATTTGTCCAGGGTCCGCTTCCATGAGAAGGCTCCCCCCGGGCAGAAGAAAGGCCGGAGCTTCGGTTATGATGCGCCGTATAAGGCTGAGTCCGTCTTCCCCGCCGTCCAGCGCCAAAAGCGGTTCCCCCCGGACTTCCCGGGCAAGGGCGGCAATTTCCCCGGTGGCAATATAGGGGGGGTTGGCGGTTATGAGGGAAAAGCCAAGGGGGAAGCGGGAAATGGTGAGGGGGGTGAAGAGGTCGGCTTCCAGAAAATGGATGATTCCGCCGGCCCCCAAAATGCGGCGGGCGTTTTCCCGGGCTATGGTTAAAGCCTTGGGGGAAATGTCCGCGGCGTAGACTTCCATGGAGGGCGATTCGTGTTTCAACGCTATGGCTACGGCGCCCGAACCGGTACAGAGATCCAGCGCGGCCAGGTTTTGCCCATTCCCGATTGCAAGGGCCGCTTCCACCAGCGTTTCGGTGTCCGGCCGGGGGACCAGGACATCAGGGGTGACGGTGAAATCCAGGCCGCGGAATTCCTTGCGGCCCAGGATGTAGGCGGTACACTCCCCGGCCGTGCGGCGATCCAGGAGGCGGGTAAAGCCCGCCCCGGCGCCTTCGCCCAAGGTTTCTGTTCCCTGGAGGATAAGCATTTCCCTATTGGTTTTGAGGACGAATGCCAAAAGCAGCGCGGCGTCCAGGCCGGGATTCTCTATACCGGCATCCCTAAGCCGTGCCCTGCCCTCAGTCAAAGCTTCTTGTATAGTCATGGGGCAAAGCCGCGCATTACGAGGCGGCGGTTACCGATGCTGTGGTTTGGAGCAGTTCCTTACGGGCGGAAAGTTTGAGCGCGTCGAAGAGTTCCTCCACATCGCCCTGCATGATAAGGTCCAGCTTGTAAAGGGTAAGGTTGATCCGGTGATCCGTCAGGCGGTTCTGGGGGAAGTTGTAGGTGCGGATACGTTCCGAACGGTCGCCGCTGCCCACCTGGTTCCTCCGGGCTTCGGCCCGCTCGGAAGCGGCCCTGGCTTCCTCCATCTCGTAGATCCGGGCGCGGAGTATGCGCATGGCCTTGGCCTTGTTCTTGATCTGGCTCTTTTCATCCTGGCAGTGGACCGTCAGGCCCGTGGGGATATGGGTGATCCGCACCGCGGAGTCGGTGGTGTTGACGCACTGGCCGCCGGGGCCGCCGGCTCGCATCACGTCGATGCGGAGGTCTTCGCTGC
This sequence comes from Treponema sp., assembly GCA_031283725.1. Lineage (GTDB taxonomy): Bacteria > Spirochaetota > Spirochaetia > Treponematales > Breznakiellaceae > Termitinema. The sequence continues at coordinate 1,019 of JAITBG010000038.1, read as the reverse complement.
GTATGTCGATTTCGGTCTCGTCCGCCTCGGGAAGCACCGCCACGGTCACCGCGGAGGTGTGGATGCGCCCGGAGGCTTCGGTGGCGGGGACCCGCTGGACCCGGTGGACCCCGGATTCGTAGCGGAGGTTTTCGTATACGTTGCTGCCGCTGATGGAAAAAACGATTTCCTTGAAGCCCCCCAGCTCGGTTTCGTTGGAGCTCATGATTTCAAACTTCCACCCCTTGGTTTCCGCAAACCGGGAGTACATGCGGTAGAGGTCCGACGCAAAGAGGGCCGCTTCGTCGCCCCCGGTACCCGCCCGGATTTCCATGATGATGTTCTTTTCGTCCAGGGGGTCCTTGGGGATCAGGAGGAATTTGAGGCGGTCCTCCGCGTCCTTGAGGCGGGTTTCCAGTTCCCGGCTTTCTTCCCTGGCCATTTCCCGCATATCCGGATCCTTTTCGTTTTGGATCAGGGCTTTGGCATCCTCCAACTGGGCGGCAACGGCTTCGATTTCCGTCTGAGTCCCGGCGATGGTTTCCAACTGGGAATATTCCTTCATGGTATCGCGGTATTTTTTTTGATCCTTCACCAGATCAGGGTCCTGGATTAGCCCCGATAGTTCATCATAGCGCCGCAGCAGCGATTCAAGACGTTCGTTCATCGTACCGTTTCTCCTGGAATTGGGGACAGGAATAAACCACCGCTTCCATGGGATCATTTTTCGCGGAAAAACCTTCCATGGCATTGAAGAGGGTATTTTGAATACGGCAGGAGCTGTTTTGCTCGCAAAGAGGACAGGCGCCGTTCCCGCGGGGGTTAATCATTACATCCATAATAGTATGTATACTATATCGAAAAGAAGATTATCCGTACAGTAGCCGTCCGCCGTTCCCAGAAAAAGCCCGCCCGTTCCGGCGGACGCCGCCCCGCCTGAGCCGTCCGGCACGCAAAGGCCGAAGCGCTTGGCAAGCCCCTCCCGCAACTCAAGGGCGGCCTGACGCAACGCCTCGCCGCCCTCTTCCGCGTGGAGACGC
>JAITBG010000112.1 GCA_031283725.1 Treponema sp. | reverse complement strand
CGGTCCCGGCACGAATCGTCATCAAGATACTCAAAATAGCCCCGCATATTCTGATACAGGGCCGGCTGGTTTTCTTTCACCGCCAGAAGGTAGTCCGCTCCTTTCCCGCGTATCTTTTGCGCTCTATCGGTCTGGCACCCCATGGCGTCAATGGCGGCGACATCGTTTTTGATGGGGATACTGTCCAATAAAAGAGGTATGGCGGTAATTTCATTGGCGTCCTCCCTATGGATAGTTTCGTCATTTTTTCCTAAAACCTTTCCCTCTCGTCCTTTTTCCCTTCCCCCTTTAGTTCAAAGTAAATGCTTTTGCCCTGGGAGCTTACTATGTACTGGTTGACATCGCCGAGTTTAACGGCAGCGACGATACCCGTTTCTGTGAATGGTTTGCCAAAGAAGTAAAGGTCGCCGCCGATCCCGGTTCAAGCTTTTTCCGGAAGCCGGTTAATCACCCTATCCGCTTCCATTTCGCCAAAAAAGAAGAAACCCTTATCTCCGCCGGAGAACGGCTTACGGAACTGCGGGACATCTGGGCGAAGCGGGGATACCGCTAAGGCGAGTATATTTGCCGGAGTGAGAGGAGGATTAGGCCCGGCATTGCGGTTAAGTCTCATCATCCGATACCCCGCAAGCCGCAGTACATCAGCCCGCCATACGCACCGCCCCAAGCGGTATCTTGTCAAGGCGTCACGACTTCGTCAAAAACGCTAAAAAATGACCCTAACAGGAATCGAACCTGTATAGTCGGTTTAGAAGACCGGGGCTCTATCCATTGAGCTATAGGGCCTAGCATTGTTTTTCAAGCAGCACGCAATATGACCCCTTTCATAAACCAATAGGGAAGCCGCCGTGCTCCTTTCTGACCTCTATTATCAACAATGGCCTCAACCGTTTCAAGCCCTCCTTATTAAGCTTTTAGGGGCTCAAAAAAATTCCCCCCTCCATAATATCTACAAATTTATATACTAAGCTGGAAACAACAAGGCAGGTATTAGATGAAAAAATCCAACGGCTTCTACAGAACCGCCATTACCGCCGGACTCCTTGCGGGGCTGGTTTTTGTGCTCCCGGGATGCAGGGCAAAGGCCCGGGACACGGTTCGGTTTGACCCGGTGAGCGGGAGCGATTTCCCGGCGACTGGGATTCCCGTAGTGGCTACGGCAGGCCCATACCGGAACCCGGCGGTGGTACAGGGCGATGAACAGACTATTTCTACCACTTTCAGTTCCCGCCGCTATGTGCCCATCACGGTTCAGGTGGGGATCCCCGTAAAGTGGACCATCTCGGTGGAACCGGGCAACCTGAATGGCTGTAATGGGGCCATGGTAATACGGAAATTCGGTATCCGTAAGCGTTTGCAGGTTGGGGATACGGTGGTGGAGTTTACCCCCACAGAAACCGGGAATATAGATTATTCCTGCTGGATGGGGATGATTCGGAGTACCATCACTGTGGTGAAGGATCTTTCCGCTGTACCGGCGGAGGGTGGAACAAGCTTATAGGGCGAAAAAATACATGAAAAAGGATAGAACGATGAAAAAATGGTTGTTTTTAATGGTAAGCACCGTATTGTTTTTTTCAGGCTGCAACCGGGTACAAACTGGGGACCAGGAATCCGATGAAGCCCTGGCGGCTTTCAATGCCATCGTCAAGGCAAATCTGGATCGAAAGGGTTATCACGATGCCCTGAAGCACTGGGGGCTTTCACTTCCCGGGGGAGCCAAGTTTGAGTGGACCAAGGATACGTCGGCGAACAATATTGACTTTGCCATGGTGATCCCCGCGGAGCCTTTTATTCGAGCGGGGCTGGATGTGAATCGCCTGAACGGGACGGGTTATGTTTTTCAGGCAGTTAAGCTTGAGGGCGGGGAGGCGTTACCGGATTTGTTATTGCACCCGTACAACGTTAGTGATAAAAAGGAGAATGCTCAGGGTTCCGAGGATGCTCTCCGGCGTATCTTCAAACAGAAGAACGGTATGGTACAATACCATAAGGATCTTCAACACTATCGGCTTTTCCTCTACAATGAAGGAGAAACGCCCTTCGAGGTTCAGTGGACCGAGGAGTTGGGTTTGAATGGCGCGGATATCACCTTTGTGATCCCCGCTGATGGCTTGATCGCGGCGGGGCTGGATATAAACCGCTTGGACAGCGGCTGGGTTTTTCAGCCGGCATCAGTAGATGCCGAAGCATCAACGGACAGCGGTATGGGCATGGGATCGAATCCTAATCAGTTAGTGGCAATATATTCCTTGGTAAATTAGGGAAAGGCGGGAAAGATAATGACCAGCAAAGTATTAGTGATAGAAGGGATGACCTGTGCGGCCTGCGCTAAGACAGTGGAACGGGTAACCAAGAAATTGTCCGGGGTTGTGGAGGCCAATGTGAACCTGGCTACGGAAAAGCTCAGCATCAGCTTCAATGACGGAGAGCTTACTATAAAGACTATCCAGGAAGCGGTAGAAAAAGCGGGTTATAAAGCACTGACCCAGTCGGTGAGCAAGGTCTTCAACATCCGGGGGATGACTTGCGCTGCCTGTGCCCGGACCGTGGAGCGGGTAACGAAAAAACTTTCCGGGGTAGACGAAGCTAATGTAAATCTGGCTACAGAAAAACTAAACATCACCTTCGATCCGGATCTCCTGACCACGGCCATTATCAAAGCTGCGGTTACCAAAGCGGGATACAAGGTTGTTGAGAATACCGATGAGAAGGATCTTGCGGGGAAAAAACAGGACGAGATAAACGCACTGCGGAACCGGTTTGTGTTTTCGGCAATTTTTGCTCTCCCCCTGCTGCTTGTCGCCATGGTCCCCATGATTTTGGAATCCCTGGGGGTGAATTTGCCGGGCTTCCTTAATACCATGCGTTACCCAAAACAATTTGCCCTGATACAGTTTCTGATGTGTACCCCGGTGATGATAATCGGGCGGCGTTACTATATCGTGGGTTTCCGCAACCTGGTAAAGTTCAGCCCCAACATGGATTCCCTTATCGCCATCGGTACCTCTGCAGCATACCTTTACAGTTTCTACGGAGTGTACCAGATTTTCTTTAATGGCAATGTGGATTACGAACTTTACTTTGAAGGAGCCGCAGTAATTCTGGCGCTGATCACCCTGGGCAAATATATGGAAGCGGTTTCTAAAGGCAAGACCTCGGAAGCCATTAAAAAACTTATCGGCCTGGCGCCGAAACAAGCCTCGGTGATACGGAGTGGTGTAGAAATACTGGTTCCCATCGACGAAGTGGAGGTGGGGGACATCGTGGCAGTGCGCCCCGGGGAGAAGTTTCCCGTTGATGGGATTGTTATTGAGGGTCTTACTGCGGTAGACGAGTCCATGCTTACCGGAGAAAGTATTCCTGTGGAGAAAAAAATCGGGGATACGGTGATTGGGGCAAGTATCAATAAGAACGGTTCGGTACGGTATCGGGCCACCAGGGTAGGGAAGGATACTGCCTTAGCTCAGATCATCAAGCTGGTGGAAAACGCCCAGGGTTCCAAGGCTCCCATCGCCCGGCTTGCGGACATCATCTCCGGCTATTTTGTGCCCGTAGTAATAGTACTGGCCCTCATCGGTGCCGGAGCGTGGTTTTTTTCCGGGGAGACCGGCGCATTTTCCGTCACTATCCTTATATCGGTACTGGTTATCGCTTGTCCCTGCGCGCTGGGTCTGGCTACTCCCACCGCTATCATGGTGGGGACCGGTAAAGGCGCTCAATACGGGGTTCTGATAAAAAGCGGAGTGGCCCTGGAAACCGCCCATAAGATAGGTGTAGTAGTACTGGACAAGACCGGTACTATTACTGAGGGGAAACCGAAAGTCACCGACATCATACTGATGGAACAGGCCGGGAAGCATGGCGAATCTTCTGCCGACGATGTTTCTATTTCCGTGTATTCGTCAGGCGGCCATAATTCTCTGTTGCAGCTTGCCGCTTCCGGCGAAAAGGGCAGCGAGCATCCCCTGGGTGAAGCGATCGTCCGGGCGGCGGAGGAACATGGTTTACCGCTCTTCCCGACAGAACAGTTTGAAGCCATTCCCGGCCGGGGTATACAGACGGTGATTCAGGGGAGTTCCGTGCTGCTGGGGAATGAAAAACTGATGATCGAAAAAAACATATCCCTGACAGACGCCGCCGCAAAAGCGGAACAGCTCGCCGCCGAGGGGAAGACGCCTATGTTTGTAGCGGTGGACGGCGCATTGGGCGGTATTATCGCTGTGGCGGACACGGTTAAGGAGACCAGTGCCGAAGCGGTAGAACGGCTTCACCGGCTTGGCGTACAGGTGGCGATGATCACCGGGGACAATAAGCGTACCGCCGCGGCTATCGCCAAACAGGTGAGGATCGACACGGTTCTGGCGGAGGTATTGCCGGAGGATAAGGCGGCGGAGATAAAGAAGCTGCAGAAGAACGGGAAGAAAACCGCCATGGTAGGGGACGGCATTAACGACGCGCCGGCTCTGGCTCAGGCCGACGTGGGCATGGCAATAGGTTCCGGTACCGATGTTGCCATGGAATCCGCGGACATAGTCCTCATGAAGAGCGACCTTCGGGATGTTGCCACCGCCATAGAGCTTTCCCGCAAGACCATCGTGAACATCAAGCAAAACCTCTTTTGGGCTTTTGCGTACAATACTCTGGGGATACCCGTCGCCATGGGCGCCCTCTACCTGTTCGGCGGCCCCCTGCTCAATCCGGTGATTGCTGCCCTGGCCATGAGCTTTTCCTCAGTATCGGTGCTAAGTAACGCCCTGCGTTTGCGAGGCTTTAAACCTTCAAAGTTATAGGATATTATTAGTCGAGGTTGTCCGTAATGCAGACATATTATGGGCAAGCTTCCATAGTAAGGAGGATATATGAAAACGAACTTGAAAATTGACGGCATGTCCTGCGAGCACTGTGTAAAGCATGTTAAGGACGCATTGGAAGAAGTGACGGGGGTGATTTCCGCGACGGTAAGCCTTGAGGAAAATTCCGCGGTGGTAGAACACTCTGATGCCGTTACCCTGGATGCTCTCAAGGCTGCGGTTGTTGAAGCGGGTTATGAGGTAGCGTGAACACCATTCTTGTGGTGGATGATGAACCTAAGATACTCGATATTGTAAAATCCTATCTGGAAAAGGGCGGTTATCGGGCTTTGACCGCCAGAAACGGGAAAGAAGCCCTGACGGCGCTGCGGAGTAATACTGTGGCATTGATGCTCTTGGATCTGATGCTTCCGGATCTTTCCGGGGAGGAACTGTGCCGCAGGGTACGTTCCGAATCGGATATACCCATCATCATGATGACCGCCAAGGTTGACGAGGCAAGTATCGTCCATGGGCTTAGTATCGGCGCCGACGATTATGTGATCAAGCCCTTTAGTCCCCGGCAGCTTATGGCCCGGGTCGCAGCGGTACTGCGCAGGTCAGGCGGCGGGCCTGTGGAAGGACGCATTATTTCCTGCGATGGCCTGACGGTGGATACCGGGAACCGCCGGGTGAGCAAGAACGGAATTCCCATAACTCTGACCCCAAACGAGTACAAGATATTGGCGCTGCTTATATCCAGATCTCATAAGATATTCTCCAGGGATGAGATTATCAATAATATCAAGGATGATGAGTACGATGGCTTCGATAGAGCAATCGATTCCCATATAAAAAACCTCAGGCAGAAAATCGAAGATGATACCCGGAACCCCCGGTATATCCTTACGGTCTACGGTATGGGATACCGGTTCGGAGAAGAGGCGTCTCCTTGATCAGCCTGAGAAACCGCCTGGTTCTGACCTACGCCCTGTTTATTTGTGTCTCTGTTCTCGTTATGGGTATTATCATCAACCGCTTTGCGGAAAAACTGTTTTCTGCCTTTGTTACGGAAAATATCAACGCCGAAAGTGCAGAAATTGCCAATACCATTTCTGATCAGTGGGATCCCAATGCTCACAGTTTTGATGTGATCAGTGTAGAAGCTATGGGTATGCACTTTGTCCATGAGGGCTACATTGTGTCGGTGGTGGATATGAACAGTGAAACAGTCTGGGACGCCCGGGCCTGTGATATGCAGCAGTGCACCATGGTGATCAATGAAATTACCGGCCGGATGGAAAATGAATTCGGTATCGGTGGTTCGTTCCAGACAAACCAGTTCCTTCTTTCTTATGAGGATATTCCCATTGGGTATCTTAATATCGAAACCTTCGGTCCCTATTTTTACAGTAAAAATGAATCCGCCTTCCTCTTCGGCCTTAACCGGTTTTTTTTGACGGCAGGCAGTATCTTTATCATCCTGAGTATACTGCTTTCGGTCTTCCTGGCGGCGGAGATTTCCAAGCCCATCCTTAAGGCTTCGGAAGCCGCCAGGCATATCGCCAGCGGGGAACTTTCGGTGAGGGTTCCCGCCCACTACAGGACCCGGGAGATCCGCGAACTATCCTGGTCGGTGAATGATTTGGCGGCGACCTTGGAAAACGGGGAACGCTGGCAGAAGCAGCTTACTTCGGATATTGCTCACGAACTGCGCACTCCCCTGACCTGCCTCCAGGGAAATATGGAGGCCATGATCGACGGCGTATGGGAGCCTACCACGGAGCGATTATCAAGCAGTTATGAAGAAATCGTCCGGCTTAATAAGCTGGTGGAAGATATGAACCGTCTTTCAATCCTGGAACAAAAGAATCTGATCCTCCATAGAACCGAATTTGATTTGACAAAACTTATCAGCGCTGCTACGGAACGGTTCCGTCCGGCTGCGCTGGAAAAGGGCATTGAGATTACGCTTGTGAATCCCGGAGAAATAATAGTGAACGGTGATTATGACCGGCTGACCCAGGTGTTTACCAATCTCATTTCAAACGCTGTTAAATACACTGACCGGGGAAGCGTTACCATTGATATTGCCGAAACGGCGCAATATTGGGAAGTAAGCGTCACGGATACCGGGATAGGCATGGGGGAGGATGAATTGCCCCACATATTTGAACGGTTCTACCGATCCGATAAATCCCGTAGTCGTAATACCGGCGGGGCCGGGATAGGGCTCTCCATCGCGCAGATCATAGTTAGTGACCACGGGGGACAGATACATGCGGAAAGCAAGGCGGGGGAAGGAAGCTCTTTTACGGTACGGTTGCCAAAAGGAATTTAAAACGGTATCTTACCAAAAACGATCGAATATGATATATTATTTATAGAAAGTATTGGGGCGATTCAAAAGGAGTAAATCATGATTAAGGATTATTCAAACGGCATTCAGCACATCGGTCTGCCGACAAATGACATGGATGCAACCGTGGCTTTTTACAAAAAACTGGGCTTTGAGCTGGCTCATGAAAAAGTTTTGGACTGTCGCGTTTGTTTTCTTAAGCTGCAGAACCTGGTAATTGAAGCGTATGAAAATAAGCAAGCTGTTTTAAAACCTGGAGCCATTGACCACATCGCCATTGACTGTACAAACATAGAAGCGGCTTTTGAAGAGGCAAAAAAACTGGATATGAAGTTTGCGGGAGACACAATTGAAAGCCTGCCTTTTTGGAAAAACGGGATCAAATTCTTTAAAATAATCGGTCCCAACGCTGAGTTAATCGAATATTGTCAAATATTGTAGTGGAATTCCGCCGCGGCGGTGATGGCGGCTACGAGACAGCCGTTTAACACCGCCAGGGGTTCAAAGTCCAGATATTCCGGGACGGTTTTATCGTAGTATATTTTTACATCGCAGGGAAACTCTTCATCCGCTTCAAAGTACTTGATCAGCGCCGGTATTTTGGGCAGCAGCCGGTACTGCCAGGTATGTTCAGCGGTAACGCGGCTCCCCTCGTAGATCATTCCCAGGTCCCGGGCGGCCCGGCGGAACTTTTCGTAATTCCCGCCACAGGTTTTCCGTATAGGCTCAACCATCCAGCCGGAGCCACTGCCTCCGCCGGAAAAGAGACCGCCGGAAAAACTATTGAGCAGGGCAAAATCGTAGAGCGGTTCCGTGTTACCCTTTGAAATGGCGTAGTACACCAGGACGCTCAGGAAGTTGACATTCACCTTTTCCCCGTCTACCGGCCTGACCCCCTCCCGGTCGAGCTCATACTTCCTGCCGAGAAAGTCGATGGACATACGGTATTTATCGATCAGATCAAACCCCAGCCGTAGGGCGGCATAGGGGAAATCGAGATCCCGCAGCCGGGGTGTAATCGTTTCGTAGGTTTTTTCATAACCGTTCGCCATGCGTTTAGTATGATAACACGACGCATTACTTGTCAAGCAAGAACTTGACAAATTGTTAAGATAATACTAGACTTTTTTACTATGAAAACAATGGCTGTTGGGGAGCTTAAAACGCATTTTTCTGAGGTTCTCGAAGCTGTTAAGCAGGGAGGCAGGATAGGAATATTGTATGGCAGGGCAAAAAAGCCGGCAGCAATGATTGTCCCCTATGTGGAAGAAAAAATAACGGAACGAAAAATAGGTTTTTTAGACGGAAAAGTAAAAATCGAATTTATGGATGATTTTGAAATGACCACCGAAGAATTGCTGGGAATACAATGAAATTATTATTGGATTCTCATACCTTGCTATGGTCAATTGGAAAAAGCGAAGAATTATCCCCGAGAGTTATTAGGGAAATAAAAAATACCAATAATCAGATATTAGTCAGCGCGATATCATTATGGGAAATAGCGTTAAAACATCATCTTGGAAAAATAGTTCTCGGTTCATTTGACATACAAGAAATTCCTCATTATTGTAAAAAGATGGGGTTTGAATTGATCCCTCTAAATCCCGATGAAGCCTTAGAATATGATAAACTGCTACAAAAGAAAAAACACCGGGATACTTTTGATAGAATGTTGATTTACCAACGTATAAAAAATAAGTATATCTTTGTTTCCAAAGATGGTAAAATAGATTCGTATAACAAAGCCGGTTTAGAATATTTCTGGTAAGAACACCCTTATGGGTACGATATAAGGAGCGTCCGTGAACCCGATTTTTCAGAGGCTGGCCCTTCTCACGGGCGCCGAAGCCTTGGAAGCCCTGGGCAATACCCGGGTGATTGTCTTTGGAGTCGGTGGCGTAGGGAGTTGGTGCGCCGAAGCCCTGGCCCGGTCCGGGGTGGGGCATATCACCATAGTCGATTCCGATACGGTTTGCGTTACCAATGTCAACCGCCAGGTCCAGGCCACTCCCGGCACTGTGGGGCGGTTCAAGGTAGATGTCCTCAAGGACAGGCTGCTGGACATAAACCCCGGCTGTGATGTCTCTGCTTTTGGGAAGGTTTTTTCCCGTGAAAGCGTCGGTGAATTCGGTATCGAAAGCGCGGACTATGTGATTGACGCCATCGACAGCCTTTCTCACAAATTGGATCTGATCGAATACACCGCCGCTGCGAGGATCCTCCTCTTTTCTTCCATGGGCATGGCCCAGAAACTCGATCCTACCCGGCTTAAAACCGCGGACATCTGGGAAACCCAGGGCTGCCCCCTGGCCAGGCTTGTCCGCTCCGGTTTACGGAAGCGGGGATTCCAGGGGCATTTTACCGTGGTCTATAGCGCCGAACAGCTCCCCCTGAGTGCCGGTGTGGCTGCCGCCTGTGGATCGGCCCGGTGTTTATGCCCTACCCGGAACAGCGATGATCCCAATGCTCCGGAGGAATCATTCCACCAGAGGGCGGAATGGTGCAGCTCGAAGAAGGTGATCAACGGGAGCGCCGTGACGGTTACCGCCGTGGCAGGGATGATCCTGGGGAGCCTGGTCATCCAGAATGTGTACGCCCGGTACCATCAACCGGAAGTGATCCTTCATGGCTAACCGGTTTCTCCGTAAGGCCGGGGCCGGTACGATTGTACGGAAGCTTACTGCTAAGGCGATCCTGGAGCGGAATCTCATCGCCGAAAGGGACCGGGTCCTTATCGCCGTTTCCGGAGGCAAGGACTCCACCGTCATGGCCTGGGTTCTGTCGGAGCTTAGACCGGCGTTGAAAAGAAATTACGATCTGGCGGCTGTCCACATTTCCAGCGATTTCTGCGCTTGTTGCAAGAAACCCGCCCTTTCCCAACGGCTGGAGGAATGGGGCATCCCCTTTAACGACCTTTTTGTACCGGTCATCGGACGGCTCAAAGAGGGGGAGAAGATGAACTGCTATTGGTGTTCCACCCAGCGGCGCACGGAGCTCTTAAAATACGCGATGGAAAACAGGTTCAACAAAATTGCCCTAGGGCATCATCTGGACGATATTATTGAAACGTTCTTTATGAACATGACCGCTAAAGGAGAGTTCTCTACCATGCCCATGCTCCTGGCTTACCGGAAATACCCCGTAAGCCTCATCCGGCCCCTGGGCTATGTGGAGGAACGGCAAATTATAGCCTGCGCCGCGGAAAAAGACATCCTCAAGGCGGCCTGTACCTGCCCTTATGGGCTCAACTCCAAACGCCGGGATGTGCGGAAGCGTATCGGTGAATTTACCGGCAATTCCGGATCGGTAAAAAGGCGTATTTTTAAGGCCCTTTCTTCCGGGGAAAGGGACCTGCTGGTGGAGAATGAATGAAGAATTTACGGCTAAACACCGATAGGAATATATGAGGAAGAAAATAATAGTATTCGTAATCTCATTGCTTTCAGGGATGTCCCTGTTTTTTTCCTGCGCAAGCTCCCAGGCGGTTCCTGTTGCCCGCAGGGGGGCAAGCGAACCGAAAAAGCCTTCCCTGATTGTGAATTCTATTCCCGAGCATGCCCCCCGACGTGAGAGCAGTGCACCCGTGGCGGAGCGAAGAGCGCAGGGGCAGGCTTCCGTTTCGAGCCCGGAGCGGACTGTTCCTTCTACGGCTGAACGAACCATAAACCCCTCTATTGACTGGCCTCTTTTGGGCCGGGGCCAGATGGACGCTGAGAAACTGGCGGCGTTTTTATTGAAGGTAAACAGCAAAGCGGATCCCGAATTTGTGAAAGAACTTTCCCTTCTCTACATTGAAGAAGCCGCACTGGAAGGGGTGGATCACGATGTGGCGTTTGCCCAAATGTGTCTGGAGACAGGTTTTCTCCGGTATGGAGGCCTGGTGACCAGTGATATGAACAATTTTTGCGGGCTCGGCGCCTTAGGTCCTGAAAAACCGGGGGAACGATTCCCCACCCCGCAAATGGGTGTCAGGGCTCAGATGCAGCACCTTAAGGGATATGCCACCACAGATCCTCTAAGCCAGGAACTGGTGGATCCCCGGTACAAATTTGTCCGTTACGGTTCAGCTCCTACCATTGAGGGACTGGCCGGTACCTGGGCGGCGGATCGCGGTTATGCTGAAAAGATTGTTGCTATTTTGCAGAGGCTGTATGCTGCTTCTAATGTCGCTGCCGGGCAAGCCTCCTCTGCCGGGGAGCCGGTACAGGGTCTGCCCATACCGCCCCGCGACAAAGAGGATGGTTCTTAATCGCTGACCCGGATGGTAAGCCAGGCTTCATCGTAGAGTGTCAGGGTTTCCCCCACATCATCCTTAAGTTCAACGTTGGTAAGTTCCTCCGCTTGATAATAGGGGGTAACTTTTTTTAAAGCCCGGGCAGGAATGTTGATAGTAGCGGGGAAGCCAAAGTAATCGGTAAACTCCGCATAGATTTCCGGCCGGTGGATAAAGTCTATAAACTTATAGGCCAGGTCCACATTCTTCGCACCCTTAAGGAGACACATACTGTCGATATAGGCCGGACCGCCTTCGGGGGGTATGAAGAAAACGGTATGCGCTTTTTGCTCTTCCGTAATTTCCTCGTACACCATTTCGACGTAGCCCTGGACGACCCAGAAATTCTCCTCCGCAAAGCCCTTGCCCAAAGCCTCAGCGTCAAACTTTACCAGATTGGGTTTCCAGGAATTATTGACCAGATCCCGGGCTGCGACGATCTCCCAAGGGTTTTTGGTATTGACGGAATAGCCCAGGTGTACCAAGGCATCCCCGAGCACTTCCCGCATATCATCCAGCATGGTCATTTTCCCTTTCAAATCGGCACGGCTAAAAATAGACCAGCTCTTTTCATATTGAGGAACCTTGGCGGTGTTCACGGCAATTCCCGCGGCACCGAAGTAGTAGGGCACGCTATAGTCCATGTTCGGATCGTAAGTTGCTTTTTGCAGCGCCATTGGATCGATGTTTCCCAGGTTGGATAATTTTGCCTTGTCAATTTTCTCCAGCATACCCTGCTTGATCATGATGGAAACATAATCCCCGGAGGGGAAAACCAGATCGTAGCCCGTGCCCCCGGAAAGGAGCTTCGCGTAAAGTTCTTCGTTGGAAGCATAGGTGTCGTACACAACTTCACAGTTATACTCCTGTTCAAAAGCTCGTAACACCGAATCCGGGGTATAATAGGTCCAGTTGTAAATATAGAGCTGCGGTTTTTTGGAACATCCGCCCAATGCGGCGAGCATTGAAACGGCGAACAGCGCTGCGCCCAGAACCGCAGCCAAAGCAGGTAGTTTCTTCATCTTTTCCTCCTTGCGCCGAAACCTTTTTTCGGCATCTTTCTTTGCTATAATAATAGAAACTCCATACGGAATCTCTTATTTTGCGGCAATGTATTTCAGGAAATTTCTGAGCAGATACGTAAGGGCCACGGTTCCCAGGATCATCACCACCGAAAGAGCATTGATAACCGGGGACACACCGAAACGGATCGACGAGTAAATATACAGAGGCAGTGTTGTTGACCCGGGTCCCGCAACAAAATAGGTAATAACAAAGTCCTCAAGGGAAATGGTCACGGCGGTTAAAAAACCGGAAACGATACCGGGCATACAAATGGGTACCGTTACCCTGAGAAAGGTCTGCCGTTCATTGGCCCCCAGGTCGTGGGCGGCTTCAATGATAGAAAAGTCAAACTCATCTAACCGGGCCATCACCATGAGGAATACAAAGGGCAGGTTAAACGTGGTATGGGCGATAAATATGGTGAGCAATCCTAGTTTTAGTTTTATTCCCGCGAAAAAAAGGGATAGGGAGACGCCGATGATGATCTCCGGAAGTATCATGGGCAGAAAGGAAATGGCCTGGACATAGTTCCGCAGACGGAATCGGTACCAGTTGACCCCCACGGCGCCCAAGGTTCCAAAAACCGTGGCGGTACCGGCGGAAGTAAGGGCGATAAGGATACTGTTCCAGAAAGCCCTCCAAAGCTCCCGGGAATGGAGGAAGAGCTGTTCATACCAGGCCATGGAAAAACCGGTCCACCCCATACCTTTGGATGCGTTGAAGGAGTAGAAGATCAATACCAACAGGGGGAGGAAGAGAAAGATCAATGCGGCGATAAAAATGGTCTGAGAAAAAGAAAAGGGTTTGTGCCGATAGGCCCGCCGGGCGTGGCGGGCCGCTTCGCCCCTGGCTTTTCCGGGTTTAAGGTTGGTGATGACTCCCCTGATATCGAATTTCAATTCCCGGCTCCCTTGGTTTTCAAATCCACAGTTCTATTGGCGTCTCTCCGCTGGAGGTTCAGCATGATCAACACTCCCGCAGTGGTGATCACCGTGAGTACCAAGGAGATTGCTGATGCCAGAGGCCAGTTCCGGGCTTTAGTAAGCTGGTCCGCAATAACGTTTCCCAACATATAGGAATCCTTCCCGCCCACCAGGAGGGGTACCGCATAGGCGCCGAAGACGGGAATAAAGGTAAAGAGCACCGCCGTATAGAGACCGCTACGGATATTGGGGAGCAGCACCCTTATCATGGACTGGGCTTTCGTGGCCCCCAGATCCCGGGCAGCTTCCAGAAGGGAGAAATCAAATTTATCGATGGTGGCGAAGAGGGGCAGTATCGCGTAAGGCAGATACATATAGACCAGCACCAATACTACCGAGCTCTGGTTGTACAGAAATTGAATATAGTTATCAATCAGCCCTATCCGTATGAGCAGATCGTTCAGAAAGCCATTATTCCCCAGGATATTCATCCAGGCGAATACTCGGATAAGAAAGTTCGTCCAGAAGGGGATGATGATTAGGAGGAGCAGAAAGGTCTGGTTTTTACTCCTCGCCATGAAATAGCCGCAGGGCAGGGCGATAAGAATGGTGATAAGTGTAGCCGCCAGGGCGGTAATAAGGGTACGGACGGTGATAATCACAAAGCTGGAGTTACCGAGGTTCCTGTAGGCTTCCAGGGTGAATTCCCCTATTGCAACGCCGCCATAGAGGCCCTTCCGTAAGAAGCTGTAGAGTACGATGATCAACAGAGGCGCCAGAAAAAACACGGTGAACCAGACCGTCATGGGCGCCGAGTAGAGGGGGCCGTAATTGCGCGGGGAACTTCGCTGCAAGTCATGTTTGATGGAATTAGCGCTCACGATTTTGTAACTCCGGGGTTTTCATCCTTGATCCCGACTATATAACCGTCGTTGGCGCTCCAGGAAAGGTACACCGAATCTTTCCAAACAATATCGGGACCCTCATCGGAATATTTAGCGTGTTGTTTAATTACCCTGATAAGGTATTGGTCCTTGACCTTAACGTAGAACTTGGTCTGGAACCCCGAATAGAGGGGCTCCTCCACGAAGCCGTGGAAAAGGTTGATGTCCTCCCGGGTAGTGACGGGTTTTTCCTTTGAAATGACCACCTTTTCCGGGCGTATGGTAAAGCTTACCTGTTGGCCGGGTTTGAACTCATCCACGGTGGTCACCTTAATCCTGCCAAGTCCGCTTATATCCAGATCAACCATATATTCGCCCTCCGCCTTTTGAATGGGCGCGGCGGAAATGATTTCCCCGTCAAAGAGGTTGGTTTCCCCGATGAACTTAGCCACAAACCCTGTGGCCGGGCTTTCGTAAATTTCGTGGGGGGTACCTACCTGCAGAACGTTTCCCTGGTTCATCACCGCGATACGGTCCGAAACCGAAAGGGCCTCCTGCTGATCATGAGTAACATATATGAAGGTGATCCCGATCTTATCGTGGATCTGGTCCAGTTCAATGAGCATGTGCTGGCGTAGTTTGGCATCCAGCGCCGAAAGGGGCTCGTCCAGGAGGAGCACCCGGGGTTCGTTGATCAGCGCCCGGGCTATGGCTACCCGCTGTTTTTGGCCTCCCGAAAGCTGGTTGGTTTTCTTATTGGCGTGGGCCTCTAACTGAACCAATTTGAGGTATTCTTTGACCTTGTCGTCTATCTTGCTCTTCTCAGTTTTTTTTATCCGCAGGGGGAAGGCCACGTTCTCAAACACCGAAAGATGGGGAAAAAGGGCATAATTCTGAAAGACCGTATTAGCCTGTCTCCGGTTCGGGGGAAGGGGTAATACATCGGAACCGTCAAAGGTTACGATGCCCGTATCGGGACTTTCAAAACCGGCAATGATACGCAGAAGCGTGGTCTTGCCGCACCCCGAAGGCCCCAGGAGGGAAAAGAATTCCCCCTTTTTTATCTCCAGGCTGACATTATTTAATGCCGTAAAATCGTCGAAGGACTTAGAAACATTCCCGACGAACACATCACTCCCTTTCAATCCGGCTCTCCCAACCTCCCTTGGTCAAATAAATACTATAACATAAATGGAACAATGCGGATTTTGAGAGGCGTTGTCAAGACTATGGCTTTAAAAAGTAAAAAAACCCCCGCCGCCCGGTTGTAAGCCACGGGAGGGTCGATGCCCCTATAACCGGGAACCCGGACAGGGGAAAGGGCGGTTGTAGGAGGGAACACCGGGGCCAGACCTAACACGGCGCCTGGCGCCCCTGCGCTCCCCCTGGTTGTGTTATTTGGATGCGTTGTACAGCATGCCGATAAAACTCTTTGCCGCTTCCCGTATAGCGATGACGTTGTCGTCCTGGAGGGAGTTGCTGTTATCCAGCACCAGGTAGATCATCATGGAGCGTTTCAGGGCCGTGGTTTTGATCGCCTCCCCAAGCCGGTACTCGCTGTTTATCTGCCATGCGCCGCCTTCGCTTTGGGACCATTGCTTTACCGTGTCCTGCCCGCTGTTGTATCCGGTAAAATTCGGGAAGCTGTAGTTTACCTCGGTGCCGTTGAGGGACCCGGTTACCCGCCCCCCGGCCAGGGAGTTAACGGCCCCGCCGTAGGAAATATTGGTTAATACGTATTTCCCGCTGTCTACCGCCACCTCCCCCTGCAGGTACTTTGCCGATCCCGCCGCCGCGTTTCCGTCGTTGGTATTGCCGGGAATGTCGAAGGTCATCCGTACCTTGGTCCCCGCCGGGTAGGAGGGGGTGGAAACCGTAAAGGTCATGTCGGTAACCACCGAAGACAGGCGGCTCGCTATTTCGCCGAATTTGCTGTTTAACTCGGAGAAATTACCCATTTCGTAAAAGTTTCTGTTTTCGCTCGCCAGGGCCTGTACCGACGAGGTAAAGGCGGAACGATCCCCCACGTCGCCGCCGGCCACGCCTATGGAAAAGGCGGTGATGTTTTTCCCGAATATCCTCCGGGACTCTATCTGGGAGTGGACGTAGGACTGGTATTCCCGGGGCTGTTTGCCGCCGAAGTTCTGGTTCTCGATGGCCGGCAGGGCCAGGCTGGTCGAATTGTTGTCCAGGCCGTCGGTAAAGGTAATCAGGTTCACCGCGTCCATATCAAAGGCGAACTGCCCGCCAGCGGCGGTCATATTGGCCAGGGCCCGGTGTACCCCGTAATACAGGGAGGTTCCCTGTTGGGAGGTTTTCCGGTAATTGGAATCCAGGATGTTGAGAATTTTGTTGTATCCGGCGGCGTTCAAATAGACCGGGCCGCCCCCGGTGAGGTCATCCGCGTTCGCCCCGGCGGAGACGATGCCGATATAGACGCCTTTCCCAATAAACAATTCACCGGTTTTGGTTAAGTATGGATCGCGAGGCCCAAAACCCTTCGGGAATCCTGTTTCAAAAGTTATCTGCTGTGATTCGGCGGTAAATTTTGCTTCCGTACCACTAGCAGCAATTCTAGTTACCTTCACACTAATAATATGGTTCCCATTGGGAACAACAAACTGCCGGGATTCTCCATCTTTCAGGCTGAATTGTAAGTTGCCATTAATGTAAACAGGAAAAGAAACAAGATTACGCAATCCATCTTTTCTAGTAACAATAACCAGGGACTCATCCGGGCCAACCGGGGTGTCCGCAGATACCAGACCGGCGGATACAAAAAACAGCGCCGTAACGCACAGGGCAAAGAACAAACTTGTTTTTCTAAACGCTTTCTCTTTATACATATCATGCCTCCATAATAGGGGGCCCAAAGCCGCGCCCCGGGCCCCCCTTGTTCTTAGAAATGCGCGGTAAACGCGATTTGTCCGGCCGCTCTCCCATTTTCATCCGGGTAAAATCCAACCTGCCAGTTCCGTATATCGTCAATACGGGCAGTCGGGGCTCCGGGCTTGTGATAGTTCATTGGCCAGATAAACCCGAACACCGCGCCGGTTACATACGCCGCGCCGCCGACTCCCACTAACACCCATCCGCATGTGTTCTGGACTTTACTTAGTGCGTCATCGTCCGTATTTAATAGAGGCAGACCGCCAAAAACACCCCCTATACCGCTAAGCTCAATTGCTGCAATTATTAGCCCATCCTGCCATTCACCCATGGTGAAAGAACCAACCCCAAGCAGCAGGTTCAAAAACCCGGCCCCAATCCGCCTGCCGGTACCGTAATCCCCATACCCTGACGCCGTATCTGCCAGCAGATCCACCCCAGGGTGTATAAGAGCGGGGTCAAAAGAAGGCCACGCCTGATTCACCCTGTTAAAGCCGGTTTCTTCCGCCGCCAAAACGCCCACCGATAATGCCAGAAGCACTATGCCGGTTATAATTTTTCTTGTCATCTTTGTCTCCTTTCGTATATTTTTGCGCTTCATAATCCTACGGATCATTGTGTTGAAACTCCAATCCGATTGCCGCTTGTCCGGGCCTATACAAACCCGTTTGTATAGGAACCCCCGCAGCTTCCGGTACGGCATTCATGCCCGCACCCGCATCCGTCTTACTCCATTGACACCTCCTTGTTCACGGTATAACCGCGCTGAATATCGGGCCGAAGGGGCCTTCCCCTTCCTCCCCGCCCTTCTCGTTCTCGTAGCGCAGGCAGAAGTACACCGTCTTCCCCGAGTCCCCGTCAAAGTTGAAGCGGAAACGCTTGCGGTGGGTAAAGGTCGAATGGGGCAGGTCGTCCCCGGTTACCGGGGGCGCGTTGATGCGGAATTTGCCGCGCCCCGGGGCCGGGGCCGGGTCCAGGATGCCCCAGAAAATGCGCACCCCGTAGTCGCTGCGGGGGTCGTCCTTCCCCGCGCCCACGGTGCGGATGTTGTTCAGTTCCACCCGGTGCACCCCCGGATAAGCCGTGTCCGCTTCCGGCTGGGCCTCGGGCTTGGGTACCGGTGTATGGGGCGTATCGTGGTTTGGAACCCCGATTGCCGCCCGGTCCGCGTTGGTCACCGGCGGGTAGCGCAGGTACTGGTTCACAAAGGGCCTGATGACCGCTTCCGCCTCCTCTCTCGCCTCGTTCTTGATCTCGGTTTCCACCGGGGTGTGGGGTCCGATGGTGGCGGCGTAGGCGGTTTTCCAGGCGGCGTGGACTTCCCCCAGCCTGGTAAGAGCGGCCTGGGGGATGTGGGTCCATTCCGGGGGCTGCCCCGCGCATTTCTGGGACACGTACTGGTAGAGGAAACTGAACCAGCGGTCAAAGTCGGCATCCCGCGCGGGGATATAATTTTTACTCATTTTTTCACTCCTATAAATGATTTTTTTGAGACTGATTTGACAGCCCGTGGCCCGCCGCGGGGCGTATAACAAAGGCGGGTTGAACGGGCGGGTGAACCGCGTGAACCGGGGCTTGGAATTCCCGGTTCACGCGGCCTGTTTTCCCCGGCGGAAATTCCACTCGCTGCGGCGGAAATTCCGCTCGCTACGACAGAAATTCCACTCGCCGCGACAGAAATTCCACTCGCTGCGATAGAAATTCCACTCGCCGCGACAGAAATTCCACTCGCCGCGACAGAAATTCCACTCGCTGCGATAGAAATTCCACTCGCTGCGATAGAAATTCCACTCGCTGCGGCGGGAAATATGCTTTTTGAGCCGGGAAGCAGAATAGACGCTTTATATGGTGTCGGTGATACCGTAGCTACACTACATGAGGGGGGGGGGGGGTAAAAAAGTAACAAGTAACAGGGAGCAAGGGTGCGGGGAGGAACGAACCACTAAGGCGCATAAGGCACACAAATGAGGGAAGAAGAAGCGGGGAGCAAGGGGTAGGTGAAAAAGACGCGGCGCGCCCAATGGCGGCAGGTAGGCCCTTCATAGCAAGCATAGTATACCGGCTGGGGAATAAGGTCAAGGAGGGGGCCAGGGAACAGGGAGGAAAACGCGGCGCGGATGGGGGCGGCGGGGAAACCCTTCATACGGAGAAACTATACCGGCTTGGGGATAAGGGCAGCTAAGCAGTATCCGGTTAAGCCATGCGCCCAACGGCCGGTTCGCAAAACCGGTTTAGCAAGGGGGGTAAACTACGCTTAGGCGCTGAACTATTGGGGGCGGTATGGCCCTTCGGTACCCGCATCCCTGATACAGCCGGTTAATACTATTCCCTAACCATTAGCAGGGCCATCACTTTGGCGTCCCCCAAAATATGGGAGATCAGGGCGTACTCGTTGGGCTGGTGGGCGGTATCGTCCATGCGGCTCCACACCACCGAGTCCAGGCCGGCGTTACGGAGATAGGCTCCCACGGTACCGCCCCCTATGCCGATGAGCCGGGTATCAACCCGATACACTTCCTTGACGATTCCGGAGAGGAGTTTTACCAGGGGCGCGTCCGGGGAGGTGGGTTTGGATTCCTGCTTCTGGGGCAGGGTATAGCTGATCTTGACCCTGTGCTTGGCTTCGGCCTCCGTCTTGATGCGGTCGATTTCCGTTAATACCGTTTTGACAGGGTACCGGGGGAGGATGCGCATGTCCATGTAAAACACGTCGTCCCCGGGAATAGTATTTATGTTGGGAACGTTGGCTTCTTTTTTTGTAGGCTGAAAGGTGGAGTAGTCCGGCTCAAAGAGGGGATCATGATCGGAGAACTTTTTGGAAAGTTCCTCGTAAAGCCGCACCGCCAGCTCCGCTCCGGCCAAGTGGGCGTTGATCCCCTGGTCCGGCCGGGAACCGTGGGCCTGAGCGCCAATGGTGCTGAACTTTACCCAGACCAAGTTTTTTTCCGCAATTTCGATAGTCTCCCCCTCCGGATCGCCGCCGTCGGGGACGAGTATCATATCGTTCTTATTAAAGAGGTCCGGAACATTCTTGATGAGCCAGTCAATGCCGTAGATACTGCCGTTTTCTTCATCCGCGGCAAAAAGTAGTTTTACTGTGTGGGCGGGGGTGATTTCCTGTTTTACCAGGGCCAGCGCCGCTAATACTGAAGAGGTGAGCCCCTGCTGGTTATCCTCCACCCCTCGGCCTATGAGCCGCGGTCCACGGCCGTCGTCCTTTTGGATCACTGTCCAGGGATCGCTCTTCCAGAGAGAGGCCTCCCCGGGGGGTACCACGTCTATGTGGCTCATGATCCACAGCCGTGAAAAATCCGTTTTGCCGGGAATAGTCGCCACCAGGTTTGGCCGCACCCCGCCTTTAGCCCGTTTGTCCGGGGCATCGTAGCGCTGTAATTGGGTAATACCATGGGCTTTCAGCCAGGATTCCAGAAACAGACATTTGTCCAGCTCCCCCTCTCCACCGGATTCCGGGGAAATTGCGGGCCGCCTGGTCAATTCTGTCTCCATCTCTACCGCAAGGGAAACGCTGTCATCAATAAAACTAAAAATCTTTTCTTTCATTACAGAATCCTTTCTTATGCGTGATTCTTTTGATACGCATTCCAACTGGTCTTGAGCAGCGTATCCAGGTCCGAATATTCCGCGGTCCAATTCAGCAATTCATGGGCCAGCCTGGAGGCAGCGGTAAGTTTGGCGGGGTCCCCCGCACGGCGGCCCACAATTTTTGCGGGAACCGGTCTGCCGGTGATGCGCCGGGCGGCCTCGACAATTTCCAGTACCGAAATGCCGGTTTCGCTTCCCAGATTTACGGTGATGCTCTTATCATTCCTGCTGGTGTAGTCCAGGGCCTTTGCGTGCGCCACGGCGAGATCGCTCACATGAACATAGTCCCGGACTCCGGTGCCGTCCGGCGTATCGTAGTCGCTCCCAAATATCTGGACTTCCTTCCGGATTCCGCAGGCAGTTTCCATAATAACCGGAATGAGGTTCGCAGGACTGCTCTCAAGGCCGGTGATTCTGCCTTTGATATCGTAGCCCGCGGCGTTAAAGTACCGGAGGGACGCGAAACGGATACCCCTGAGCTTATCGTACCAGCCTAGAAAACGTTCAATTTCCAGCTTGGTAAAGCCGTAAAAGTTTTCGGGGTTGGTGGGATGTTTTTCATCAATAGGGAGATATTCCGGCCGGCCGAAAACCGCGGCGCTGGATGAAAAGACGAAGTTTTTGATCCTCCCTTCCACAGCGGCGTTCAGAATATTGATGGTGCCTTTGATATTATTTACCGAGTATTTTTCGGGGTTCACCATGGATTCCCCCACGGCCTTAAAAGCCGCCAGATGGACGACCGCGTCAAAGCCCTCCTTGGCCGTCCGGGACAGGCCGGTATAGTCCAGGATGTCCCCGTGTATAAATTCCGCTTCGGGGAAGAGGTTTTCCCGGAGGCCGCTGGAAAGGTTGTCAAACACGGTGATCCGATGACCCCGGTCCAGGAATTCCCGGACGACATGGCTGCCGATGTATCCGGCGCCGCCGATAACTAATATGTTCAAATTAGGCTCCTGTACTTACTATACCGGTTATTGTATAGGCGTGGCTATTGTCCGGATAGATTTCTGACCCGCACCTGCCGCACCCGTCCGGCGGCAAGGCCCCAACGGCGGTCCACATAGGCGGAAAAAGCGGCCGCTTCAGCGCGGAAGGCGTTGGCAATTTCCGGCCAGGATTCTGTGGCCGCATCTTTGGGAGGCAGCGCGCTCCGCCGGAAGGAGATCGCTTCAAGACGGCCTGCCTGGATTTCTCCAAAGTACCGTGGCGCCTGGGATACAGGCTGTTGGAGGCAGTAGGCCATAAGTTCGTTTATCATCAGGCCGGTATCCCCCGTGTCGTAGGCAAAACTAGCAAAAAGGGCAAGAATAAACCGTTTTGCCGTGGGGGAAAGATTTTCCCAGCGGAGGCGGCTAAAATTCCTAAAATCCTCATCGATAAAAAAAAGGCCGTGGAAGCCTTCATGGGTCAAAAGCTGGAACCGCAGGTAGTCTTCCGATTGCCGGGAAATGGAAATGATTGCGCCTTCACCGGTCCTAAGGGCGCCGTCCCCGCCCCGCTTGAGAATACCGGTCTTTATAAGCAGGGCCTCCAGTTCCCGCTCCTCCGGCAGCAGGGGAAAATTGGCAATCCGGGCGGCCTCAAAAAAAGCGGACAGATCCTGGGAGCGGTAATCATGGGCATTCCAGCCGTGGAGATTGACGATTTCCCGGTCCTCCGCAAGCCGCCCCCGGAATCCTGCCTTTTCCACATAAAAAGCCAGGCGCTTTAAATACCGGTCCTGGGTGGCATAATCGGCAAAGTCAAAAATTAGTATAGAGGGGAAATCATCCCAGCGGAAAACTTCATACCGGCTGTTCCGCCAGGCTTCCTGGGGATAGTCCAGGATGAGCCCCGGGTCCGCCGGGATAGGTTCCCCGGGAAAGGGGCGCTCCGGCGCCGGGTACATACGCAGGGAGACAATGCCCCCCTCGCTCTTTACGGAAAAAGGCCAGGGTTCGGCAGGCAGGCTGCCTGCGGGGATGAAGAGCCGGCCGGGACGGCCATTGGCGGCGAAGCGTTCAAAGTGTAATGAACCGGTCTCCGCGGTAATAGTATTGCCGCTAAGGCTCTCCGCTACCAATTCCACGCCCCCCGGTATCTGCCAGTTGTCCGGGGGCTCCACCACCAGAGAGGATGGAAGCAAAAGGCCGTCCGGCCGAACCATATCAGGGGCGGAGACAAAGGGGGTAGCGGAAAAACGGGTCTCCTCCAGCGAAAGCCCGTACCACCGTTTTACCAGGCCCAGGCCAAGGATTTTGAGCGTGAGCGTATCCGCTATTTTTGGTAACCGCGCCTTGTTTATTTCCTTTGGAAAAGAGACCCAGCTTACACTGATTTTTTCCAGGGATGAAACCGGCAGTACGTACCGTATCCTGGCGGCTTGCCGGTCCATACCCAAAAAAGAGGCGTCCAGAGGGAGAATCCAGGCAACGCCTCCGGCTTTCAGTATCAGCTGCCCCCTTGCGCCGAACTCCCGGATAAGCGCCGGGTCCGGTACAAGCACATCCTCCGCTCCCTTAGGGCAAAAGCCGTATTCTACTTCCAGGGAATAATCTGACGCCAGATTGAGGGGCGCTTTGAAAGCGTATTCCAACGTTTGATTCTTCCCCAGGGTGAGGGTACCGGGGATGCTTTTCTTCGACAGCGCCCGGGGTATTTCCCCCGCGCCGGCGGGACTTTCGGAAAAGAAAGGAAAATCCGGCGCGTTTTCAGCGGCACAGGAAGAGAAGAGCAGCGCCCCTATCATCAGAACGGAAAACATACAACGCACCGGTTTATTCCTTGATTAAAGAAGACTACACGCTATTTAAGATGACGTATACTAGCAATAAAAAGGCCGGTGGAGCCATGCGCCTTGGCGGGGTTTACGGAAGCGCACAAACGGGTCAGGGGGCCCCGTGCGCTTCTCCCTGCCAGGCCCCCATACTTCGTTCCCGTGCGTTCCCGGAAACCTAACCAGGGTCCATAGGGGGGACCGGCAAGCCCCCCAGTACCCGTTCCCGGTACGCTGTCCCGATACGCGCCAACGTCCGGGCGGTGGTTTCCCCCCGTTTGGCCTGTTTATGCAGATCTATCGTAAACTGATTCATAGAGAAATGCCGGTAGAAGAAAAGCTCTTCGCCCAGGGCGGCGGGCATCTTTTTTAGGGCTTCGGTGTAGGCCTCGAAGACGCCTCTTTTTTTCATTTCTGAGTAACCGATGATCCACACCGGGACAGGGGCCAGGGCTTGATAGAATTCTTCCAGGATTTTGACCATGATTAGCTGGGATTGGGTAATTGCTGCGCATACGGCCGGGCCGCCAAGGAAGCAGAGCTCCCTGAGTTCCGCGGTTCGGGGGGTGTGGATTGGGGTCTTGTTCAGGATGAGGACGTTTTTGCGGAAGTCTATGCCCAGAGATGGTTCCTCCCGAAAAAAGCGTTCGGCGATCTTTCCCGAGGGGCCTACCAGGTACCGGCGGTTTTCCGCGGCCTGTTCACGGCGGCCAGGGTTGTCCGCCACCAGGATGAGCTTAATTTCGTCCCTGGGGCTTGCTTCGTCCAGAGCTTCATTGTATACAACCGGGGTTTCCACGCGGTAGGATGGGCCGGAACGGGTATCCGCCAGCTTTTGCTGGATCCGCCGCAGATTTGGCAGGCTGCGGCGGAGTTGTTCAACAGACTCCCGGTAACGGGTCCTGGCGGCGGTAAATTTTTTCCAAACACCGGCTTTCATGAAAGGTATTCTATCATAATTAGAGGCTTTCCCAAAACCTCGGTTTTTGGGCGGGGATCGTTGCGCGTTGTTGCGTCAATTTTGAAACTACGGTATTATAAAAGGCAGTCATTGAAGGTTTTTTCAGAGGGGTGTTGCATGCATAAAATATTATTGAAAAAGCAGTTATCTGCAGAGGTCTACGAAATGGTTCTGGAGGCGCCGTTGATCGCCCGGGCCAGGAAGGCGGGACAGTTTTTGATTCTCCAGATAGACACCGATTGGGGGGAACGGTTCCCCCTTACTATTGCCGATGCGGACCCTGCCGCGGGAACGGTGACGATAGTATTTCAGACCGTGGGAGCTTCTACCCATAAGCTGGCGGTGAAGAAAGAAGGGGAGTTCGTGGAGAATATCCTGGGCCCTTTGGGGAATCCCACCCATATTGAAAAGTTTGGGACCGTTGTGTGTGTTGGCGGCGGTATCGGTATCGCCCCGATGTACCCCATAGCCCAGGCCATGAAAGCCGCAGGAAATAAGGTGATCGCCATCATCGGCGGCAGAACCCGGGAGCTGGTGATATTCGAGGACCGGGTGAAAGCGGTCGTGGATGAGCTGATCGTGGTTACCGACGACGGTTCATACGGGCGGAAGGCGCTGGTAACCGAGCCTTTGAAGGAATTCTGCCAGCAGGAACAGAAACCGGATATGACCGTGGCCATAGGGCCGCCTATTATGATGAAATTCTGCGTTGCCACAGTAAAGGACTACAATGTTCCTATAATGGTGTCCCTCAATACGATTATGATCGACGGAACCGGCATGTGCGGCGGCTGCCGGGTGAGTGTGGGCGGGGAAACCAAGTTTGTCTGTGTTGACGGGCCGGAATTTGACGGCCATAAGGTGGATTTTGAAAATATGATGCTCCGGATGCGGGCTTTTAAATCCAGGGAGGACGAGGATCATCATAAATGTCATATTGGACTGGGCCTTCCGCCCCTGGCGGCGCCGGCGGGAACAAAGTAGGGGGTAAAGCATGAGTGGAGAGAAAAAAACGAAGGAACAGCTTATTAAGGAAGCGGAAGTCCTCTTAAAACCTTTCCTGGATCGGAAAGCTGCGGGTGAAAAAATAGGGCCCAAGGACCGGATGGCAATCCCTTCCCAGGAAATGCCCGCCCAGGACCCGGTTGCGCGGAGGGGGAACGTGGCGGAAGTGGCGGAGGGGTACGGGGAAGCCCAGGCCCGCCTGGAAGCGGAGCGCTGCCTGGGCTGCAAGAACCAGCCTTGTGTAAAAGGCTGCCCGGTTCAGGTCCCGATCCCCCGGTTTATTGGGGAAATCCAGAACGGGGACTTTAAGGCGGCGGTGGATATCATCAAGGAAACCAATCTGCTTCCGGCGGTGTGCGGCCGGGTCTGCCCTCAGGAAAAACAGTGCCAGAACGATTGTACCCTGGGAAAGAGCCTTAAGGATGTAAATAAAGCGGTGGCCATAGGCCGCTTGGAACGGTTTGTGTCGGACTGGGAGCGGGCCAATAACAAGGTTACCACCCCCACTATAAAGCCCAGGACCGGGAAAAGAGTCGCCGTGATTGGTTCAGGCCCTGCGGGGCTTACGGCGGCGGCGGACATTGCCCGGGAAGGCCACGAGGTAGCGGTTTTCGAGGCATTCCACAAAACCGGAGGGGTCATGGTTTACGGCATCCCCGAATTCCGGCTTCCCAAGGCCATAGTTCAGGCTGAGGTAGACGGCCTAAAAAAGATGGGTGTTGATATCGAGACCAACTTCCTGGTAGGCCGGACCCGGACTATCCGGGAACTGCTGGACGATGATAAGTACGACGCGGTGTTTGTCGGTACCGGCGCGGGGCTTCCCAAATTTATGGGTATTCCGGGGGAAAACTTTGTGGGCGTGGTAAGCGCCAACGAATACCTTACCCGGTCAAATTTGATGAAGGCCTATGACCCCTCAAAAGCCTCCACTCCCATGTACCAGTCTAAGATAGCCACGGTTATCGGCGGGGGAAACGTGGCCATGGACGCCGCCCGTATGGCGCTCCGGCTTGGGGCAGAACAGGTCCACGTTATCTACCGCCGGACCAGGAACGAAATGCCCGCCCGCGGTGAAGAGGTGGAGCACGCCATGGAGGAGGGCATCATCTTTGACTTCCTCAGAAATCCCACCCGTATACTGGGGAACGAACAGGGCAGGGTAACGGGCCTTGAACTGCTCAAATACGAGCTTGGGGAGCCCGATGTTTCGGGCCGCCGCAGCCCTGTGGCTATAAAAAGTTCGGAATACGTCTTTGACTGCGACTTGGTGATCGTTGCCCTGGGGAATGAATCAAACCCCCTGATCAGCAAGACCACCGCCGCGTTGAATGTCGATAAAAAAGGCCGGATCATTGTGGAGGGGGAATCCCAGAAGACTTCCCTGGAGAGAGTGTACGCCGGGGGCGATATAGTCTTGGGGGCCGCTACGGTCATTCTCGCCATGGGCGAGGGCCGCCGGGCCGCGGCGTCGATAAATAAACTGTTGGCGAACTGACCGTTTAGGCCGATGATTGATATATTATTTGCCGAAAAAAGTATCGAGGTGTTATAGAAAAAATGCGGTTTTATCCTGCTCTGTTTTGTGTAGCGCTCCTTCTCATCGTCGGCCCGGTTTTTTCACAAACCGGGCAGGATTCCCGCCAAAACGCTGCCCGTCCCGATGCTTTGCGGAGTTACCGTATAGGTCGGGACCTGGAAGCCCGGGATCGCATAGACGAGGCGAACCAGTATTATAATGAAGTGATCCGTATCTGTATGGATGAAATTGCCCAGAATGCGGCGAACATGGATTCCTATACGGTCCTGACCTGGACCCTCCAGCGTCAGCGGAAGTACACCGACGTGATTATCTGGGGTGAACGGGGGCTTAGAATCAACGCAAACGACTACCGGATCGTGGAAACCATGGGTGAAGCCTATTTTTATCTGAACCGGTTTGAGGATTCCCTGCGTTGCATGCAGCGTTACGTGAATTTTCTGCCCCAGGGGGAACGCAGTTCGGTGGCCTATTTCTTCATTGGGGAAATCTTCCGGCTTCAGCGAAAATTCCACCGGGCGGATATCGCCTATACCACCGCGGTCCGCCTGGAACCCAACTCCGCCCTTTGGTGGTATCGCCTGGGCTCAGTTCGGGAGTCGATGGGGGAATTTAGCCCGGCCATTGAGGCTTACCAGCGGGCTTTACGGCTCAATCCCGCTTACCGGGAAGCCACTGAGGGGCTGGAGCGGTCCCAGCGGAGCAGCACCTAATACTGTTTTTTTAGCAACAGTCGCGGCAGCTTTCACAGTCCGCATCGCCGCAGCCCCCGTGACAGGGGGAATGGACATGACCGTGTTGCAGTTCTTCTTCGCTGGCTTCCCGCACGTCCAACACTGAAACATCGAAGTTAAGGTCCAGCCCCGCCATAGGATGGTTGCCGTCGATGGTGACGGTATTTCCCTCCACTTTGGTTACGGTAACCATCTGAAGTTCACCGTCCGGGGTTTCCGCATGGAACTGCATCCCCTCTTTAACCGTATCTACCCTGCTAAAACGGTCCAAAGGCACTGTGGCGATAAGCTTCTCGTTCCGTTCACCGTAGGCTTCCGCGGCAGGGATACTTACTTTCAGGCTATCCCCTTGATTTTTACCGTCTAGGACTTTTTCCAAGCCGGGGATGACGTTTTGGTGACCATGGAGATACAGAAAAGGTTCGGGGCCTGTGCTGTCCAGAACCTGATTCTGGGCATTGGTAAGGGTGTAGTTGATACTAACCACCCGGTCGTTGGTTATATTCATGATTGTTTATATCATATTGAGAACCTCCGGGTAAAGGTTTGCCAAGAATAGTTTTTATATAAGAAAGAATTCCGATAATTGTTTGACAAACTCAAATCTATGAAGTATGGAGTATAATCCGTAGTATCATAAGAAATGTCCCCTTTCAATGTTTACAGTAGTTGGGGGGTACGGGAGGTTTTCTATGAGAAAGGCATTGGTTTTGAGCATGCTTTTCAGCTTAGTTTTTGCGGGGTTTGTGTTTGGGGCGGATACTTATGCGGTCCAGGCTATCAGTGGAAAAGTGGATAAACTTGGGCCTTCCGGCCGATGGGGGGCGGTTTCTGTGGGAGATACGCTTAGCCCCTTAACAATGGTTAAAATTGGGCTCAATGCCGTGCTGGTCGTTAAAAACGGTAATGGGGTAGCGATCATCCGTTCCGCACGGGAGGGTACCCTGGAAAGTTTCCTCGGCGCCGGAAG
>JAITBG010000062.1 GCA_031283725.1 Treponema sp. | reverse complement strand
CCATCAATATCGTAGAGGGCAATTTCACTGTCCCGCAAGACCGGGGAACACATACAGTCCCCCAGCACATTCCGCGCAAACATCGTGCTGCCCGCGCCCATAAACGTAATCTTTGCCATGCTAGTCTCCTTTGGCTATCGTAAAGTTACACCGAAAAAATACATTTACCGGAACTTGAAACACACCATTACAACTTCCCGCCGGAAGTCGCAATACCCTGAATAAACTGCCGCTGAAACAGAAGATACAGAACAATCATCGGAAGGCAGGCTAAAATCGAGGCTGCCATAAGTTCGGGGTAATTGCTTCCGTATTGCCCCTGCATCTTCGCTAGGGCCGCCGAAAGGGGCATCGCGTTCTGCGCGGTGTTCACAATCAGCGGCCACATCAGGTCTTTGAACGCGAACAGGGCGGTGAATATTCCCAGGGCAACCATGCCGGAACGGACCAGGGGAAACATGACGAACAAAAAAGTCTGCCCAATATTCGCGCCGTCAATCCGGGCCGCCTCCTCAAGAGATGGGGGCAGGGTCATAAAGTGCTGCCGCAGTAAAAAAGTACCGAACGCCGTTACCAAACCGGGAAAAACAAGGGCGAACATCGTATTCAAAAGTCTCATATTACTCACCATAAGATACTGGGGAATGATAAAAATCTGCCCCGGCACCATCATCTGAATCAATACGATGGCAAAACAAAGGTTCTTCCCAAAGAAGGGAAGCCGCCCCAGGGCATAACCCGCCATTGCCGCAGTAAGCACCGCGCAGAATACCCGTCCGGCGATCAAAACCAGGGTATTCAGGTAAAGGACGGTAAAATTCATATTCCGCATAACGGTCAAAAATGCGTCAAGCCGCCATGCAGCGGGAAAGATCACAAAAGGATCGATGCTGGTTGTTTCGGTGATGGTTTTGAAGGCGGTCAGGATCATCCAGAGAAAGGGGAGGATCATCACAAGCGACATAAGGAAAAGAGCGATAAAAATAAGCAGCTTCTCCGGGGATTTCTTGGATTTTCTTTTTTGCGCGCTTTTCATGGTTACCTCCGTATCATCCATAATGAACCCAGTGTTTTTGAACGAATTGATTTATTCCGGTCAACATGAGAATTATTACCAAAAGAAGGAGCACGATTGCCGCACCGTATCCCTTGTTGTTTTCCATGAAGGAATACTGGTAAAAGAGATACACCAAGGACTGCGTTTTCGGCAACGCGGGATTGGCTTTGTCCATCACCATAAAGATAAGGTCAAACACCTGCATGGCGGCAATGACACGAGTTACACTCACAAAATAAATGGTAGGGGAAAGCAGGGGAACCGTAATAATCAACTGCTGCCGGACTATTCCCGCGCCGTCAATGCTTGCCGCTTCGTAATAATCCCGGGGAATTTCCTGTAAGCCCGCAAGGAGCAGCACCATGTTGTAGCCCACGCATGACCATATCCCGATAGCCACAATGGCGCCGATTGCGCCCTGGGGGTTGGAAATCCAGACCACCGGACGCGAGCCTATCGCCTGAAGGATACGATTCAATAGCCCGAAGTTGTTGTTGTACAGCCAGCGCCACACCATCGCCACCGCCGCGGGTGCAGCAACCATAGGCAGGAAAAAAATAGTACGGAATACGGTTTTGCCGATGATGGGTTGATTCAGCATTACCGCCATAATAAAGGCGATAATTATTGAAAAAGGAACCTCGATAAGCGCGTAGGCAAAGGTGTTCAGGACCGCCTGTCCCACCTGTGCATCCCTGAACAGGGCTGCGAAATTGGACAGTCCCACAAAGGTATTGCCCTGCCCAAAATCACCGGCTTGATAAAAACTTTGTAGAGCCGTCTGAATAATGGGAATGATGTTGAGGATGATAAGCCCCGCCATAGTGGGAAGCACAAAAGCCCATCCCCAACCGTTAATACTCCGTTGTCGTAAAGCGGCAGCAGTCATAGTCCCGCCCTCCTATTCTTTTACCAGCATTTCATTCATGCGGACGGCAATATCTTTGCACACATCGGCTACGGAACGCGTACCGCTCCACGCATCGTTCAGGGAGGCGTACATCATGTCTTCCCATACGACCGTGTTTTTTGAATAGGGCCGGAAAACCGCGTTGGGTATTTGGTCAATATAGGCTTGCACATTGAAACCGGAGAAGCTCTTTACAAAGGGCTGTGAGGTTCCCTTAAACGCCGAAATAGCGACGCCTTTCTCAGAAAGTTTGCGCTGGGTATCCTCGGAACTGAAGAATTCGAGGAGCTTCCAGGCTTCTTCAGGGTATGGGGTTTTCGCCGAAGCGACCCAGCCTAAGCCGTTATAAATAGAGATCCGTTTGCCTTCAGGCGATTTCGGCAGTACCGTTACATCGCAGTTGGCAGAAACATACTCGTTGTTTCTAAAGTCCGAGAGCATCCATGAACCGAAACCGCTCATGGCGATTACGCCGGACTTCAAAAGCGA
The DNA here is from genome assembly GCA_031283725.1 of Treponema sp. Lineage (GTDB taxonomy): Bacteria > Spirochaetota > Spirochaetia > Treponematales > Breznakiellaceae > Termitinema. The sequence continues at coordinate 1,375 of JAITBG010000062.1, read as the reverse complement.
GTCCCCGCCGTTCTCTGCGGTAATGGTAAGGGGCGGCGAAATCCCCTCTTTGGCAAAACTGACAACCCATTCCAACGCCTCAATGGTTTTCGGGTCGTCAAGACCGGATTTCTTTTTATCATCGCTGATGATAAAACCGTTATTTTCATACACATAATTGCCCCAGCCCTGCTGACAATCATTGGGCCGGAAATCCATGCCGTAGCGGCCCTTCGCGCTGTCCGTGAGTTTTTGCGCCGCGGCTTTCAAGTCGTCCCAGGTCCAGTTTTCATTGGGATAGGAGATGCCCGCCTCGTCAAAATAGGTTTTGTTATACCAAAGACCGATGGTATCCAAGTCCTTGGGGATAGCGTATTGTTTGCCGTTCATCAGGAAAAGCCCGGCCAGTTCGGCGGGAAAATTAGCCATATCCGCGATGGAACTTTGGGCAATCCGGTCGGTTAAATCCATCAGCATACCTGCGGAGCCGTAACGCTGGGCTTGGTTCGAGTGCATCCAGAACACATCCGGCAGGGAACCGCCGGTAGCAGCGGCCTCAAGCAGCGTCCAGTACTGGTCCCAGGGGGTTACTTCGACGCTTACCTTAATCCCCGTTTGTTCGGTAAATTCCTTGACTACTGCGCTGATGCCCGGCTCCTGGTTCGTATCCCACAAACCAAGTTTAAGGGTAACATTCCCCGCCGAAGCGCCTTTGGTTTGCCCGCTTTGGGTTTGTCCCTGTTTCTTCTGACACGCAGTCAAACCAATGACCGTTGCAACGATGCAGACCAGCAAAAAAATCCGTCCTGTTTTCATCATAATTACTTGCCTCTTCTCCGTAAAATTTGGTTCCCGAACAAACCATGCTGATAGTTTAGAGGCAGCCTGCGCCGCCGTCCATGCAATAAAGCGGAAAAAATGATAGTATATTACCGTATTATATTGCTTTTTTGTAATATAGAGACGTATAATGATATATACTGCTATATGCTGGGCAGAATGGGGTGTTTTATGGAAAAACTACGGTATGGGATATTCCCTAACGAGACGTTTGTAGACCTTTCCCTCTATCAATTCGGATATGAGGAATGCGACCCGCTCCATTCCTTTGGCCCTGCAAGGCGCAACCATTTTCTCTTTCACTATATTCTGTCAGGTAAAGGCCAGCTCAACGCCTTCAATGACCGGGGCGTACAGAATACCTACCGGCTTGAAGGAGGACAGGGCTTTCTCATCTGGCCCCGGCAGCACACGTTTTATATCGCCGATGAGAGAAGCCCCTGGGTTTACGCGTGGATAGAGTTTGACGGCCTCAAAGCCCGGGAGCTGGTAACCCAGGCCGGTCTCTCTTTCAATTATCCCCTATACACCAGTAGAGATACCGAAGAACGGGAAA
>JAITBG010000008.1 GCA_031283725.1 Treponema sp. | reverse complement strand
CCTGCTGGAAACGATGGGCTACACCGTAGACCGGGTCGCTTGCACCGCGCTGCCCCCCGCAAACCGGCGGGCGGTATTTCTGGGCGATCTCTGTGACCGGGGGCCGAAAAACCCGGAGGTCTTGCGCCTAGCAATGAACATGGCCGAAGCGGGCGGCGCCCTTTGTGTGCCCGGCAACCATGATGCAAAGCTCCTTCGCCGCCTCCGGGGCGCTGAGGTAAAACCGACCCACGGACTTGGCATCACTCTTTCGCAGTTGGAAGGGGAAAGCCCCGAATTTATCGAAAGGGTAAGCGTTTTCCTGGACGGCCTGGTGAGCCACTACGTGCTTGACCGGGGTCGGCTCGTGGTAAGCCACGCGGGCCTCAAAGAAAGCTGGCAGGGCAGAAGTTCCGGCCGGGTGCGGGAGTTCTGTCTTTACGGAGAGACCACCGGCGAAACCGACGAATTCGGCCTTCCGGTGCGGCTTAACTGGGCCGGGGAATACCGGGGCAAGGCCCTGGTGGTCTACGGCCATATTCCATCCCGGGAGCCGCGCTTGCTGAACAACACCGTTTGTATCGACACGGGCTGCGTTTTCGGCGGCAGCCTCAGCGCCTACCGTTATCCCGAAGGCGAGATAGTTTCAGTGGCGGCGGCGCGGGAATACTACGCCCCGGCAAAACCCCTGGATCATGACGGCGTTTCTGTTTCTTCCGGAAACGAGGATCTTAACCGCGCCGGGTCCGGCGGTGTTGCCAAGCCGGAAACTATCCGGGCAAATCCCGCTGCGCCCTCTTTTCCCGAGGTCGGGAATCTCCCGGCCATAGGAGACGTGCTGGGGCGGCTTAACATCGAGACCCGGCTCTGCCACGACATCATCATCAGCGAGGAAAGCAGTGCCGCGGCCCTGGAAATAATGAGCCGCTTCTCCGCCGACCCCCGCTGGCTTATCTACCTTCCCCCGACCATGGCCCCCTGCAAAACCAGTTCCCTCCCGGAATTTCTGGAACACCCCGCGGAGGCCTTTGAATACTACCGGAAGGCTGGCATTAGCCAGGTTGTCTGTGAGGAAAAGCACATGGGTTCCCGGGCGGTGGTCGTCCTTTGCCGTGACGCAAAAACTGCGGTGGAACGCTTCGGCGTACAGGACGGTTCCGGGGGGATCATCTACACCCGGACAGGCCGGCATTTTTTCGATCCCTCCGATGTCTCGGAAAGCGCCGGGACGGAGATCCTTGAACGTCTGCGGAATGTTCTTGACCGCTCAGGGTTTTGGGAACGGTTCTCCACCGGCTGGGTGTGCCTGGACACGGAACTTATGCCCTGGTCCGCCAAGGCCCGGAGCCTTCTCTTGGAACAGTACGGGCCGGCGGGAAGGGCCGGGAGAGACGGCCTTGCCGCGAGTATCGCCGCTTTGAAGCAGGCCCTTGCCGTTCAGGGAACGTTAAGGAATTTAACAACGGAAATAACACCGGACACGCCGCCGGCCCCGTCCAAAAAACAGGGGGATGGCCCGCCCGCCGACATGAACATCGCCGCCATACTGGAAAGGTTTGAACAGCGCCGGGAATGTATTGATCGGTACACCGATGCTTACCGCCGTTACTGCTGGAGCGTATCCTCGATTGACGATTACCGCATCGCCCCTTTTCATATCCTTGCCACCGAGGGTAAAGTCTGGAACGATGAAAATCATCTTTATCATCTGGAAACGATCCGGCAATACATGACGGGCGTTGATCCCCTGTTCATGGCTACCAATCATATCACGGTTGATCTAAACGACAACCAGTCTGCCGCCGCCGCAACGGACTGGTGGCTCCGCCTGACCGCTTCCGGCGGCGAGGGCATGGTGGTGAAGCCCCTGGATTTTATCGCCCGCCGCGGGACGGAACCGCTCCAGCCCGCGGTCAAATGCCGGGGGCGGGAATACCTCAGAATCATCTACGGCCCCGAATACACAATCCCCGAAAAACTGGAACGCCTGCGCCGCCGTTCCCTGACGAAAAAGCGCCTCCTCGCCCTGGCGGAATTTGCCCTGGGTATGGAAGCCCTGGAACGCTTTGTCAGGAAGGAACCCTTTCACCGCCTGCACGAATGTGTGTTCGCTGTTTTGGCCCTGGAAAATGAGGCGGTGGATCCCCGGTTATAGGATAGAATGAGACCGCCTGTAGATTTGGAAAAAATTTATGCTGGTCTATTGTTATATGACAGACCAGCTATGTATAATGTAAGCCATGAATACACTATCGCCCGGCGAACGCAGAAACAGGGAAGCCCTCCGCCGCATGGCGGACTGCAAAATGACACGGGCTTCGACGCTGGATCTTTCGGGAACAGGAATAGAGCGGATTCCCGAAGAATTCGCCGCTTTCACCTGGCTTGCCCGCCTTGACCTGAGCCGTAACCATCTGACGGAAGTCCCGGATTTTATCGGAAACCTTAACGGGCTTACCTGGCTGGATATAAGCTATAATAAGTCCCCTGGCGGCCAAAGCATCAAACCCCTGCCTGAATCCACCGGAAACCTGGGCAAGCTCACTCATTTCAAGCTGCGCAATCTTTCCCTTGGAAGCTTGCCCGCCTCGTTTGAGAAACTTTCGCGTCTGGTTCATCTGGATCTGGGTTTGAACAGCTTGTGCCAATTACCGGACTATTTCCAGTATTTTTCCTTTTTGGAATATCTTGATCTTGAATCGAACAATTTTGAAGAATTGCCGGAGTATATCGGACAAATCAAAAAACTTGCGCATCTTAATATTGGCGCCATTGGACTGAAGAAACTGCCGGACAGTATAGTAAACATGAGAAATCTTACCTGGCTCGATATAGGGTATAACCGTCTTACCAAACTGGACCCTTCACTGGCAAAACTCAACAAACTTGTTTATCTGGACATAGGCCATAATGTACTCAAGGAACTGCCGGATTTTATTGCCGGGTTCAAGGCGCTTACCCATCTGAAAATCGGCTTTTCCGGTGAACGGGAAGTAACCCGGCTTAACCATCGGGGATTTAGCGCCGAATCCGGCCTGCAGGAGGCGCCGGAATTCCTCGGAACCATGACGAACCTTACCCATCTGGACATCGGGCATATCGGCTGCTTTGAGCCGGAAGAACACGCCGGTCCCGGCGGGCTTGTTATCATTAAGGGAACAAGTTACATCATGGGAGAGCTGCCGCCCTTTCTCGCCAATCTGACCAATCTGGTTTCCCTTGATGCGGAAGGCTGCGGCCTCCGTAAACTCCCGGCATGGCTGGGAACCATGAAAAACTTAAAGCATCTCAACATAAGCGGTAATAATATACAGGACCTTCCGGAATGGATGGGAAATTTGAATAACCTTGAGGAATTGGCGATAGAAGAAAATGAGATTGCCGACATACCCGCGTTTATCGGTAATTACCCGCGGCTGAAAAAGCTCTCCCTCGGCAGCGCCTATAATTGGGAGGCTCATAAACCGGGCAAAACTTTGGCTGAAGCAGAACTGTTGGGGGAACGAAAATATCTTAAAACCCTCCCCGATTCAATCGGAAACCTCGGGCAGCTTGAGGTTTTAACGATAAACAGATTAAGCGGCTCACTGCCGGATTCAATCGGAAACCTTTCAAAACTCAGGGAATTGCATATGTTCAGTGTGCGGATTGACCGGCTTCCCGAAACTATCGGAAGATTGACTTCGCTTAAAGAGATACATTTTCGTGCTTCCCATATATCAACATTCCCTGAATCCTTTGGGAATCTTGGCAGCCTGGAGATACTGGGCCTTGACGGAAGCGATTTCTCTGATAACAGAGAGCCTTTCAGTATACCCGAATCATTCGGCAGGCTGGCCTTGTTAAGAGAACTGTATATTGGTTCTTGTAACATCACATCGTTCCCCGATACCTTTGGAGACTTACCGTCCCTTGAGCGGCTCCATATCAGTCATTGCGCTATTACGGAGATACCGGAATCACTTTGCAATCTCCCTTCCCTGGAGGAACTGGATCTTTCTGGTCTTGACATCGAGCGTATTCCTGATGGTTTCGGAAATCTCAAGGCATTAAAAAGATTGGAAATCATCAATACCGAAATAAAGGAACTCCCGCAGAGCATAGGAGGGTGTATTAATCTGGAGAGCATCAGTACCTTCCGCGGGTATATATCAACCCTGCCTTCCTCTATCGGTGAATGTACCGCGTTAAAAACAATTGAAATAAGTCACAGCAATTTTAATTCCCTGCCTGAATCCATAGGGAACTGTGCTGCCCTGGAAACAATAGATCTGGAAGGGAATATCAACCCGCTCCCCGAATCCATAGGAAACCTGAGATCCCTAAAAGAACTGCGTCTTGATTTTACCGAAGAAAAGGAAGAACATTATGAAGGCGGGGGGACGACCTGCTGGAGATCGTACATTGACAATAACTTTACCCTGCCTGAATCCTTCGGCGGGCTTGTTTCGCTGGAAACACTTTATCTTAGCGGAGCTAAACTGCGGTACTTGCCAAAATCATTCGGGAATTTACGATCGTTAAAATCATTTTGCATCTATGGCGGTGAACTGGAGGCCTTGCCGGAATCCTTCGGCAGTCTTACCGCGCTGGAAGAGCTGGAAATAACCGGCGGCGAAGGCATTGTGCTGGAAAGGTTGAAAACGGCCGGCAATAAGCTCGCCGCGCTGCCTGAATCCTTCGGAAAACTTTCCGCGCTAAGGCGCCTCATTATTAATGATTCCTGCTTAAAATCCCTTCCGCCTTCAATAAGCAAACTTGAAAAGCTTGAAAAATGCAGTATCCACGGGCCGGACTTAACTGTATCCGAAGAATCCATAAACGGCTTTCCCCGCCTCAGGGAACTGGAAATACAGGGAGGCCCGGAGATTGTCCTGCCGTCCGGCATAGAAAAGCTAACCACACTGAAAAAATTGACCCTGGCCGCCGGTGATTCAGAAAAACCAGGGCGTATTGTTTTACCCGAATCGTTTGGCAATCTTCACGGGCTGAAAAAATTAACGCTCTCCTGTGATCGTCTTGAGGAAACCGCGGGATGCATCGGCAAGCTGCTGCTGAAATCATTGGACTTACACTGTGATTTACTGCCCGAATCTATTGTAAATATCGGCTCCCTTCAAAACCTCCGGATAACGGCGCATAGCGAAGAAATCCCTTCTTTTATCGGAAACATGAGGAACCTGAAAGGCTTGTCTCTTTATACTCCGCACATAACATCCATTCCTGATTCAATCGGCAATCTCGATAAATTAGTTTTTTTGAGAATGCATTGTGAGAACCTGGGCAGCATACCATCCTGTATCAACCGGCTTGTTTCTTTGGAATATCTGGAGCTTTGGGATATGAACCTGGATAAACTGCCGGAATCCCTGGCAGATCTTCCAAAATTGAAAGATATTGATTATTCAGGCAGCGTTATCAAAAAAATACCCAAGCGGCTGAAACAATTTATACATCCCGAAGACTGGTAGTTCATGATTGAAATAATTATTTACAGGCCGAACACCAGATAGTAGAAAAACAAATATAAAACATCCTTTGTTTAGAATAAAGTCGAGAAAAGAGAGCCGTCGGCAATTCAAAAAAATATCAGCCCGTATCATTTCATATCAACTGTGTTCTTTCTCCGAAACATCCTGCTCATTTTTTTGTCTGTCATTGATACATATAATCTTTTTGAAAGTTACTATGATAGACAAAATGATATTGCAATAGATATTTTTCATCCATAATTTGCGTATTTTACCTATTTGTGATGTCGCCTAACCGCCTTACATTCTCTACATAATCTTTTATGGAAGGAGTGTTTATGACACAACACAATGACGGTATCGGCGATGAGGCTATCTACCTGCGGATCAACCAACTGCAAAAGGGGCTGCTCCAGTTCACCGACTCAACCAACGCGGAACGGCTGCTCAGGGAACACGGTTCGGACATCCGCTACATTGCCCCCTGGAAAAAGTGGGTGGTCTGGGACGATACCCACTGGCAGGTAGATACCGTAGCCCTGCTCTACACCAAGCAGCTTGAGATGGTGCGGAACATCTACGCCGAACTTTACAAAACCGCCGACTACCGGGACCGGCAGGACATCGAGAAATACGCCATTCAGAGCGAATCCATGCGGCGGCGGGAAGCGTCCGTAAGGGCGGCCCAGTATATCCCGTGCCTCAACGCCACGGTGGACGATCTGGACCGGAACCCCTGGCTCCTCAACGTGGAGAACGGCACGGTTGACCTCAACACCGGGGAACTCCTGCCCCACCGGAAGAAGGACATGATTACCAAGCTCGCCAAAGTCCGCTACGACAAAGACGCCGGCTGCCCGATGTGGAAACAGTTTGTCCGGGAGATCATGGACTACAAGGTGGACCTGATCGTTTTCCTCCAGACCGCCGCCGGGTGGTCGGTAAGCGGGGACACGAGCGAACAGTCCATGTTCATTCTGTACGGAACCGGGGCCAACGGGAAAAGCACGTTCCTCAACGTCATCCAAAACATTCTGGGGGATTACGCCCTGTCCACCTGGGCCGAGAC
>JAITBG010000221.1 GCA_031283725.1 Treponema sp. | reverse complement strand
GATAACCCCATAATATCCTCCGGCGGCTTTACCGCCGGAGGTAGTGTAGGTTTCCATGGTCAGATTTTTACGTGAGATTCCGCCTCCCCTTCGGTCAGATTTTACGTGAGGCAACGCGCCCTCTTGCGGTTTTAGCTGAAAACCGCTATAATTCAGAAATATGGCTGGTCATTCAAGGGACAGGCCTTGATTGTTCTAAAGTCCTTATAATAGTGAGGTTAGTGTGAAAAAATTTGTATTTCTTATAACCCTATTGCTCGTTCTGGCGGGGGTAATACCGCTTGTTGCTCAGCAGAATAATTCTTCCCCCTCCTCCGGAAAAGAGGGAGTCTATGCCCTTACGATAAGTCTGGAACGGGTCTATCCCTACCGGAAAGGGTATGTGGTGAAGTATCGAAAAGGAATAAGCCAGGTTGTGGACGCTTATCTGCCCAACGAATGGTTCGAAAAAACCGGTAACAAAGGGGATCTCATTCTAATGGGCTCCGGGACCGATTGGCCCCACATGACGGTGTTCTATAAGGATGGGGAATTTGACCATGTTCGCCTTTATGTGCGAAAGGAAAGATCCCATGAATCCTGGGGGGATGTGCCCCTTCATGTAAATATTGATGATCGGTTTGAGAACGTAGAAAGCTTTGCGCTCGAATTTTAATACCCTTTCAAGGAACCGGACTTGATTGTTTCAGAATTAGGCCGTATACAGGAAGCCATCTGTGGAGAAAAACTAGACGGATGGCTTTTTTGTAATTTCCACCACCGGGACCGGTTGGCGGATGATATACTCCGCATTAATCGTGATGAAACCAATTCCCGAGTCTGGGTTTACGCGGTGCCTGCCCGGGGGGAGCCCCTCGGTATTATCAATGCCGTTGAGCCGAATATCCTGGACCAGCTTCCGGGCCGGAAAACGGTGTACCATGGCCGGGACGAATTTTTGGCTACCCTGAAAACCTTAGGGGGGAAACGCTGGGGAGTTCATATTTCCGATACTCTCACCATGGTTTCTTATTTAGACATGGGGACCGCCGGGGTTTTGGAAAGCGCCGGTCTGGAGCTGGTCTCCGCCGCGGGGCTGGTCCAGCGTTTCAAGGGGCTTCTGGGCGGTGAGGGTATTGCTTCCCATGAACGGGCCGCCAAAGCCCTCTACGATGTAGTGGAAGAGACTTGGGAAATCGCCGGGAAAGCCTATGCGGAGAAAAAGCCCCTCAGGGAAGGGGATCTGCTCCAGGGTATGAGCGCGGCCATTGAGAACCGGGGACTTATAACGGATCATCCCCCTATCATCGCCGCCGGGGCAAATGCCGGGAACCCCCATTATGCCTGTGCCGGAGAGGGGGCTCCTGTCTCGGAAGGAGATGTGATTCAGCTTGATCTTTGGGCTAAGGAGAAGGGGCCGGAGGCAATTTACGCGGATATTTCCTGGGTTGGGGTTTTTGCCTCCGCTCCTTCAGCGGAATATGAAAGGGCCTTTAAGGAACTGGTTTCCGCCCGGGAAGGGGTGTACGAGTATATTGCCGGTGAAATAGCCGCCGGCCGGCGCATTTTCGGGGCTATGGCGGATGCAAACGCCCGGGAAGCCTTGGTTAGCCTGGGCTACGGAGCCGCGCTGAAACACCGTACCGGACACAGCATTGACACCCAGGTCCATGGTTCGGGGGTGAACATCGATTGCTGGGAATTTCCGGATCACCGCCCCATCCTGGAAGGTTCCTGTTTTTCCCTGGAACCGGGGATTTATTTTTCCAATTTTGGCATGCGAACCGAAATAAACGTGTATATAAAAGACAGCCGGGCCCTTATTTCCCAGGGAGACCGCCGCCAGTTTACCCTGCTCTGCTGTAAGCCGTAACAGAGATGAACGCAACCCCTGTCCCTCCGGCGCTGCTTGATTTTATCCGCAGGGGGTCGAAATTCCTTCTGGCGGGCCACAAGGAACCTGACGGCGATTGTGTGGGAAGCCAGCTTGCCCTGGGTTCGGTGTTGCGGAGAATGGGCAAGGAAGTCATCCTCTGTTCAGCCGGCCCCTTTAAGCGTACCGAAATAATGTCCTATGCCGGGGAATTTACCGCCAAGCTCGGGGAAAAGGATCGGGAAGGCGGCCGGGTGATCCTCCTCGACTGTGATTCCCGGGCTCGTACGGGGGATCTGGAACCTTTTCTGGAAGGGTTCCCCATAGCGATAATTGACCACCACGCCACGGGGGACCGTTCCGTCCCGCTGCTTTACCTGAACCCGGAGGCTCCTTCTACAACCGTTCTGGTCCTTGAGCTTGTCGAAGCCCTGGGGTTTCGTATTACCGCGGAGGAGGCTGAACTGCTCTTCTTCGGACTTGCTACGGACACGGGGTTTTTCCGCCATGTAGATGACCGGGGGGCCGAAACCTTCCGTTGCGCCGCCCGGCTGGTTGCCGCCGGAGCAAATCCCAAGAAAGCATTCCAGGCCATCCACGGCGGTAAAAGTCTGGATTCCCGGATTCTCATGGGCAAGATACTGTCCCGAATTCGGCCCTATTATGCCGGAAAACTCCTTCTCACCACAGAGACCCTGGAGGATACAACCCGTTACGGACTTGCGGGCCGGGACTCGGACAGCCTCTATCAGCTGCTGCAGTCCGTGGCGGGGGTGGAGGTCATCGTTATCATACGCCAGGAAAGCCCGGAAAACTGTACCATAGGATTCCGCTCCCGGGATACGGTGGACGTGGCGGCTATTGCCGCGCAATTCGGCGGAGGGGGCCACAAAAATGCCGCGGGCCTCAGCCTTGCCGGGACCATTGAAGGGATAGAACTGAAAATTCTCGAAGCTTTTAGCGATATTTTCTAAAAAAACCGTGACATAGATCATTTTCGATAAAGTAAAAACCATCCTTGTTTGTATTACTCCCGATAAACCAGAGAAGGAGTGAGAATGAAGGATAGTTTACCATTAACAGAATTGTTAAACCGTTATTCCAAGGGACTCATCAGTAAAAAGGATCTGGAGGGTCATATTTTCAAATTTATTCTGGATAATTACCAGCAGTTCCATCCCTATGGATGGAACAAGGAAGATTACATGGATTATCTCTGCTGGCTCTATCCCCGGATCAGCCGGGCCATTGAGAATTATCAGGATACGGGCGCCTCTTTTGACGCATATATTAATTCATTGGTACACTGGGGTTCCAAGGAATACCGCGCCCTGGAGACGGATCACCACATTGCCGAATATGCCTGCTGGAAGGCTAAGGCTCTGGACGATGCGGCCTGTCATGAGGAAGGGGATGCCTATAGTGAACCGAAACCGGCCTTTAATTCGGTATCAAATCCACGGCAGATATTAGTTTTACTGCTTAAATCGTATCACTATTTGTCACCTGATTTCCTGGATCGTATTTCCCCGGCCCTTAATATCGATAAGGAAAAACTGGGGCAATTAATTGAAGGATTACGAATGCTGCGCTTGCGGCGGGAAGAAGAAATCCGGGAACTTCAGGAACGGATTCACAGTCAATTCTACCGGTGTATAGTCTTTGAGAAAAAACTCAAGCTTGCTCTCCCGAATTCAAGCCGCCATGAAAAGATGAAACGCTGTTTGACCCGTGGACAGAAACGGCTGGAATCCATGCGGAAACGCCTGGCGGGCATGAAAACTGTGGCGAGTAACCGGCAGGTGGCGCAGATTCTGGAATCCGCCAAGGGGACCATAGACGCACATCTTTACTCGATTAAGGCCAAAGGGAAAAAGTATGAAGACAAATCTGTAAAAGAGGAGTAGCAGGGAGCTTGTTGTGTGCCGGTAGTTGAGCTATTATACAGCGATGCTCAGTTACCGGCACGCCTTTCATGCGGGTAATGCCGCGGATGTCCTGAAACACGCAGTCCTGATCTGCTGTCTGGACTATTTAGGCCAAAAAGAAAAACCTTTCCTCGTTATTGATACCCATGCCGGCGCGGGGTTTTATCCATTGACAGCGGGTTATGCCGCTCAAAACCGGGAATGGGAGGGAGGAGTGGGGCGGCTGCTGGAGTGTGATAATCTGCCTCCCTTGCTTGGCCGGTATGCCGCGCTGGTGAAGGATTCCCTGGGTGTGGAACTTCCCGCCAAACTTCCCCCGGCGGGGCTGTATCCCGGTTCTCCGGCGCTCATACAAAGACTGCTCCGCCCCCGGGATCAAGCGGTTTGTTTTGAACTGCATCCCGTAGATTTTACCGCGTTGAAGGATGCGTTTAAGGCTGATAAGCGATTTCGCCTCCTGCGGGAAGACGGTCTTGGGGGGCTCAAGGCCTTATTACCGCCGCCCTCCCGCCGGGGCTGTATTTTTATCGATCCCCCCTATGAAGTGAAAAGCGATTATACCGAGGTTCCGGAACATCTCGCCGGGGCGCTCACGCGTTTTTCCACAGGCTTGTATATCACATGGTACCCCCTGCTGCAACAGCTGTCCGCTTCGGCGGTGCGTGAAACCCTGCTTGGACTTTACGGCGGGAACCGTTGCGCGGCGGAGCTCCGCACCGCTGATCCGGACAACGGCGTCAAACGCATGTACGGTAGCGGAATGGTAATCTACAATCCTCCCTGGACCCTGCGAAAAACCCTGGAGGAGAGCCTGCCTGTTCTCGCGTCAATACTGGGAGGCGCCGAGGCAGCCTGGGATCTGTGGTGGGAAGGGGAATAGTTTTCACTTTATCATCGTTGGGGGCCTTTTCAGGAAATTCCGCGTGTAATAGTGCAACTATCCCTATATATCCGTGTCCCAATAAATATGGATCAATCTATAAATCTTGTAAAAAAGCCGTCCCCTAAGGCTGCGGTTCTTGCCCTGCCTTTCCGGACCTTGGGTGAAGAAATCGCCAATGCCATACTCCACGGGCTGGGGGCTCTCTTGGCCGTGGCGGGACTCGTCCTTCTGTTACTCCGGGGTACGGGCCGCCTGGGTGTTGCCGCTGCGGGGGCTAAAACGGTTACCGCCTACATCATCTTTACCGCCGCCATGTTTTGCATGTTCCTGATCTCTGCCCTATACCACGCTATTCAGCATGCGGGAGCTAAACGTATCTTCCGTATTCTGGATCATTCGGCTATCTATCTCTTTATTGCCGGTTCCTACACTCCCTTCTGTCTGGTAGGTCTCCAAGGCGCCTGGGGCTGGGGTATCTTCGGCGCCGAATGGGCCCTGACCGCCGCCGGGATAAGCCTCCACGCGACAAACAACCGCTTGCTCAAGAAGTTTGAGTTGGTAGTGTATATTCTCATGGGCTGGGCTATTGTCATAGCCATGGTCCCCCTGATCATGTCCATTTCCCGCCTAAGTATCATCCTCCTGGCCGCCGGCGGCATGGCCTACACCCTGGGAGCTCTTTTTTATCGCAAACACGAAACCCGGGGCGCCCATGTTACTTGGCATGTCTTTGTACTTGCCGGGGCGATATGTCATTGGCTCTCCGTCTGGTGGCTGTAACCGGTAAAGCTCCGGGAACGTACTCCAATGAAGACCCAATTAGGGTCCATAGGGCATATTCTTTTCTGTTTACCCGTGTTATAGGTTGATGATAAAAAAGCAATCTATTCCATGGACCGGTCTCCAAGAAACACGGAACCAAGCAGGCGCTAAATGATATCAGCCTTTCCTAACAGCAAAGCGGAGATGGAGAAGGCTCAGGCATTCTTCCGCGAGGCCCTGGAAACCGCCGTCCGCAAGATGACCGCCGCTCCCGCCGCCAGGCTTGACCTTTCCAACCGGGGCACGATCGCTCCCGGCAAGCGGGCCGATCTTCTCATCTTTGACAACAACGCCTTCCGCGATGAGGCGACTTACCTTGAACCGATGAAAACGGCGTCG
>JAITBG010000121.1 GCA_031283725.1 Treponema sp. | reverse complement strand
GCCGCAAGGACCGTAAGCAGGGGGTTGTCGCCGTTAATATCAGAAAGAGCGCCCGGAACAGGCGCGCCTACACCGGCGCAAATGACAGGAATATTCTTAGCGGTAGCTTTTGCCACAATAGGGGCAAGCTGCTGGGCATCGCCCAACTGAATGATCAAGCCGTTAATGCCCGAGTTAATCAAGTTTTCAATATTTTCATTGTGTTTCTGATAATCGGCATTGGCATCGGCGATTACCACGCTGCCGCCGGCATCCTCAACAACTTTTTGCGCGCTACTGATAATGTCACGGTTATAATCGTTGGTGATTTCCCGCGTGGCAATACCGATTTTGTAAGCTCCAAAACTGCCTGAGGCCGCAGCCGTTGGGTCACCACCGCTTTCTGCAGCCGGAGCCGACACGGAACTTGTTTCCACCGGTTTACTGCAGGCCAAGGCCAAGAACAACAACGGTAAAATCATTCCAAGAACTAAAAATTTTTTCATTTCATCCTCCAAAAAATATATTTTTCTGAAATCCGGACAACTGAATTTATTACCGGAATTCAAAACAGCCCGAAGTAACCGACTTCGCATACACACACTAAATACAGGTAAAAGCGCCGTCAATAACAAAATCGGAACCGGTAGTAAAGGCGCTTGAATCTCCGGCAAGATAGACCGCAATAGCCTGGAGTTCCTCAGGCCTTCCCAGCCGCCTTAGGGGCGCCATGACATTCCATTGTGCAATCAAAGGCTTTAGGTCCGGAGAATTCAATGTTAAATCCGTCCCTATATATCCCGGGCTTATGCTGTTTACCCTGACATTCTTCAATGCCCATTCCACAGCAAGAGACTTTGTCAGTTGGATCACCCCTGCCTTTGAGGCGTTATAAGAGCATTGTGGCTGGGGAACGTTGACGATGTGGGCGGACATCGAAGCCGTATTAATAATAGAGCCCCCGCCTTGTTTAATCATAACCCTACCCGCGGCCTGAGCGGTCAAGAAAACCCCTGTCAAATTAATAGTGATAACCTGATTCCACTCTTCCAGGCTCATTGTTTCGGCAGGAATATTCTTGCATATTCCGGCGTTGCAAAAGGCGGTGTCGATCCTGCCGAATTCCCCAAGGATTTTTTCGATCATGGCGTCCACATCCCCTTTTTTAGTGACATCCGCCCTAATCGAGATAATCTTCCTACCGGTTTCCGCAGAAATTTTGCCCGCCGAAATGGAAGAGGTCTCTATGTCCGTATCAACCAAGGCGACATCAGCACCGGCTTCCGCCAGAGCCGCCGCAATACTGAACCCTATGCCCCCGGCTCCACCGGTTACAAAGGCTTTTTTGCCGTCAAGGCGTAACTTTTCAATTATACCCATAATGACCTCATTTTATATAAGGAAAACGTTTGCGCTAACGATTGTCTTAATTATATCATCGAATTTTTAATTGTCAACAAAAAATTTTAAGAATTTTCAAAAAATTTAAAAAATTGATCAATCCCATGAATCCCCCTTAATATAGACAGACAAACGTTTTCTCAGGTGATTTTATCATCAATTTCAAACAAAAGTCTAAAAATCCGTCAAATTGCTTTGACAAAAGTAAAAAATAGTAATAGCATATCTCCCATGGCGGGCAAAAAAGCAGTAATCACAGAGCTTCAGTCCTTCCGTAAACCTACCATGAAAGATGTGGCGGGCGTCGCGGGAGTGTCTGTTTCCACCGTTTCCCATGTGCTCAACATGACCCGGTTTGTTTCTGAAGACACCTCCAGGAAAGTTAAAAAGGCAATCAAGCAACTGAAATTCAAATCAAATCCCATAGCCCGGAATCTTCGTAGCGGAGAATCACGCATAATCGGCCTGGTAGTAAATAATATGGAAAAATACCTGTTCATTGATATGGCCAGGGGGATTGAGAAAATCGCCAATTCCCAAGGTTATCAGATGATCATGATGGATTCTATGGAACAAAAAAGCCTGGAGATGAAGAATATTGAATCTTTTTACCTCAGGGGGGCCGATGGTTTGATCATAGCGCCGACCAGTTTTAACTGCGATTATCTCGACGATATACTGCCCCCGGACTTCCCCCTGGTTTTTGTAGACCGGCAGCCGGAAAATTGTCATTTTGACTGCGTTCTTCTGGATAATTCCGATGCCAGCTATACGGCAACAAAGTACCTGATAAGCAGAGGTTATCGGAAGATCGGTTTTGTTTCTTTTAATTATCATCCGACGGGAAAAACAACCGGTAAAGACAAAACTATGATTGAACGTGTCGCGGGTTACAAGCAGGCGCTGATCGAAGCTGGTATTAAAGTAAACTCAAAGCTGATAGGCTTAGCCCATGGCTCGCCCTTGATTGTTTCCAAACTTCGATATGCGGAACCCTATGCGATTATGAAGCAGTTTTTGGGCGAATCGGTGGAAGCGGTCCTTTGTGGCGGCGGTACAGCGGCAATCGGCGCTTATACTTGTCTCACGGATCTGTCGGTCAAAATCCCTGAAGAAATAAGTTTTATTTCTTTTGATGACGATCTCTGGTTTTCAATGGTTAACCCCCGAATTACCGCCCTGGCCCAGCCGGGTGAGGCCATGGGGAAAGCGGCGGCAATGCGTATTGTTGAAAGAATCCATGGAAAAAAACTGGATCTGGAATCTATCTGGTTTAAGGCAAAATTGATACAAAGGGATTCTTGTTGATATCGTTCCCTTGAAAACAGCAGCCATTATGCGATATATTGAGCGAAACATTTCGGAGTAAATCCATGTATATCGGCTCAATGGACGTAGGGGGAAGCAAAACACTTGTCGGGATTATCAATGAGCGGGGCGAGGTGCTGAGTAAAGTCCGGGTTTCCACAAATGTTGCGGATTGTTTGGGACATTTTTCAGTTTGCTGTCAAAAACTAAGGGAATGTGCGGAAACGATCCGGCTTCCCCTTAATCAGCTTAACGGGATAGGGATAGCCCTTCCCGGAATAGTGAATAAAAGCGCAGGAATTCTTACCAGGGCAGTGTTTGCCGGTTGGTGCAATATCACTGTGGCAGATATTATCAGAAGGGAAATGAAAACAGATGCTGTTTTTATCGAAAATGATGTCAATGCCTGTGCAATCGGGGAGCTTTGTTTTGGGTTTAAAGAACGATTCCACGATTTCATTTGGGTCACCGTGTCGACCGGAGTTGGCGGCGCAGTGGTATGCGGCGACCGGTTAATTCCCGGGGCTTTGGGTTGTGCCGGGGAAATGGGGCATGTTAAGGTAGAATATACCGATCCGTATATCTGTCCTTGTAAACAATATGGGTGCCTTGAAGCTCATGGCTCCGGTACTGCTATTACCCGGTATACCAAACAGGCCATGAAGGAAGATTCCGGATTTGCCGCTCTGTTCAAAGCCCAAGATCTATCCGCTGATGCGCTTGGCTGTTCTGTACTGGCGGAGCAGGGGAATGAAACTGCCTTGGGCATCTATCGAAAAGCTGCCGTGTATCTTGGCCGCGGATTAAGTTATGGCGTTAATATTCTTAACCCCGAAGCGATCATCCTTGGAGGAGGGATATCCCGCTCCCTGAACCTTCTGCATGACACCATACAGGAGACTATTCGAAAATGTGTTATCAATAATCTTGCCCATGTTGAAGTGGTACAGACACAATTAGGCTATGATGCCGCCTTTTTAGGGGCAGCAGCGTTGGCGCTTTATCAAGGATAAGTTTTATTGTATATATTCATATAGCAAAAACTGAGATGATCATGTATACTTAGTGCAAGAGGTAAACAATGAAAGAACTGTTTGTGATTAATGCTCAATACAATCGTGAAGCGAATAAGACTATCCTTTCTATCCTGAATGGACTTTCCAACGCAGAGCGGGAACAGGAACGGGGGAGTTACTATAAGAGTCTTTCGGGACTGATAACGCATATCCTGGGTGGGAATACTTTTTTGCTGGGGCTGTTTCAAGATGCGGTGGCCCATAATGACGCCGCACTCAAAGCCCTTGCCGCTTTGAAAACAGTCACCGTCCCCGAAGGGCCGTTCACCGAAGCCCAATGGGAGCAACTGGCGGCCGATATTGAGACCGTTGATACTGCTTATATTGATTTTACCAAAGCTTTGACCGATGCGGACTTGAAGACCCCTGTAAAGTATGGCGGCAATCCCGATTCGGTGCCTGCCTTCTTTTTGCTCAATCAACTGACGGCTCATGGGACGCATCATCGGGGGCAGGTATCGCAAATACTGGATGCGCTCAAGATTGATAACGACTATTCCGGCATTAGCGCGGCATTCCTGGAATCATAGTATATTATGAATAGATTTTGTATATTTTTTCATACGATTC
Organism: Treponema sp.; assembly: GCA_031283725.1. Classification (GTDB taxonomy): domain Bacteria; phylum Spirochaetota; class Spirochaetia; order Treponematales; family Breznakiellaceae; genus Termitinema. Next base: position 5,933 of record JAITBG010000121.1, on the reverse strand, counting down.
TGATATATAGGGTTTTTCAAACAAGGGTTTGTCTTTCGTAACTTATTGTTATATAATGAAATAGAGCTGTTTTCCCTATTTCATTCAACTTGGCATGGTATTTGCTATTTCCGTAGTATGGAAGGGATAAGTATTAATAGAACTAGTTTTAACATTTCTCAGTTCATGCAGCGTGATTTGGAGGTTTTTGACCTCCAGGAAATAAAGACCGAACTTGTTCGAAAGTCCATACATTTTCTTATTGCCCTCAGCCCCAGTATGGCGGCGCTTAACCGGCCATTTACGGCGATATTGCTCATGGTTGGGACACTTTTTTATGCCGTTATGGAGAGTTTTCGGCTTTCCGGCATTGAAGTTCCCCTGGTGTCTTCCCTTACCAGTATAGCTTCCCGGCCGCGGGACAAAGAGCGCTTTGTACTTGGACCGGTTACCTTAGGTCTTGGCGCTCTGTTGGCCTTGCTTTTGTATCCGTCTCCGGCGGCATCCATCGGTATTTATGCCCTGGCATTTGGGGACGGCTTTGCCAGTCTTATCGGTAAGACTTTTGGCAAACACCGGCCCGATTTTATGTTGGGTAAGAGTATTGAAGGGTCCTTGGCTTGCTTTGGAGCGGTATTCGTTACCGCCTATAATGTTTCCCGGAGCTTTAAGACAGCCTTCATAGCCGCCATTACAGCCGCTATGGTGGAAGCCCTCCCTCTAGAAGATTACGATAATATTGCCCTGCCCATAAGCGTTGGCTTTGCGGTGCAGTTTTTTGTCCTATAAGAAACGTATTATTGTATTATTAATGAAGCAAATTCTCAATTTTCCTTTGACATAAACCCGTCTGATAGGTAAAGTCGTCTTATGAACCAATATTTCATTGAGGGCGGTGTTCCCATCAGTGGGACCATCCGGGCCAGTGGTAATAAGAACGCCGCCTTGCCCTGTATTGCCGCCGCCCTCCTTTCCGATGAGCCGGTGGTGCTCAGGAATATTCCCGATATTGAAGATGTTCAGGTGATGTTGTCCATATATAGATCCTTTGGCGGGTCTGTGGAAGTTTTGGGACAGAATGCGTACCGTATGAAACTGGGGAATATCGGTTCTTCCGAGGTGCCCATAGAGTATGCACGAAAAATACGGGCGTCCATCCTTTTTGCGGGGCCCATTCTGGCCAGGACCGGCAGGGTAGTGCTGCCGCCGCCGGGAGGAGATGTTATCGGCCGGCGCCGCTTGGATACCCACTTTTTGGCTCTTACCGAATTGGGCGCCCAGGTGGAGATTAACGGCGCCTTTATTTTTACCGCCCGAGAACTCCACGGGGCGGATATTTTTCTGGATGAAGCTTCGGTAACCGCCACAGAAAACGCCGTCATGGCTGCAGTCCTGGCTAAGGGGGAGACCATTCTAACCAACACCGCCAGTGAGCCCCATGTCCAGGACCTTTGCCGTATGCTCAACGCCATGGGTGCGAAGATCGATGGCATAGGCTCCAATATCCTTAAAATAGAAGGGGTTACTAAACTTTCGGGCTGCGATTTTGAAATTAGCGCGGACTTTATGGAGGTAGGCTCTTTTATCGGCCTTGCGGCGGTCACCGGGGGGGAACTCTCCATTGAAGGGCCCCGTTTTCAGGATCTTCGGCCCGCAAAAATTGCCTTTGGCAAGTTGGGCATAACGTGGGAACATGAAGGATCTACCCTTCACGTTCCCAAAAATCAGGATATGGCGGTGAATTCTGATCTGGGAGGAATGATTCCCAAGATTGACGACGCCCCATGGCCAGGATTTCCCCCAGATCTAACCAGTATCATCACTGTGGTGGCAACTCAGGTTACCGGTACGGTTCTGGTTCACGAGAAGATGTTTGAATCCCGAATGTTCTTTGTGGATAAACTTATCGGCATGGGCGCACGGATTGTGCTCTGCGACCCTCACCGGGCGGTTATCTCTGGACCTGCCAGGCTGACGGGGTCGGAACTGCACAGCCCGGATGTACGGGCCGGGATGGCCATGGTTATCGCGGCCATGTGCGCCGAAGGGCGGAGTGTTATCCACAATGTTTATCAAATAGAACGGGGTTACGAAAATTTAGTGGCCCGGCTTTCTTTCTTGGGAGCAAGGATATGGGGCGTCGAGGACTGATCAGCCACTACTCTGCGCTGTGCAGAGTAACTTTCGGTACGCTTCCTTTATCAGTATAAATGCCTTAGTAGCGCTTTGTTGATGTTCCTCGTCCAGGGACTGTAGAACATCGGGGTGGTACAACGCCGCCAGTTTCCGGAAACTGGATTTGATTTCCTCCATGGAAGCCCCTGGTTTAAGCCCCATCACCACCCAGGGATCCCCTTCGCTGTCTTCGCCAGCGGTATTGCCGCCAGCTCTGCTATCAACTCTGCCGCCGGCCTCGCCGGGAGTATAGCCCGGTTCCAATGCCTGGCGAATAAAAACAGCTTCCTTCAAAGCCCTTTCCCCTTGAGCCAGGGATTCCAGTTCCTGTCCCAGCCGTTTAAGATCCCCGAACCCGGCTCGTCTGGCGATTAAACTTTCCGTCAGGAGATCCGGGTTCAGCCGGTCCGTCATGGAAAGGGCGATCCTACAGAATGTTTCCATTAGGGGAAGCGCCCGGGAACTCTCGGGGAAAATCCCCAGGGCGCTCTGGGTTACCCGCTCGGAAATAAGATCTTCCGTCTGGTTTTTACCCGGCACGGCTTTCGGAACCGGCGGCTTCTCTCCGGGGGATCTCTTCTGAAATAGTAGGCCCGGTTCAGCGGGTTTAACCGACCGGGAAACAATGATCGTCCCCAGAGCACAATAGGCAGCCAAACCTGGTACACCCTCATTAAAATCTATTTTTCCGGACGCTTCATAATACTGCATAACTTTTCTATCCATACGAAACTGGCGGAATAATTGCTGCAGTAAACATCCTAAAAGAGCGCCGATGAAGATACCTGTCACTCCCGCAAAGGCTCCAACAAGCGCTCCTAAGAGGGGACCTATCAAATTAGAAAATTTCATCATTTTATCCATGTTGGGACGCTAATAATATCAAGGACAGAATAAAAAAGAGCAATGCCCCTGCGATAAAAACCGTGACCGCCGTAGAAAATCCCAGGGAAAGGAGCATCCAAAGTTCCAGGGTATTGGTAAGTGCCCGGATTAATTGTACTACCCCGTTGAAGATCATAGGGATAATCACCAGCATGGGAATCCCCATGAGCTTAGGTTTTGTTTTAGCCCGGAAACGCCAGCCTATAATGATAGCAAAAATGGAAAGAGGCAGCAGGGTTACCGGTTCTAAAATGCGGCGAATAATTTCCGCCTGGAATACTTGGGGAATATACCCATAATCTCCAAAATCCCTGCTCATGGCTACCAGATCCGCCAAGAAAAGGCTATCCACCCTGCGCCAGGCTTTGGAAAGCCGCAGAAAATGTTCGTAGGTGGCATCCAGGGCTATCTGGATATCCCCCAGATCTGAATATCCCGGGCTGCTCCATTCCGGTTCCCACCGGATTTTTTCATCGTACCGGCTCAGGGCTCGCAGCAGGATAACCAGTCTGGGTTTTTCCTGAACAGTCATGGGGATAAATTTGGCATACCGGGCTTTCATGTTGTACAAAGGCCGGTTGTTTTCGTCAAAGGCGAGGATCTCAAGGCCAATAGCGTAAGAATAATCCGGGTAGATGAAGAGAGAATCGGTCCGCATTACGGCCCGGCTCCCAAACGTATCTTGTGCGGGTACCAGGGGAATGGAGAATATCGCATTGGTGAGATTTTCCCCGATGCCCGCCTCTATTTCATCAATAAAGAAAGCAACACCGGCGGTCCCTTGTTCGCTCATGTCGAGGAAGTTAGCTACATCGGGATCTTCCGGGCTTAATTCAAAAAGCTCTCTGAAAATATAGTAGGCCCGAATCCAGTCGCCGGAAACCATGGCCTCATAGCCTCGCCGCTTAAGATGGTACAGGGCATGGTTTTGGGTTTCACGGATACCAGGTTCCATAGATGAGACCTCGTTCCAGGCAAGGCTTGCCGTCAGGACCGCTTCCTGGTGGGCCTCAAAGCTCCCGGCTCTGGCCAACCGGGATGCCAGAGTGGCAAGCCAGTGAGCGTCATAGTACCGTTCCTCGGCCAGGGCCGCTTTTGCCATGTTCAGAGCTTCTGCGGCATCCCGTACCGCCTGCCGTGGTTCCGCATCCCCATGCTCCCGGTTTGTGAAGGGCTGCCCCGAAACCGGCCGGTCGGTATATTCATGCCCGGAAAACCGGATGCCCTCCACTCCCACAGCAACCCTTGATCGCAGCTGCTCTAAAACCGGGCTTTGGGGCCATATATTTTCACAGATCGCAAGAAAGTTGGATGCCTCCTGCCAATTTCTTTGCGCGGTAGCTAGTTCTGTCCTTTCCCTGGCCATTCCAAAGAGATCGCCTTTAAACCGCATATTCGATTGGGATTCCTGGACTAGGGGAAGCGCGATAAAAAACAAAAGCCCGTAACATGCGAAGGCGATTATGGCGGCAAGGATGGCTCCTTGAATTTTTTCAATAAATTTCGGGGAAAACCGGGCGAAATTGTCTCCTGTGCCCACTTTAAATCCAAAGGGAATAACCAAGGATGACATGGTTAAGGCGGGAAAAAGACCGATAAAATCCAGGACACCCCGGGTAAAGCGCCAGGGCAGGGAAAAACACTCCAGAGGTATCGTCTCGCCGGGGAAAATAAAGCGGTAGGCCGTCAGAACGATGAAGGAAATCAAAATATAGAGGATAAAGGTTCCTGTAGTACTTCCGGCGAAGTTTCCCGCGGAGGAAATGAAGCGTTTCCGGTTAATCATTGGCCTTCCCTCGGTACGGTGAACGGATTAGGCTAACCAGGAACGTATAGAGGAGGCTAACCAGCCCAAGGATGATAAAAATGGCGGGGCTTATGACGGAGCTGTCTATATGGTTATCAGAAAAAGTAAGGATAAAATCCTGGATGGTTCGGGAATCGACAAAGGTTTGAAACGCCAGGATGCCCCGGAATACCAGGGCGCCGGAAAAGAGGTTTGCCAGAGGCCAGGAACTGAGACCCAACACAAAGCGGAGAGATACCAGCAAAAAAATAAGCGCCCCCCCGTAGATGGCGAAGGGAATAAGCCCCTCATCCAGTCTGGCTTCAAACTGATCCGCCACCAAGGCGGAATCGACCAAGAAACTGCTCATCAGATAGGACCCTTCATCCCTGAAAGGAGCTGGCGGCAGGGCTATGATGGTATTATTCGGTCCCGAAGGCAGCTCCTGGTAAATCAGAGGGCGGCCGGGAATAGATACTGCCCGAGGACTTTCCGCCTTACCGGGGTCTCCTAGAACCACCATTACCGTATCTCCTTGGGAGAGAATAAGACCTTGGGCGCCCAGGGTCTTATTCTCTCCCAAGGATTGGTTTGATGAAAACAAAGATAATTGAAGGGTATCGTCGGATTTAAGGTGACGGAGACCCAGGGATACCCCCAGAATAGCGCCGCCGGCCAGGATAAAGGTGCAAAAAATCGCCAGCAGCATGGGCATACTCCGCCTGGCGGTATAACTGAGGGCCATCAGGATAGAAATATACAGGATCAGGGGTACCATTTTTTGGAGAGCGGAAAGAGATTCTCTCATATCTATGGGAGAACTGACGGGGATGGTCCTTGCGGCATCTAAAGCAAGCTGGAGATACCTGAAGACCCCGGCGAGGACAAAGACTATGATAAAGATGAAGCTAAAAAAAAGCACCAGCCGTGCTATGTTTTTCATTACCTTAGCCTAGCATGAGAAATCCGGGTATGCAACATGGGGAGAGGAAATCGAGTAGGAGGCTACCCATTAACTGAGTAGCCGTCCTCTCACACCACCGTGCGTACCGTTCGGTACACGGCGGTTCAATAGGTAGGGATAAGGGCTTGTATCTTCAGCATCCGC
>JAITBG010000031.1 GCA_031283725.1 Treponema sp. | reverse complement strand
GCCGCAATCTTTTTTTTCTCTGCCATGGTAAACCCCATTTGTTCCTCCGGACTCAGTCCGGATAAAGTGTGTCCCCATGGTTAGATTTAACGTGGCGCAATTCGGGCCCTTGCCTCTTCTCCTCCATCTCCGCTATACTTAATCAATGATCATCCTCGATTTCCCCTTTTCCTGATATTTCAGGTATAGAGGGGATTGATTATGTGTAATTTATGTATGTAGATCTATTGACACAAATGGGGGGTTCTAGTATTCTAGCAGAACATGTGGACCGCAGGCCCGGCAAAATGCGCAGGAAATGCCCTTGTAGCTCAGTTGGCAGAGCATATCCATGGTAAGGATAAGGTCAACAGTTCGATTCTGTTCGAGGGCTGGTAAATAGGAGGAAAATATGGCGAGCAAAAAGACAGCGGTGGAGCTTATCGCCCTGCAGTGTGCTGAATGTAAACGGAAGAACTATACGACCTCAAAAAACCGTCGGAACACCCAGGAAAAGCTGGAATTCAGTAAATATTGCCCTTTTGACCGGAAGCATACCCTGCACAAGGAAACAAAGGTTAAGTAGTAGTTCAGAGGCGTATAGCTCAGTTGGTAGAGCGGCGGTCTCCAAAACCGCAGGTCGTGGGTTCGAAGCCTACTGCGCCTGGAATGAAATGGAAGGCCAGGTAGGATATTGATCGTATTTGGCTAGATTGTTTTTAGTAATTTGAAGGGAGAAGGTGACATGCGCAAGATAATCCAGTTTATCAAAGAATCCTACGCAGAACTTCGCAGGGTCGTGTGGCCGGGCAAAGAGGATGTCGTCAGCTCCGTAAAGGTGGTCATCATTTCCACCATATTATTCGCTGCGGTTCTTGGACTGGTGGATGTGCTTCTGCTCCTGGGTATACAGGCAATATTTTAACGAAGAGGGCAAAATAAGGGACAATATGGCTACGGGTTGGTACGTGCTTCATACCTATTCCGGTTATGAAAACAAAATAGAAAAAACCATCCGCATGATGATCGCCTCAGGGGATCTTGATAAAGAGGTCGTTCGGGATATAAAGGTGCCCTCCGAAGAGGTGGTGGAAGTCAAAGATGGAAAGAAGCGAACCCTGACCCGAAAGTTTCTGCCGGGGTATATCCTGGTGGAAATGGACCTTCCGGACCTGGAATGGAAGGCGCCCTGTTCGAAGATTAAGAAGATACAGGGGGTTACCGGTTTTGTCGGTACCCCGGCGGATAAGAAACCCCAACCCCTGTCCGGAGATGAAGCCCGGGGAATTCTACAGAAATCCGGGGAAATCAAGGGTGAACGCCCCGTCCGCGCCCGGCAGACCTTCGCCCCCGGTGAACAGGTTAAGATTATCGATGGACCTTTTGAGTCCTTCACCGGGACCATCGAAGAGGTCAACCAGGAAAAGAACAAACTTAAGGTTATGGTCGGTATTTTCGGCCGCAACACTCCGGTGGAAGTAGACCTTTTGCAAGTAGAGAAGATGTAGATAAAGAGCGACAACGGAGATTTTCGTTTTCCTCTTGATATAGTGGGAGTTTCCCTAGGGGGAACGGTAATACCACAAAGGAGTTTTTCATGGCAAAGAAAAAAATTGCTACCCTAATCAAGCTCCAGTGTCCGGCGGGAAAGGCCACTCCGGCCCCGCCCGTTGGACCTGCTTTGGGACCCCACGGGGTCAGCGCGCCTCAGTTCGTTCAGCAGTTTAATGACCGGACGAAAACCATGGAGGCGGGGCTTACTATTCCGGTGGTTATCACCGTGTATACGGATAAGACCTTCACCTTCATCCTCAAGACCCCTCCCGCGGCGGTTCTGATTAAGAAGGCTATCGGTCTGGAAAAAGGCTCCGCGGAGTCCCACAAGGTCAAGGTTGGGAAATTGCCCAAGGCTAAGTGCGAGGAAATTGCCAAGTTGAAGATGGCGGATTTATCGGCCAATGATGTTGATGCCGCCATGCGGATTATCGCCGGGACCGCCCGGTCCATGGGTGTCGAGGTGGAAAAATGAGCCACGGAAAAAAATACACCGAAAGCCTTAAAAAGTACGATGCGGCAGCCTCCTATGGTTTTAAAGAAGCGGTGGAAAAGGTAAAGACCCTGGCATTCGCTAAATTCGATGAGACCGTGGATCTTTCGGTTAAGGTTAACCTGAAAAAAAGCCAATCCGTCCGGGATACGATGGTGTTACCCCATCAGTTCCGTGCTGAAAAGCGGATACTGGTGTTTTGCAAGGCCGAAAAAGAGAAGGAAGCCCAGGAAGCAGGGGCCGTTTATGTGGGCGCCGGAGACCTGATCGAAAAAATCAAGGGAGGGTGGCTGGACTTTGATGTAGCGGTGGCTACCCCGGATATGATGAAGGATGTGGGTAAACTGGGTATGATCCTGGGACGCAAGGGTCTCATGCCCAACCCCAAGACCGGAACCGTTACCTTCGACATCAAGAGCGCCCTATCGGAGCTTAAAAAAGGCCGGGTGGAATTCCGGGCCGATAAGACCGGGGTGGTGCACCTGGCGGTGGGAAAGGTTTCCATGGACGCCGAAAAAATCGCCGAAAACGTCCGGGTGGCGGTTGCGGAAATTAAACGGAAGCGCCCCGCGGATGCCAAAGGTGAGTTTGTGGAGACCGTATCGGTATCTTCCACCATGGGTCCCGGTGTATGGGTGGTCATCAAAGACGAGGACTAGAAAACCTTCGGTTTTCTATTTTCGGAGTTTGCCGCAATCTTTGATTGTTTTGCAAACCCCAAGATTTAAGGAGTAAACCATGGCTATTGTTGCAAAAAAAATACAGGCGGCTAAAACTAAGGCCATAGCTGCACTGAAAGAGGATTTTATCGCAGCCCCGGATTTTATCTTTGCCGATTACCGGGGACTTACGGTGGAACAAATCACCAATCTGCGTAAACAGCTTAAGGCTAAGGAAGCCGAATTCAAGGTTGTAAAAAACACCTATGCCCGGATCGCCTTTGAACAGCTTTCCGCTCCGGCTGAAGTATCGTCTTACCTGATCGGCCCGACGGCGGTGGCTATAGCTCCTAAGGATGCCAACGAAATCGCCAAGATTCTCCTGGATTTTACCAGGGAGGCTCCGATGTTGACCGTAAAGGGCGGCATGGTGGGGGCGAGCATATACGACGCTAAGCAGGTAGAGGCTTTTTCCAAGCTGCCCGGACGGTTGGAGCTTATCTCCATGCTTATGTCGGTGATGAACGGCCCGGTCCGGAACCTTGTTGCGGCTCTGAACGATGTCAACGCCAGATTGGTGCGGACCATCAAAGCGGTGGGAGACAAAAAGGCCGAAGGCGACGCCGCATAGGATTATTGGAATTAATACCCGGTCAGGCTTCGGTGGAACCGTTGGTTCCTTGCTGCCGTCCCTGTCAGGGTTTTGCCGGGTAATACCGGAAACGCGCCCGTATGGGTGTGTTAATGAGGATATTTTAGGAGAAGATAATATGGCAGCCCTTACTACGGATCAGATTTTAGAAGCGATTTCTTCCATGACGGTTCTTGAAGTTTCAGAGCTGGTTAAAGCTATGGAAGAAAAATTCGGTGTTTCCGCTGCCGCCCCTGTTGCGGTTGCCGCTGTTGGCGCCGCTGCCGGAGCAGCCCCCGCCGAGGCTGTGGAGGAGAAGACGGAATTCAATGTAATTCTTAAGGCCTATGATGACACCAAGAAAATTGCGGTCATCAAAGAGGTCCGGGCTGTTACCGGTCTTGGTCTCAAGGAGGCGAAAGATCTTGTTGAGGGCGCTCCAAAGGCCCTCAAAGAGAATGTCTCCAAAGATGAGGCCGAAAAGATTAAGGGACAGGTCACTGTCGCCGGCGGTACGGTTGAAGTTCAGTAAGATATTTGGACAGAAAGTATTTTTTTCTCTGAAAGGGGTGTTTGTAAAGCGGTGTTAAAGCGCCGTTCAAACACCCCGGTGGTTTTCAGAGGGGGCCTTTTGTAGTTTGGGGGTTACGATGGTAAGGGGCAAAGCAATCACAAAGCGAACATATATTGGAAAAGACATACAGGATGTGATGGATCTTCCGGATCTTATTGATATCCAACTCTGTTCTTATGAACGGTTTCTTCAGCGGAAAAGGGTCCGGGCTAAGGAAGTTCTGGAAGAACAAGGACTACAGGAGGTGTTCAAAACCACCTTCCCCATTGAAAGCCCAAACGGTGATATGACCCTGGAATATGAGTATTACACCTTGGATGAGGATAACATAAAATTTTCCGAGCAGGACTGCAAGCAAAAGGGGCTGACCTATGCGGTACCCCTGAAGGCCCGGATCAATCTGATCTTCCAGCAGACCGGTGAAATTCGTCAAAAAGATATCTACATGGGTGATATCCCCATCATGAGTGAGCGGGGTACCTTTATCATAAACGGCGCTGAGCGGGTGGTGGTTTCCCAGATCCACCGTTCTCCCGGCGTCATTTTTAGTCACGAAAAGGGGATATATTCCTCCCGGATCATTCCCTACCGGGGTTCCTGGCTGGAGTTTGAGATCGACCAGAAGCGGGAGCTGATCTACGCCAAGATCGACCGGAAAAAGCGTATTCTAGGAACCATATTCCTTCGGGCTCTTGGTTACGAGAGCCGTGAAGATATCATCCGGGCCTTCTACAAAACAGAAACCCTGGACGTTAAAGATGACCGGGAAACCAGGGAGCATTTTTCCGGGAAGATACTCGCCAAATCGGTGATCGTTGCCGGAGGGGAAGGAGAGGAGCAGCGGAAGCTTTACCGTGCGGGGGAGAAACTCCACCCCCACAATATCGACGAACTTTTAACCAACGTCGTTACCACCGTGGAGGTTATCGATTTTGAACATAAAGATTCTCTCAACTCACCCATGTTGATCAACTGCTTTGAGCGGGAGGAGATCAAGTTTGTTAAGGAAGATCCTTCACGGGATGAACCCACTAAGGAAGACGCCCTCTCCAATGTCTACTCCGTGCTTATGCCCGGGGAATCGATCACCGTGGAAGCGGCGGAGAAAGATCTGGTGGGGATGTTCTTTACCAGCCGGCGTTACGACCTGGGTAAGGTGGGGCGCTATAAGCTCAACAAGAAATTTAACCATCAACCTCCGCTGGAGGATTTTACCCTGACTAAGCCTGATATCATCGCCACCATGAAATTTCTCATCCAGGTCTATGTGGGGGATGAATATATCGACGACATAGATCACCTGGGAAACCGGCGGGTTCGTTCCGTTGGAGAGCTTATGGCAAACGCCATGAAGACCGCCTTTAGCCGGATGGAACGGATCGCTAAAGAACGGATGAGTCTGAAAGAGACGGATACCATCAAGCCCCAGGATCTAATTTCCATTAAGCCTGTGGTAGCGGCTATCAAGGAATTTTACGGTTCCAGCCAGCTCTCCCAGTTTATGGACCAGGTAAACCCCCTGGCGGAGCTGACCCACAAGCGCCGCCTCAATGCTTTGGGCCCCGGCGGCCTTTCCCGGGATCGGGCGGGCTTTGAGGTACGGGATGTCCACTATACCCACTACGGCCGTATGTGCCCCATTGAAACACCGGAAGGTCCGAATATCGGCCTTATCGTTTCCCTGGCGAATTATACCCGGGTCAACGAATACGGTTTTCTGGAAACCCCCTACCGGAAGGTGTCCGACGGGGTGGCTACCGGCAATATCGAATACCTTTCCGCCATGGACGAAGACCGGTACTACATCGCCCAGGCTTCGGCAAAGCTGAACGCCAACGGCTCTTTTGCGGAAGAGCAGATTTCCTGCCGCCGTCAGGGGGACTATACAACCCGTGCCGCCGGGGATATTCAGTACATGGACGTATCCCCCAAGCAGATCATCTCGGTGTCCGCTTCCCTGATTCCTTTCCTGGAACACGACGACGCCAACCGGGCACTGATGGGCTCTAACATGCAGCGTCAGGCGGTGCCCCTGGTATTCCCCGATCCGCCCCGGGTTGGAACCGGTATGGAAGGGAAGTGCGCCTACGACTCCGGGGTCTTAGCCAAGGCCCGGCGGAACGGCACTGTGGTGCGGGTTACCTCCCATGAAATTCTCATTAAGCCCGATGAAAGCGGGAAAAATGTCCCCAAAATTCCGGAAACCAATGCCAACGGTCTGGATGAATACCGGCTGGTGAAGTTCCAGCGGACTAACCAGGATACTTGCTATAATCAGAGGCCGGTGGTCAAGATTGGAGAGAAGGTCCTTGCCGGTCAGGTTATTGCAGATGGGCCCGCCACCCGGAACGGGGAACTCGCCCTGGGACGGAATGTTCTGGTGGGGTTCATGCCCTGGAACGGGTACAACTACGAAGATTCCATACTTATTTCAGAGCGAGTGGTGAAGGACGATATGTTTACTTCCATCCACATAAAAGAGTTCATCACCGAGGTACGGGAGACCAAACTGGGGCCGGAAAAAATTACCCGGGATATCCCCAACACTTCGGAAAAGAGCCTGGACAACCTGGACGCCGAAGGGATCATCCGGGTCGGCGCCAAGGTGCGCTCCGGCGACATCCTGGTAGGAAAAGTAACGCCTAAGAGCGAAACCGAAACCACCCCGGAGTTCAAGCTTCTCAACTCAATATTCGGCGAGAAGGCCAAGGAAGTGCGGGATTCCAGTCTCCGGGTACCTCACGGCATTGAGGGGACCATCATAGATATCCAGCGCTTAAAACGCACCGAAGGTGACGATCTGAACCCCGGTGTGGACGAAGTAGTAAAAGTGTTGATCGCCACCAAGCGGAAACTCCGCGAGGGTGATAAGATGGCCGGCCGCCACGGTAATAAGGGTGTTGTGGCACGGATACTGCCGGAAGAGGATATGCCTTACATGGAAGACGGCACCCCGCTGGATCTGTGCCTTACACCCCTGGGCGTACCTTCCCGTATGAATATCGGCCAGCTTCTGGAAACCGAGCTTGGCTGGGCGGGTTCCACCTTGGACGAATGGTATTCCGCCCCGGTATTCCAGTCCCCCTCCACGGATCAGATCGAAGAAAAGCTCAAGGAAGCAAATCTACCCGTAACCAGTAAAACGATGCTTCGGGACGGACGCACCGGAGAACCTTTTGTGAACCCCATATTCTGCGGGGTCATCTACTTCCTCAAGCTACATCACCTGGTTGACGACAAGATGCACGCCCGTTCTACCGGTCCCTACTCCTTAGTAACCCAGCAACCCCTGGGCGGCAAGGCTCAGTTCGGCGGCCAGCGCTTAGGTGAAATGGAAGTCTGGGCATTGGAAGCCTACGGCGCGGCCAACACCCTCCAGGAACTGTTGACCATCAAGTCCGACGATATGACGGGCCGGTCCAAGATATACGAAGCCATTGTCAAGGGTGAACCCTCCACTACCGCGGGGATCCCCGAATCTTTCAACGTATTGGTACAGGAACTGCGGGGCCTGGCACTGGACATGACTATCTACGACGCCAAGGGAAAACAGATCCCCCTCACTGAGCGGGATGATGAGCTGATCACCAAGAGCGGGTCCAATTTTTAGGGTGGAGGTGTTAAATAGAGTGTCTATAAAGTAAGCGTATATTTTCCATACCCCTTTTATATTTATGATAATGCGAACAAAGCCACCGTTTCCGCGGGGAGCGTATTATCCCCGTCCTTAGCGGTGCTTAACAGTAATGCGCCGTGTTCTTTTTCCAATGGCGCAAGAAGGAGCGTCCCGCCGCCCGTATACACAAGCGTCAGCTTTTCGCCCACGCGCCAAACACTTATCCCCTCCGCCTCTTCATAGCGGATAGTACATGCGTTTACCTCTTCCGTAAAACGGCGGCGAAGGCTGATGAGGGTACGAAAAAAATCCCATTGTTCCGCGTCCCGCCGTGACTCGTCCCAAATCATGGGGCGGCGGCAGTCCGGGTCCTCGCTGCCTGACATGCCAGCTTCCGTGCCGTAGTATACACAGGGGGAGCCCGGCAGGAAGAACAGCAGGATGAAGGCGTTGCGCATCCGCCGTTTGTCGCCCCCTGAACGGTGAAGTATGCGGGGCGTGTCGTGGGAGTCAAGGAGGTTGAGCATAATTCGATTGTAGGCGTCACCGTAACAGGCAAGGACGGTAAATAGTTTTTGTGTAAATTGCCGGGCGCTTATTTTTTGGTCTGTTAAAAATTCCGTAACCGCAAACCCCAGAGGATAATTCATTACCCCGTCAAACATACCGGGCCGGTTTATCCAGCGGGAAGCGTCATACCACACTTCGCCCAGTATATAAAAATCATCTTTTTCCGTATGGACGGCGCGGCAGAATTCCCGCCAAAAATCAAAGGAAACTTCGTTTGCCACGTCAAGCCGCCACGCGTCAATATCAGATTCACGAATCCAGTAAAGCGCCGCATCGATAAGATATTTACGCGCCTCCGGGTTTTCGGTATTCCACTTGGGCATTTTTGCATTGAAGGCAAAGGCATCATAACCCAAATCCCGGCGGTCCTTTGCGTTGCCCACAGGAAAACGGTGAATATGGAAATAATCCCTGTAGGGCGAGGCGGCCTGATTCTTTAACACATCCTGCCAGAAAGGGTGGCGTTCCCCCGCGTGATTAAACACCGCGTCAAGCATTACCTTAATACCCAGGGCATGGGCTTCATGTACCAATTGCTTCAAATCCGCCGTAGTACCAAAATGTTCGTCAATGCTGAAATAATCTTCGGTATCGTATTTATGGTTGGAGGGGGCTTTGAAAACCGGCGTAAGGTAAATGCCGTTGATCCCCAGATCTTTCAGGTACGGCAGTTTTTTCGTTATGCCCGGAATATCGCCGCCGAAAAAATTGTGGGGTTCCGGCAAATCCTTTTTCCAGTCGGCGCAGATTTCGGGTGAAAGCGCGGGGTTGCCGTTGTTAAAACGCTCGGGGAAAATTTGATACCACACGGTATCGCGCACCCAGGCGGGGAGCTTGGGTGAATCAACTTCATGGACAAACGGAAAGAAAAAGTGATCAAAATAACCGGCCTCGCCGTGCGCAAGGCTTTTGACCGTACCCGATGAGATAAAGTGCAGCGTTTCTGTCTCTGTTTCCAGACGGAAACGGTACATCAGACGGCGCCGGTGCGGAAGCGGCAGCTCTATACGCCAGTATACGTCTTCCGAAGGAGGGCAGTCCTCCTCCTGCGCCGCGGTATACTGCACCGTCATAGGCGTTTCCGTTAGATGCCAGAGGTCCCTCCCGTCGGCCCTTTTCTCCGTATCGAAAGGATCGGCGTATACAAGAAACGCCGCCTTAACCCGAGGGCCGGTAAGGAGGCGCAGCACTATACATTTTTTGTCTCTGTCGTAATAACACCAGGGTAATTCAGGCCGATGGAACATACTATTCTCCTGATTGATGTACCTTGGGTTCACGGGCCGCCTAACTGACCCCGACGGACTTGAGAAAGACCCCCAGTTTGGCGTCCATCACTTTAACATGGGTTACCAGCCAGCCTCCTACCTGTGTTTTTATTTGTTCAAGCATCGCCTGGCTCGGCCCTTTGGCTTTTAATTCCTGGGCAAACTCCCCAACGGTTTTTTTAAAATCTTCGTGGATCTGGCGGTGCGCCTGGTATTCGGGGTAGCCGTATTTTTGCTGGAGCGCTTCTTCCTCAGAAAAATGTTTTATGGTGTATTCGGTTAGGAAGGCAAGGCTTTTTGTCAATTCTTCCTGCCCTTTTCCCTGATCGCAGGTGTCAAGAAGCCGGTTGACGGTCTCAAAAAGTCGTATGTGCCGGGCATCTATCAGCTTGATCCCCGTTACAAACGAATCGTCCCAGCGGTAATATTTGCTTGAAATGGCAAATTGGGAAATCGCTTTCCCCAGGGTTTCAATGTTGTGTCTGTTTTTGCCGCCGATTTCACGGAGATGCTCCACAGAGTTATTGACCTGAACTATTCCCGATGCGATTTCCGTTACCCCCCTGGAAATATCCGCCGCCGCGACCTCCAGGTTTTTCCCTTCCTGAATAACACCTCTGCTCTCTTTCTGCATTTCACCGGCGCCGGTTTTAACCCGGCGGGTAATTTCGTTAAGCTGCTCCAGGTCCTCCAAAATCTGCCTGCTTCCCGCGCTCTGTTCTTCCATGGAGCTGCGGATTCGCCCTTCCTGATCCAAGACGCTCTTGACTCCCGAATCAATGGCCCCAAATTTATCTAAAACACCTTCCGCCGCCTTTTGGATTAAGCTGATGGAATCGGTAATTTTTTTCAGCGCCGTTCCTATGGTCTTAGACTGTTCCGCCGAATTTTCCGCAAGCTTTCTGATTTCATCGGCCACTACCTCAAAGCCCTTCCCCGCTTCCCCGGCGTGGGCCGCTTCAATGGCGGCGTTCATTGAAAGCAGGTTTGTTTGGCTTGCAATGCTCTGTATAACATCGTTTATTTCAAGGAGTCCTTCGGATTCCCTGGCAATGCCCTGGATATCATGGGCTACATCCTCAAGACCGGTGCGTCCGACTTCGGACGCATCCGCAAGGTGTTGGACGTTTTCAGCGTTTGTCTGGCATATCTTTGTCGCCGAATTAATATTGGCAAGCACCTTTTCAATGGCCTGGGATGACCGGGCCACGCTGCCGCTCTGAATTTCCACCTGCTCATTGAGGGCCGCAATGTTGGCGGTAATCTGTTCCATAGCGGCATTGGTTCCCTGGGTCGAAGCGATCTGAAGACCGGCGCGCTCCCTGATCGACTCTGTGGCCCGGCGGATCTCCTCAACAGTCGCGACGGTTTCGCCCATGTGAGAAGAAAGATCAAACCCCACATCGTCAAAGTTCTCCCCTTCGGTTTCAATGGTTACCACCAGCCGCCGGAGACTATCCGTTACGGCGTTAAAGGAACGGATTATGGCCCCCAATTCTCCTGATGCTTTGAGCGGCACCGAATGGGACAAATCCCCGGATCCGTTTTTTTCCATAACTTCTAGGGGTTTTCTCATAGGGGAAACCGTAGTTACCCAAAAGACCGCAATGTTCAGCACGGACGCAATAAGGGAAAAGACCAGGGCAAGGGACAGCAGACTTATCATGCCTGCGGGTCCGGGAAAAAGCCTTAAACCGCAAAAAACAAACGCCGCCGCCGTTCCTATGGCAATACTAAGGGATAAAATAACAAATTTGCGGAATAAACCTTTGTTGTTTTTCCCCAGAACGTTGCCGTTTTTTCCCATTTTTCGCCCCCCCCACAAAAGGAATAGTATGTTCCGCTAATTTTGTCAATGAAGCCCTTGTGGTTGAGGCTGGAGCCGCATTCCGTTAAAAGGATGTTCCCCCACACCTTTATGGGAGCGATAACGGAACATTGCGTCACCAAGGCGCTGATTGCCGCGGCGTGCGTCTTTTTTACTGAATCAGCGCCTATCTTATTTTCAGCGGAGGTTGTCAGGAAACTTGAGGTTTCCTGACAACTTTATTCAAGAGCCTGGTTTAATACTCCGCGGAGGCTCATGGTAATATTCCCCAGGTTCGTTTCTATAAAAAAGCCAGGAATTCAAAGTATCAAAAAACCATGCTAAAATGGGGTATGGGCGGAGAACTTTTTAAGCAATTGATAGACAATTTTGGACGGATATGCGGGCAGATACCGGACAACAGGCGGCCCGGGCACAATGAGCGCTATCGGATAGCCGACATAGTGAAAAGCGCCTTTGGGGTCGGACCTTAGTCCGCTTTTTCTTTCAGCACCGGTCACTGCTGGATTACCAGCGGAAGATGAAAGAGAAACGGGGACGAAACAATC
>JAITBG010000015.1 GCA_031283725.1 Treponema sp. | reverse complement strand
CTAGACGTGAGCTCCTTACATCTAGTCGCAAGCCCCTTTTGTGGTTAAAAATTCTTCAATGTTTTGGCAAATTCCAGCCTTTGATGAGTAAACGCCGATGGCCTGGGCAATATATTGACGAGCTTTCCTTTCCCATAGATACTTTAGCAATATGAATCCACTTGCAGCAGAACTCAACACCGTTTTAGACGGTTCCAGCACGGGCCGCCTCCTGTCTTCCCTTGGCCGCCGCTTTTTTTTCCCCCGGGGAATTATTGCCCAATCGGATGAGGCCAAACAACTGGCCCCGGTCAAAAACGCCACCATCGGTATGGCTTTTCACCATGGGCAGCCACTGATTCTGTCCGCCATACACGATAGCATGCCCACCCTTACGGCGAAGGAAGCGGTTTCCTATGCCCCCACCGCGGGTGTCGGAGAAGTTTGTACGGCCTGGAAAGACTTCATGGTTAAAAAGACTCCCTCAATGAATCCCGGTGATGTCACGCTCCCTGTGGCAGTTCCGGGGATCACCGCGGGGATCTCCTATATGGCGGATCTTTTTCTTGACGAAAACACCACCATCATAGCCAGCGATCCCTGCTGGGATAACTATAGCCTGGTCTTTACGGAACGCCGGGGCGCCAAGCTGCGGGGGGTACCCTTTTTCGGAACCGGCTCCTGCCTGGATTTGGCCGCCATTGGCAAGGCTATACGGGAGGAAGCCAAAACCGGTTCGGTACGGATCATTTTCAACTTCCCCAACAACCCCGCGGGTTACTCCCCAACCCGGGCCGAAGCGGACGCCCTAATAGACATTATCCGGGAAGCCGCACAAGGGGGCGCCGACGTCCTGGCAATCTGCGACGACGCCTATTTCGGTCTTTTTTATGAGGATGATATTTACCGCGAGTCCCTTTTCGGCAGACTGGCTTCGCTCCATGAAAAGGTCCTGGCGGTAAAAATCGACGGCCCTACCAAGGAAGACTATGTCTGGGGCCTGCGGGTAGCTTTCCTTACCTTCGGCTCTGTGGGACTTAAACCGGAACACCAGGAAGCGCTGAACAAAAAACTCCTGGGGGTAATCCGCTCCTCCGTATCCTGCGCCAATACCCCTGCCCAACATCTGATCCTCAAGGTTCTTTCGGACCCCCGCACCGCCGGTGAAAAAAAGGCCAACTATGAACTGCTCCGGGGCCGTTACCGTGCGGTACGGGCCTTCATCGCGGGAAACCCCGCCCACCCCAAGCTCAGCCCCATGCCCTTTAACTCAGGTTACTTTATGAGTTTCCGCTGCAATGGCATAGACGCCGAAGCTCTGCGGAAAAAGCTCCTGGCGGACCACGGTATCGGCACCATAGCCCTGGGTTCCGGCATACTCCGGATAGCCTTCGCCGCCCTGGAAGAAGAGCAGATTCCGGAGATCTACGGCATCATCTACAGGACCGCCTATAAACTGTAGATACGATTATAACTGAGCTTGTTTAAAAGCAACGCTCACAGCATCCCATTCTGGTAGCCCGCCAGCGCGGAGACCCGCCGGGCGGTGTTTTGCAGGGCCGGGATAGCCGCTTCAATTTCTTCCACGGACATATACGTTTCAAAGGCCGTAAGGCTGATGGCCGCGATGATCTTCCCCTGGCTGTTGCAAATGGGGGCCGCGTTGCAGTTGTCTTTGAGGATATACTCTTCCCGGTCCCGGGCAAGATGCTCGGACCGGACCCGGGCAAGCTCCTGCTTCAGCGCTTCCGCCCGGGTGATGGTTTTTTCGGTAAAACTTTTCAACCCCTTTTGGGCGATCAGGGCGTCCAGTTCATCTCCGGGTAATTCACAGGTAAGAATTTTACCCAGGGCCGTACAATGGAAAGGCACGGTTTTCCCCGGCGTAAAATAGGTCCGGGGTATGTGCTGGCTGTCGATACGGTCTATCACCAAAATTTCCCCATCGTGGTACACCGCCATGTTGAGATTCGCCTGGGGATATTGGTTCCACAGGAGTTCCAGGTAGGGCATGGTAAGTTTCCGTATGTCCAGCGAAAGCAGGGCGTTTCGGGACAACTGCAGGGCCTTGAGGGAAACCGCATAGAGCCCGGTCCGTTCATCCTTTACCATAAAGCCCGAAGATACCAGGCTGGACAGCATACGGAACGCCATGTTGATGTTGATATCCAGGGCCTCGCAGACCTCGTTAATGCTCAGGGGATGATCCGCGGAAGCCGCCAGATCGAGGATTTTGAGACACCGCATCACCGCTTTGATGTTGTATTTATCGTTTTCCATTTGAGTTTATTATAGCATGGGTTTGATAATGTGGATAGAAACCATTAAACGTCTTTTTTCATAGTAATAAAATAAAAATATTTATAAAATAATTTTATTTTTCAATAAATAATCAAAATTTATTTGGCAAATACTTCTAAAGGATATATGATATCAATGTTCATATGATGGTATTAGGATTGAACAAGAGGAGGAAAGGGGGTTATGAAAGCGCTGAAATGGCTTGACCTGCATCTGGAAGAAGTCATCTTGACCATCTGTTTATGTGCATTAACGGTATTAACAAGTGTCAATGTGGTATTACGGTATATTTTTAATACCAGTTTGACCTGGAGCGATGAAATTTGCAAAGATTGTTTGATTTATTCCTGTTTTTTCAGCATCGGCTGGTGGATCCGCCGGAAAAACGGTATTGCCGTAGACGCCCTGGTTCAGTTCCTTCCCCTCAAAATAAAATCTGTTTTCTCCTGGACAGTACAATTTATCCTTATTGGTTTTTTAATTTTAGCCTTCAGGGCTTCTGTCACGGTACTTCAGGGAGTTGCCGCTTCCGACCAGGTGAGCGGGACCCTGCAAATATCCATGGTGTATGTCTATATTACCCCGGCAGCGGGATTCGGACTGGCGCTCTTCCGATCGGTTCAGGTGTTGATACTGGAATTTAAAAAAAGCCGGAGGGGCAAATAACTATGGCCATCGGTATATTTTTTCTGATTTTTTGTATTCTGATGATCATTGGCCTCCCTGTTGCGGTGGTGTTCGGTGGAATGACCTTTCTTCCCAGCCTGATGGATCCCGGTTTTTCCTATACTATAGAAGCGGCTATCCGCAGCATGGTGAACGGTATGGATAGTTTTACCCTTCTGGCGGTGCCCATGTTTATGCTGTCCGGTATTATCATGGCCCGTGGGGGTATTTCCGAAAAACTCTTCAACTTTTTTGCCTATTATGTGGGAAACAAAACTGCGGGTCTCCCCTGCGCAGCTATTTTAACCTGTATGTTTTACGCTGCCATTTCCGGTTCTTCTCCGGCCACGGTTTCCGCAGTGGGCGCTATGACTATTCCTTTTCTTGTCGGTTTGGGATATGACAAGGTTTTTGTAACCGCCATCGTTACCGTCGCCGGCGGTCTCGGAGTGATCATTCCTCCCAGTATTTCCTATATTGTGTTTTCGTCTATCACCAATGCTTCTCCGTCGGCCTTATTTATCGGCGGTATTATTCCGGGGATTCTGATTGGGTTCTGTCTTATGATTTGCGCCTACATTTACTGTAAAAAACATGGAGAGGATAAGGAAAAGCTTAAGGCCACTTATGGAGAATTACACCGGAAGGGTTTTGGGCTGGTTTTTAAAGAAAGTTTTTTTGCTCTCCTGATACCTATTATTATTCTGGGAAGCATCTACGGCGGTATCGCTTCTCCTACAGAAGCGGCGGCCATTTCAGTAATATATGCCCTGGGGATCAGTCTTCTTGTATATAAAACCATCAAACTGAAGGACTTGGGGCCCCTAATTGTTGAAGGGGTCAGAACCTATGTGCTTATCCTTTTGATCTTCGGCATGGTCATGGATAATATTCCCAACATTATGGTGTTGACCCCAATATTGATGCCCGTGGCCACATCTATTGGTTTGCATCCTGTCCATTTTGGTATCATGCTGACTGCAAACCTGGCCATCGGCATGGTAACTCCCCCCATGGGGATCAATCTGTATGTGGCCAACAGCATGACCGGGATTCCGGTGTTGAAAATTGCCCGGACGGCTATTCCTTTTCTTATTTCATTTTTTATTGCCCTATTGTTTATATCCTTTATTCTCATCCAGGGGTTCATCATGAAGGCATGTGTTTTCATCATGGAGACATGAGTTTTAATCATAAAGACAGGTGTTTTCATCATAAAAACACGAGTTTTAATCGTAGAAACCCGGGTTTTTATCATGGAAACATGAGTTTTAATCGTGGAGACATGCGGTTTCATCATGGAAACACAAGTTTTAATCGTAGAAACCCGCGGCTTAATCATGGGGATCCGGAAAATGTTCACCCCTGTCTGCGTACGTTTCATAGAAACCCAGGAATTCTGCGCTTCGACGTAGGAACACCCCATCGGGCGCCCGGCGCGTCCTTTGGGGAACACTGTCCCACGAAAAGGAGTTGTATATGGCTGATTACATCCCTAAGAAAGACGATGGCGAAGCCAGGTTTTTTGTCCCGGCTTTGCGGAAGGGTTTTTTTACTGCAGGTAATTGTGGCGCAAAAAAGGGCGGCGTTAATGATTTGCAAAAAACGTGAAACGATTTTGGCCTTTTGATTTTTTTCTTGGGGCTGTCCAATAAGTATGAGTTTTCAAATTTTCTTGCATAAAAATTCAAAACTCCGGTCAAAGAGGTTGTTGTTTTGCATTTATACACACAAAAAATGATTAAAAATTCATCTTT
>JAITBG010000230.1 GCA_031283725.1 Treponema sp. | reverse complement strand
ATGAGTTTGTAGGGCTAGGCGGCGATGATTTTATTGTAGTGGCGGATTATCACAAAGAAGAGCCGTTTTGTGAAAATGTGATCGACATGTTCAAAAAGCAGTTTGCTTCGCTCTACAGGGAAATTGATCTGCAAAACGGTTTTATCACTTCAAAAAACAGACACGGCGTAACGGAAACTTTTTCTATAGCTTCTATCTCCATCACAGGCATAAAACGTACAGCGATGTGGAGGAATTTTCCTCGGACGTGGCGCGGATAAAGAAGTTCTGCAAAATACATGCGGGCAACTTCTATTGCATTGAGTGAACAGGGGCCGGACGGAACGGATCGGCACACTATACATCCAAATTCGCCACCAACAGCGCGTTCTCCTCGATAAATTCCCGGCGGGGCTGCACCACTTCGCCCATGAGGGTGGTGAAAATCCGCTCGGCCTCTACGGCGTCGTCCAGATGTATCTGGATAATGTTGCGTTGGGCGGGGTCCATGGTGGTGTCCCAGAGCTGGTCGGGGTTCATCTCCCCCAAGCCTTTGTAGCGTTGGATGGCGACCTTCTCCGGGTCCCGGCCCGATTCCACCAGGAGCCGGTCCTTCTCTTCATCGTCGTAGGCATAGAAGGTCCTCTTTTCATAGCTGATCTTATAAAGAGGCGGCATGGCCAGATATACATAGCCGCGCTCAATAAGCTCGGTCATGTACCGGTAAAAAAAGGTGAGGAGCAGGGTGCGGATGTGGGAGCCGTCTACATCGGCATCGGCCATAATGATGATCTTGTGGTAGCGGATCTTGGCAATATCAAATTTATTGCCACAGCTCGCGCCGATGCTGGCAATAATAGGCTGGAGCTTTTCGTTGGTTACCACCTTTTCGATCCGGGTTTTTTCCACATTAAGCATCTTGCCAAACAGGGAAAGAATGGCCTGGAATTGGCGGTTCCGGCCCATCTTGGCGGAACCTCCAGCGGAATCGCCTTCCACAATGAAAAGCTCACAGAGGGCAGGGTCCTTTTCGGAACAATCCGCCAGTTTACCGGGAAGACCGGCGTTATCCATGGCGTTCTTCCGGCGGGTTGCATCCCTAGCCTGCCGGGCGGCGATCCGGGCTTTAGCGGCGAGGATCGATTTTTCCAGAATGTTCCCAATTACATCGGGATGCTGGTCTAGGTACAACTCCATCTGCTCGTTCACCAGGGACTCCACGATGCCTTTCACTTCGGAATTCCCCAGCTTTCCCTTGGTCTGGCCCTCAAACTGGGGATTTGGCACCTTGGTAGAAAGCACCGCAGTAAGCCCCTCCCGAACATCGTCTCCGGAAAGAGATTCCTCCAATTTCTTTGCCTGTTTTGACTTCTTGAGGTATTCATTCAGCGTCCGGGTTAGGGCGGATTTAAAACCCACCAGGTGGGTCCCCCCTTCTCGGGTATTGATGTCATTCACAAAAGAGAACATGATCTCGTTATACCCGTCGTTATACTGGATGGCACACTCCACCTCCACCCCGTCCCGGCTGCCTTCGATAAAGATCGGCTCTTTGTAGAGGACGGTCTTGTTTTCGTTGAGGTACTCCACAAAGCTTTTAACTCCGCCGTCAAACTTAAAGTCGTGAACCTTGGGGGTAGAAAGCCGTTCGTCCCGAATGGTTATCTTGAGGCCCTTGTTAAGAAAGGCCAGTTCCCGCAACCGGTTAGAAAGGGCATCGAAATTATAGGTAGTGGTCTCAAAGATTGAGGTATCCGCCTTAAAACGGATCACCGTACCCCGCCGGTCCGAGGTCCCGGCCTCGTGGGTGGGCGCGTCGGGTATCCCAATCCGGTAACGTTGGGTATAAATCTTGCCTTCCACGTGAACAAATGCCTCGCACCATTCGGACAAAGCGTTTACCACCGAAACACCAACGCCGTGGAGGCCCCCGGAGACTTTATAGGAATTTTTATCGAATTTTCCCCCCGCATGGAGCCGGGTCATGACCAACTCCAGGGCGCTGACCCCTTCACCGTGGTGGATATCCACCGGGATACCCCGGCCATTGTCTTCCACCCGGACTACATCGTTTCCCTCAAGGACTACCAGGATAGTATCGCAGTACCCCTGCATGGCTTCGTCAATTGAATTATCAACTACCTCAAACACTAAATGATGCAGACCGTCGATGCCGGTAGTACCGATATACATGCCGGGCCGTTTCCGCACCGCCTCAAGGCCCTTTAACACCTGAATATTTTGGGCCGAATATGTTGAACTCATGCCTTAGTATATTTCATCTTGAACAAGAAAGTAAAGATAACGTAAAATAGGCTCTTCTGTGGATAACCTGTGCGTAAATTGCTAATAATTTATGAAAAGCTATGGAAAACAGCGTGAGAAAAAAAATGTTTGCTGATTTTCTTGTATGTTGTTTTTTCTTTATAACTAATTACTTATAATATAATGAATTATATAAATTATACTATCCATATATTAAGGTATGATTTAAATTTTTTTCCCGGTATCTTTTTTTTTGTTTAGATGTATACTTGACTATTGTTGATAATATGTTGATATATTTCGATAAAGGGAAACCATGGCTAGCGGGGATTATGACATAATCTGGAAAGAAACAATGAACCAGATTCGGGAAGAGCTGGGGGAGCAGGAATTTGCCATGTGGTTTAACCTGGAATATCTGGATGCCTCGGAAAATGAACTGACCATTGGGGTACCATCTACATTCTATCAGGATCAGGTTAGGCAACGGTATCAATTATACATCGAAAATAAAATACGGGAGCTTATCGGTAAAAATTTACCGATTAACTTTATCGTAAATACCCGACAAATGGAAAAAGCCCCTGCACTTCCGGCAGGGAGTGAAAAAACTTCTACAAGCACCATGACAAAATCTGTTTCGAGTACAAATAAAGAAAGCAAAAAACCTCATTCCCAACTCCGGGAAGACTACACCTTTAATACCTATGTAATAGGAGATAATAACCATTTCGCCGCTAACGCCGCCCTGGCCGTCGCTCTGAATCCTGGAACGACCGCTTATAACCCCTTACTCATATACGGCGGGGTAGGATTAGGAAAAACCCACCTGATGCAGGCTATAGGAAATGAAATCCATAAGAAGTCAGAAAACAAAATCATCTATATAACCGCGGAGACCTTTACCAATGAGTTTATCCAAGCTGTTAGAGAGAATAATACCGCCACCTTTAAAAACAAGTACCGGTTTGTGGATATTCTCTTAATTGATGATATTCACTTTTTGCAGAATAAAAAAGAAACCCAGGAAGAGCTTTTTAATACTTTTAACGCCCTTTATGACGCTAACAAACAAATGGTATTCACCTGTGACAGGCCGGTATCTGAACTTAAAGATTTTAATGACCGGCTCCAGAATCGAGTAGGACGGGGTCTTAACGTGGATCTTCAAATCCCAAAATATGAAACCCGTTTTGCCATTTTGAAGAAAAAAATCGAACCCTATAATATCAATATTTCCGATGAGGTTATCGAGCTGATAAGCCGGAATATTTCGACTAATATCCGGGATTTAGAATCCGCCTTGAATAAACTGGTGGCTTATACGGACATCATAAAGAAGCCAGTGACCTTGGAAATTGCCCAGGAACAGCTAAGAGATAATTTTATGTCCCCAAAACAATCCAATCTGTCAATAGAAATAATTCAACGAGAAGTGGCGGATTATTATGGATTATCCCTAGGTGATCTCAAAGGGAAGAAACGAACCCAAAGAATTGTTTTTCCTCGTCAGCTTGCAATGTATATATCCAGAAAACTAACAGACTATTCCACCATTGAGATAGGTCAATCCTTTGGAGGCCGGGATCATGCCACGGTAATTCATTCCTGTGATAAAATAGAAGGAATAATCCGGGCGGATCCCAAGGTAGAATCAAAAATACAAAATATCATGAATATCATAAAAACCCATGGTGTAAAAAGCTAATAAGATGTTATTATATGGGGTACAGGATGTGAACTATTTTGGCAGTGGTGGATACTGTGTATAAAAAAGGCAACTTATGAAGAAAATATGTGAATTATAATTCTTTATAATATAAAGAATTAAACGTATTTTCCACATAAAATCCACCTCTACTACTACGACTACTATTATATATATACATATAGGAGATAATATATATGAAATTTACCTGTGAAAAAAACGTACTTCTTAAGGAAATAGCCATTGCCCAAGAGATAATCTCTTCAAAAAATGCCATTTCCATTCTTTCGAATATTTACCTGGAAACGGAGAATGATTCCCTTATCATTAAGGCCACGGACATAAAGGTTAATTTTGAAACGAAGGTTCCAGTAACGGTGCTGGAAAATGGATCCACCACGGTATTTTGGGAAAAATTTTTTGGAATTCTTAATTCCATACCCGACGGAGATTTGGAATTTGAACAGAGTGATATGAGGGTATCTATTAAACCAACCCTTAAAAGGGCTAAATTCCAGTTGAAAAGTATTGCTTCGGATAAGTTTCCCGAATTTCCTGTATCGAATAATGACAATTTGTTTGAATTACCGGTAAAGGAATTTAAAGAAATGGTTTCACAGACCGTTTTTGCAGTTTCCGATGATGAAACTAGGTATTTTATGAATGGTGTGTTTTTTGAAAAACAGGGGGAAAAACTTATTATGGTAGCCACCGATGGCCGGCGGCTTGCCTATATTGATAAGGAAGTAGGGGCGAATATAAAGGAGTTTCCCGGTATTATAATACCCCCAAAAATTCTCAATATTATCATAAAGAGAGCTGGAGATGAGGGACTTGTATCAATATCCATAACGGATAAGACTATTTTTATTAAATTTGGTTCCTATCAGCTCTCTTCAGTGTTGATTGAAGGTCAATTTCCCAATTATCACCGGGTTATTCCGGAAAATCAGAGCCATTCCTTTTCCATGGATCGGTTTGAAATGCTGGATGCTCTGAAAAGGGTATCCCTTCTAGTGGAACAAAAGTCCCGGCGTGTGTATTTTGGGGTCGCTCCGGGGGTTATAACCATTTCTTCTGAAGAAAGCGATATAGGTATCGCGAAAGAAGAAATACCCTGTAAGTACGATGGGGATGAGGTATCTATAGCCCTCAATTACCGGTATATAGAGGAACCTTTAAAGGTTATGTCTGAAAATGAAATCAGTGTTCTCTTTACTGAACCAAATAAAGTGATAACCATAAAGCCGGTACCGGAAAAGGATTATTTTCATATCCTTATGCCCATGCAGCTTGATTAATCTTGGCTTTTGAGACCCTGAGAACCGCTTTTTTCCGGAATCTTACGGATACGGAAGTTGATATCCGGGCAAGGGATATTTTTTTGGTTGGGGAAAACGGCCAGGGTAAAACCAATTTTCTTGAAGCCCTCTATTTTTGCTCCTATGCCACTTCATTTAGGGGAGTACGGGATGGAGAAGTAGCTCATACCGGGGAAAAAAAATTTTCCGCAGAGGTGAAACTTTTTGGGTCTCTTTATGAAAAGATTTTAGTTAAGTATGAAAAAGCGAAAAAAATTGTACTTATCGACGGAAAACAGGCGGAGGACCGGAAAGAGCTTTTGGAGATAAACCCATGTATTGTATTTTGCCATGAGGATATGGAATTCGTTGCCGGAACCCCTGAACGGCGGCGCTGGTTTTTCGATCAAAATCAAAGCCTTTATGATCCGGTTTATTTAGATGATCTCCGGCGTTACCGTAAGGTGCTGAAAAGCCGGAATACTGTGCTAAGGGAAGGACGGTACAAATCTGTATTAGATGCTTTGGATCCCCAGCTGGCAGCCTATGGATTACGGCTCATGGAAAAAAGGGAAGAAGCGGTCCGGCGGTTTTCTGAAACCTTTGGACCTCTCTATAAAACGGTGGCCGGCATTGGAGGTATAGCCGTCAGGTATACTCCTTCCTGGAAAGTTTCGACCCCGGAGGCTGTCACCTCCATTTTAGAAGAACATAGAGACGGGGACATTTCCGCAGGGCTTTCCCTATCTGGTCCTCACCGGGACCGGTACAGTTTTACCCATAACGGCGTTGATTTTTCCGCCAAGGCGTCCACCGGCCAACGGCGGCTTCTGGCTTTGCTCCTGAGGATAGCCCAGGCTCGTCGTTTCTCCGAAATGACCGGCCGTAATCCGGTACTCCTTTTGGATGACGTGCTCCTGGAACTGGACCCGGAAAAACGGCGCAGGCTGCTTTCGGTGATGCCCGGATATGATCAGGCTTTTTATACATTTCTCCCAGAGGAGCCTTATGAGCGGTACCGTAAATCCGATACTCTGGTGTATACTGTTCAAAATGGGCAAGTAGCTGCCCAAATTATCTGACGCCGTGGAAGCGGTTACTTCGAGAGGGATATGAAGAAGGCGGGGGATTTATTAGCAACATTTTTGGATGAGCGAGTACTTAACATCGCCCGGGAATATTCGGAATTGTTCTCTTCCTGGCAATCCATTGCGGGGGAAAAAATAGCCTCCCATTCCCGGATTCGGGATCTGGAACATTCCGTCCTTTTGGTGGAGGCGGATCATTCCGGGTGGATCCAGATACTGCAAACTAAGGAGAAGTATCTTCTGGATACCCTGCGCCGCCGGTTTCCGGACCGGAATATTACGGGAATTTCCTTCCGCTTGAGCCGGGAGCCGCCGGCATCCTCTGCGAAACCTCAGCCGGTTGATGCTGTGCCGGGGCCGGCCGCAAGAGACAGGGAAGCCCTGGTAGATGACGGTAGTTATACTGCCGGCGCTGATCCCTACGAAAAAATAACCGATGATCATTTCAAAGAAGCCCTTAAACGGCTGGAAGAAGGGATAGCTTCAAAAAACAAGGGTTAATAAAAATGAGTAACAAAATAACCGGTTACATAGGTACCTATACTGAAACAACGAAGCAGAACAAAGCGAAGGGGATATATGCCTTTTCCCTGGATGTAGAAAAGGGCAGTATTGAGGATATACGTCTTGTTGCGAGAAGTCGTAATCCCTCATATTTGACTGTAGGGCCTTCTAAAAAATATCTCTATGCGGTAAATGAGTTGGATGAAGATCGGGGGAACGGACAGGTAAGCGCCTTTCGCCGAGATCTCCGGACCGGGAACCTGGAACTAATAAACCAGGTTGTCAGCGGAGGTTCAAACCCCTGCCATGTGGTGGTAAATGACAGGGAGACCCATGCGGTGATTTCAAATTATACCAGCGGGACCCTCGCGGTACTGCCCATAGGGCCCGGCGGCGCTCTGGAAAAGGCGGTCCAGGTTATTACGTTTACCGGCACCGGCCCAAATGCGGACCGGCAGGAGAGTCCCCATGCGCATTCCTTTCTCTTTGACCGGAGTTTTACCCGGGGGTTCGCCTTTGATTTAGGTACCGACAGGCTCATGGCCTATTCGTTTAATCCCCAGTTAT
>JAITBG010000212.1 GCA_031283725.1 Treponema sp. | reverse complement strand
TTGGGGGAACCCTAAAACTCTTGACCAGGCCCTTCCTGCTGTATACCCGCACTGCTGCGCCGGACCGGGAAAGGGCAGCAGAGGCCCGGTTATTGCCGTTAGTGTAGTCTATCACATAGAGACGGTACACCCCCTGGGTATCGGTTTCCATGATGGTGATGGTTTCCGGGCCAAAGCCGCTGCGGTCGTCCCGGTCCAGGATCACCGAGCCGTCTTCTGGGCTGTGCATATTCCTATAGGACACATGAAAGGTCCCGGCCTTTTCCAGGTGCAGGTCCAGGTCTGCCGGGGTTTCCCCCCAGTCCAGGACGATGCGCAGGTAATCCCCCCGCATAAGGGGGGAAACAGAAATTCGGTTGTTGAACACGTTGCGGAGCTTCACCTCAAATTCAATTTCCGCAGTGATAAAACCGGGGCAGGAAAAAACCAGGGTATAAAACCCGTCTTCCTGCTCCGGGAAGCTGATGATCCCTTCCCGGTTGGCAGTAAAGCTGCCGATGCCTTCAATGGAAACTGCGGCCCCGGCTGCAGCGGTCCCGTCCAGGGCGTTGATAAACCGCAGGGGGATAAGGCCGTCCATCTTGAGTTTCATCATGCGGTTAAGCATGGCCAGGTCCTCTCCGCGGGTCTGGGCAAAAAGCGGGACCCCCAGAAGAACGGACAACAATACGCCTCCTACCAGGAAGCAGGTGGTTTTCTTCATAGCAGTTCCCCCTAGTTCCCGGTGAGCCCTTCTTGGATGCTCTCTTTCGCATATTCCCGGGCCGCCTGCAAGTCCTGGATCATTTCAGCTGCATCCTCTTCCCCGGCGAATTGGGTATGGATGATTTTTTGTTTCATCGCCTCCTCCAGCAGGACTTTGACCACTCGGGCAGGGTCGATGGTTTCTACCACTTCCAGAATATCTTTGCGGGGAAAACGGACCAGCACATAGGCAGTGTACCATTCTTTGCCGTCCCCATTGACGCCCTTTTCGATATGCCATTCCAGGGGCTCGTAGCGGGGGATCCGGGTTTTGATCGAGTTGCTTATGGCCAATTCGATGAGCCGGGCCGCGTCTTCCACATCGGTGTCATTAAAGGCCGCATATTCGGTAATGTCCAGCCGGGCCTTGAAGTCCGAAGCAATGGTGGCTGCTATATTGGCCTGTACGTTCTGCACGGCCCGCTGCCGGGCCCGCTGTTCAGTGGCGGTTTTGGTGGAAATGCCCACATCGTAGTACCAGGAGGACACGCTGGTTACCCCGGCATTTTCGTATTTTACCCGGCCTCCCTCCAGGGGCTGGAGTATCCATTGGGGCCGGGGAGCACTGGGGCCGGAAGAGGCGTTTACCATCTGCCGCAATTCCCCGGAGCTTTCCAGCAGCGCAGTATACACCCCCAGGGTTTCTGCTTTTTCTATACTCGCGGCCTTTAGGGTCAGGCGGAATTCCGTCCCCTGCCGGGAGATAAGCCCCGAAACCAGGGCTTGGGCCCCGGACTGATGCCCGATAAAGGCCATGCTGTCATCGTCCACCTTGCCTGAAAGCTGATAGGCGCTTTCCGTATCAATACCCCGCAAAAGCGCGCCCTCCCGTTCCACCAGGGTAAAGGCCCCCGAAGCAAACAGCCGGGAGGTAAAAATATCCGAGGCGTACTCCGACAAAGCCTCTGAGGGCGCGGCCACCTTGAGGGCCAGCAGCCTGGTATTTCGCGGCAGGGTTCCCCCAAAGTAAGAAACGGCATTAGCCAGGGCAGCATCAAGGGACAGGCGCTGCTGGGCAAAGACGGGAATGGCCGCTGCGGACAGGGCCAACAGTAAAAAAAGACGCATTCTAGGATACATAAGTTCTCCTTTGGTATTTGCTCACAGCCGCCACAGGTACGCAAGAAACCTGCTCCCCGTTCTATGAACAGGGCGGTTTCATCACCCGCATCCCCCGAAAGACAGCGGGTCTGCCGCAGCGGAGGGGGGAGGGGAGGGCGGTTTCAAGGGGCTTGTGAAGCGCATGGGTATCATGTTACCGGATCACCCGGAGCGTTTCAAGGGATGATGGGGATTTCGTAAGAAACTACACCTCTGCACTTTCTAACCACAAGTTCGTGTTGGTTCGTGGGGTTCGTGGTTTATTATTAATAAACCTATACCTATTTTTTATGGGCCTTTCCCAAAGCTGCCCAAGGTTTTAGGACGGCTTTGCATGTTGTTTTTCTTTTGACAAACCTGTTTTCTTCTATATATAATAAACAGAAGGAGTAATTATATGATTTCATTTTTAATTGGTATTGTTGCTTTAATTGCCGGATATTTTGTGTATAGCAAAATTGTGGAAGAGGTCTTCCAGGTTGAACCAGAGCGTCAAACCCCGGCAGTCCGCATCAACGACGGCGTTGACTTTGTGGTCATCCCGACGTGGCGTGCGGTTCTCATTCAGTTTCTCAATATTGCGGGGACCGGCCCCATTTTCGGCGCCATCGCGGGAGCGCTCTGGGGCCCGGCTGCCTTTGCGTGGATTGTCTTCGGCTGTATCTTTGCCGGTGCAGTGCACGACTACTTTTGCGGTATGCTCTCGCTCCGTAACGACGGCACGACCATCGCCGAACTTGTCGGCAAGTACCTCGGAAACGGCCCCAAATACATCATGCGCGTCTTTTCCGTTGTCCTGCTCATCTTTGTCGGCGTAGTCTTTGTCTACACCCCCGCTCAGGTGCTCAACGTACTCATTGACCCGGGTAACAGGAATATTTTTTCCATTGCCCTTGTCATCATCATGATTTATTACATCTGTGCAACCATTCTGCCGATTGATAAACTCATCGGAAGTATCTATCCGATTTTCGGTGCGTCGCTCCTTATCATGGGTGTTGGTATTATCATTACGCTTTTTGCAACGGGAGAGGCCGCCACGATTCCTGAATTCGCGTTCAAGAACCTGCACCCGAAAGGTTCCGCGCTTTTCCCGTTTTTGTTCATCTCG
This sequence comes from Treponema sp., assembly GCA_031283725.1. Classification (GTDB taxonomy): domain Bacteria; phylum Spirochaetota; class Spirochaetia; order Treponematales; family Breznakiellaceae; genus Termitinema. The sequence goes on along the minus strand of JAITBG010000212.1, from coordinate 2,139 downwards.
ATTGCGTGCGGCGCGATTTCCGGTTTCCACGCCACTCAATCGCCGCTTATGGCGCGGTGTATCAAAACCGAAGCGGACGGGCGTAAAGTATTCTACGGCGCGATGATTCTGGAAGGCATTGTCGCCATGATCTGGGCGGCAGCGGCCATGGGGCATTTCGGCAGTCAAGAAGGTCTTGCGACGGCAGGTTCGGCGGCGACGGTTGTTACCAAAGTATCGGTTGACCTGATGGGCACTGTTGGCGGCGTGCTTGCCGTTCTCGGCGTTGTCGCCTGTCCGGTAACCTCAGGCGATACGGCGTTCCGCAGCGCGCGGCTTGCCATCGCCGATGCGTTACACTTCGACCAGAAACCGATAAAAAACCGCTTCGTCGTGGCGATTCCGCTTTTTGCCGTGGGTATCGTGCTGGTGCTCTGGTCTCAGATGAGCGCGGAAAATTTTGGAAAAGTGTGGCGTTATTTCGCATGGTCGAACCAGACTCTTGCGACAATCGCACTCTGGGCTATCAGTGCCTACCTTGCCAAAACCACCAAGAACTACTGGATTGCACTGGTACCAGCGACATTTATGACAGTGGTGGTAACAAGTTACATTATCACCGCCGGCGAAGGTTTCGGCCCGTTTATTGCAACCGTGACAGGGAGCGCAACGGCATCTTATACGATAGGCATTGTTATCGGCCTCCTTTTGGCCATCGTGTTATTCGCCCTTTTCATCCCGCTTATCGCGGTAAAGCAGAAGGGTAAACTGTTGTCGGCCTGACCGGCGTTAGGCGCTGAAAGCGAAACGGTTTCCTAAACCCGGCGTTCTGCAACGGTTTCAAGGACGTGTCCTGGCGAGTAGATTTCGCCGGGGTAGATTATGAGCGGCTCCATTGCGGGCGCGGCGTCGTTCTCATGGGGCAGATTTGTAAAAAGCGCTTTTTTATTATACTGACCGGTATGACTACACTTTCCTCTTTCACGGTTCAGACAGGTGCGCGTAATGAACATTACCATGCCGGTACAAAAAGTCATCACGGATTCCGGTGTAAACCCTGTAAGTGGACAATACCAGCGTCCTTGTGTAATTAAGATCAAATGCTTCACGCTAAGGATGGCATGGGGCGATAAGAGGTTAAGTTCACTAAGGTATTTTTTGTGACCCGGCTGGAAAGTAGTACAAGGCGATCTTTACGGCCTTTTACGGAACTAATATACAAAACACTCTGGAAAGATCGGCATCAGAAGGTTTAAGGGTGACCAGTTCACTTACCCGGAAGCCAGAGCTAGGCAATCATCAAGCAAACGGTGTTTCAGATTGGACTTAATATTCAACAGGCGTTCTATTTCCCCTTGGAAAGGACAATGGGCATTTTCTTGCCGGAACAGAGACGGCGGGCTCCTTCACCCCATCTTCGTTCATCACCTTGTACTAAAAGAGCTTGAGGGCGCTAATCGCCATGTTCACCGTCGAAGCTGAAAATTTAAAAGTAGGCAAGGTAACGGTTGACATCGTTGGCGGTGAATTCTTCTAGCGTTTTGGACACAAACTTACAAAAGGTACGGTTGTAGTGAAGTACTGCTATAGTACGGATGTGTATGTACATGCATGTACTTCTGTTTCAAGCTGTTCGGTTCAGAAAGGTGAAAAGTAAGCTGGTCCTATCTTGACTGGGTTTGAGGGCAAGCCTGAAAGTACCCACACGTCCACATGCGATGCTGCAGGAACATGTTCCGAAGTAAAGGCCTGGGACTTCGTGAATTGTAATTTTGGGCCGCCAAAAAGACCGTAAACAGCAACCGGTGTTTCAGGATATTTGCCGATCTCTCTACCACAACACGCCCGTCACTCACGAATGTTGCGGTTATGGCTTTTGTCATCATCTCCTTAGGAACAACAAAGTGAAACGTACCATCGTTCCAAGAACCAATCTCCAAGGAATTTCAACGTTGAACATACAGAAGTAACCACAAAACAGAATTGTAACCGAGTCACCTTCGTGGAATAAGATAGAGAATATTCATAACAACCTCAAGCGGCGCTACAATTACAGAACATAACTTTGAACCATGAGGATTAGCGGTCCTTTTTTATTCTACCTTAAATTTTGATACTTCTTTAACCAACGTATCTATGCTTTCTTTGTTCTGTCCGCTT
>JAITBG010000158.1 GCA_031283725.1 Treponema sp. | reverse complement strand
GGAGACAGGCGGCGTCTGTCCCGAAGCTCTCGGAGCAGGGGGTAAGTGTCCAAAGGGTCTTGAAAACGTCTGGTGTTCAAGTTCTGAGTAAGGGACAGCAAGCTATAGGAAGGACGCCGGGTTTCCGCATCCTCGAGGTCCACACAGTGAAAGTACCAGCTTTGTTCATCCGCATCCACGGCGCCGTCGGCAATATCCGGACCGGGAAAACGGAGGCTCTCCAGAAGCCTGGCCAGGATGGGGATACCGGCGTTGGTCTCCGCCAGGGTAAAAGGTAAAGGCGTCAGTCCCATATAGCTATCCAGGGCACTGAAACTATGAAGTCTTACCGAATACGCTTCGGAAACAAGCGGGTCGAAGATAGCTGTATGATCCATGGTATCTTGATAATGACCGCAGAAGGCTGTCCAGTCTATACCTTTGAATGGGTTACTGCGTTACTTTTTCCCCTTGGGTTTTGCTTGTGGAGAATCTCGATTTAGGCGAGCTTCGGCGGCGGTCTCCGTGAGCGCCCCCAGGAGTCCGTCAAGCTGATATGCGGACTTCGCTTCTGCTTTGGCGAAGGTTTCCGTAAGGTCCGCTATCTTTGCGATCCGATCCATCCAGTCCTCCGCCCTTGTTTTGGGGGTGATTTTTTTCGGCGGGCGGACAACCGTTTCCATGGCAGCGGGGCTTTCCAGGGCTGTGAACAAAGGCGCGTAGAAGAGAACTTCCTCAAAGGCTTCCTTATTGAACCAGATAGTACCCTCAAAAACATTAACCCCCAGGAGTTTCCGGAAGTCCTCCGCATGGTAATTATCCAGAACGAGGGTTTCCGCAGGGGAGAGGGGTTGAATGGCAATTTTTGGAAGCCCTTTGTCCACGGACTTCTTTTTCACGGCGGGCTTGACGGGTTCCGGCGGTAAAAGGGCCGGGCTGGTACGGGCAAGCACTGCCTTCATGATTTCCAGGACTCGGATGGCCTCATCCCCGCTTATACCATTACTGTCGAAACATTCCCGCAGTTTCCGTTCCAGGCTCCAGTGATCTGAGAGGGCTTTGGCCTCAAGCCCGGAGGCGCCGGCGCCAACAACACCCCGAAGCAGGGATAGGATTCCGTAGGCGAAGGCGAAAATCGCGATGGGCGGGCGGACGATGATTTTTTCTCCCGCACTCCGCAGGAAGCAAATGGCCGGACTATCATCTTTATGGGGTGTGCTGTATCCATATTCTGTCAGGGTCTTCATGCGTTCAAGGTATGCGGCAAGTTCTTTCCATATCTGTTCGCTCTGTATTTTTTGGAAAGGCCATGAGGTGACAAAGGGATCATACTGACCGCTGTCCAAGAATTTCTCCGCAACGCTGATAAAGTTTATGGCGGAATCTTTCAGAGAATCGATAAATTCCGTGATAGTAACGCTGTTTTTGACCGGTTTTGATCGGACGGATTTTGCCGCTGGTTTTCCCGATTCTTCAATAAGAATACTGAGCAGGGTATCTATACGGTCCCGCCCAAAGAGCTCGGTGAACCGGTAGTAAAGTTCTCCAAGAAGGATATCCTGGATTGCGGTGTGCACATCCCTGACACCACGGCCGTTGAGTTCCGCGTGAAGCCGGGCAAATCGGCCTCGTTTATCGTCTTCTACTTCGTGGATATCGATAAAGACTTGGGCTTCATAGCCCTTGAGAGAAATAAAGAGGCCCCGCTCGGCGATTTCCTTGGAGGACCGTATATACCAGAGATCCTGCCGCTGTTCCTTGAGCATGGTAAAATAGGTATCCGTACCGTGCAGGCCCAGGGCTTGGCAGAGGCTATCCTGGCGGAAGCTGCCGTCTTTTTGGGGGATAGCCACCGCACCCTGATAGATCCAGCCGTTGGCTTCGGCATAGGCATTGTTATACAGTACTAAACTCCGGTCATTGCCGGCGCGGTTGGTGTAGGCAAAAACATTTTCGTTTACCGAGCCCTGGGGTGTGTAGAGGTCGTAGAGACAGAAATCGACGCTGCCGGAATAGATATGGCGCCGCTTCATCAGGGGGAAGATCTCCCATTCATGGCGATCCACCAGGCGCTGATCCGGTTTTTCATCCCGGTAGGCCCGGCGGTATTCCATACCGTATTTTTCCTCAAAGCCTTCGATTTGGCCGTGACCGAACATGGGGAGCCCCGGCATGGTGACCAGCAGGGTGGCGATACCGAAATACTTGTCTCCCCTGCCGAACTGAGCAACCGCGGTTTCCTCATCGGGGTTGTTCATAAAGTTGACGAACCGTTTGAGAACCTCGGGATCAAACTCCAGGGTATTCTTGATGGTAGCCCGGTATTTGGCGTTTTCTTCGTTCTTGAGCATGTTCATAAAGGCTGAATTGTATACCCGGTGCATGCCCAATGTGCGTACAAAGTACCCTTCCATCATCCAGAACGCTTCGGCCAGAAGCAGGGTATGGGGGGCCTCCGCGGCGCAACGGTCCACCACTTCCCGCCAGAACTCGTTGGGGATAAGGCGGTTGAATTCATTGGCGGAAATGGCGTGTTCCGAACGGCTGGCTATGTCCCCGCCGTGTCCCGGTTCGGGGTACCAGAGCCGCTGGATATGTTTTTTCGCCAGGGTCATGGCTGCGTCGAAGCGGACTATGGAAAACTGCTGGCAAACCCCGATGATGGTACGGATAACCGCCTCCCGGGCTTCGGGGTTCAGAAAGTCTATCTGCGCTGTGTCGTTCCAGGGCATGGAAGTACCGTCGTTGCCGTGGTAGATATAACGCGTTTCTCCTGTGCGCTTATCGGTCCGCTTAAAGACCACCGCGGCGTCGCTGCGGTTGTAGTAATGGTCCTCGATCTGCACGGTGATGTCATCCCGGTTGGAAAGGTTGCCGCCGTTAAAAGTATAGCTGGGGAAGGGGGGGTAGCTAAGCTGCAGGAAACGGTCCGGGTGTTCCATGACCCAGCGGGAATCAATGCCCGTGTGGTTGGGTACCATGTCCGAGCCAAGCCGTATGCCCCGCTGGAAGCAACGTTCCCTAAGATTGGTCAGGGCGCTCCAGCCGCCCAGCTCCCCCGCAATATCGTAGTCGTAGAGGCTGTAGGCGCTGGCCGCAGCTTCGGGGTTTCCAGTCCATTGTTTGATGGTCCTGGAGGCGCTGCTCCGCTCCCAGAGCCCGATGAGCCAGAGCCCGGAGAAGCCCCGGCGGGCCAGTTCGTCCAGTTCCGCGTCGGGGATCTGGTCCAGCCGCTCAATGGGACGGTTGTATTTTTTGGAGAGCTGGTAAAGCCAAACCAGGGTACTTTTGGCCATGAGTACCGTCCGGAGCATCCATTCCTGGTCGGGGCTGAACCGTTCGTATTCATCCAGCCCATCGTAGGTATAAGCCTGGGTCGGTCCGGGGCCAAAAAATATAGGCTTATCCTCTTCTTTTATGACATCCAGCCCCATGAGGAGCCGGGCTATAAATTTCCCGAGCAGGAGCCCCCATTTGTTCCGCATATATTCAAGCTGGCCGCTTAAAGTTGATGAGGCCAGGGCGGGGGCACGGAGGAGATCCCAGAGATTTAGGCTCTCCGGACCAAAGGGGGGAAATTCCGCTAAGTGGGCCCGTAGTTCGGAAATGGCCTGGTTATAGACGGTTACGGCTTCCAGGTCCTTATCATCAAAGAGGAACTTAAAAGGGGTAAAGGCGGGGTTGAGGTTTGCCAGGGCCAGGAGCATAAGCTCCTCCAGAGCCAGGGATGTACAGCTTTCCCCTTCATCGGTTCCCTGCAGATAGCCGGAAACTGTGATTTCTCCGGAGTATACCGGCCGGGGCGGAAATTGTGATCCAAAGGTTTCCAGGAGGTGGGCGGTCCGCTCTTCCCCCAGGGACTTGTTCAGCCGTTCCAGGGCGGTTTCAAAAATATCTTTCTGGATCTGCTGACGGTAGAGGGCAACCATGAAGTGAAGGATCTCGTCGATAAGACCCATGGCATTAAGCTGCCCCGCCTTGATGATCCTTTCAGGATGGGCGGCGCCGTCTATTTTAGAATTGAACTTCGCCGTGAGTTTCCGCACCTGCTGAAAATCCGCAAGAATTACGTTGCCCCGGAGTGAAAAGAGCGCTGTTTCAAGTCTATGTTCCACCCGGACTTCGTTTCGGATATGAAATTCCATAGTAGCCCGGCGTTGCGCCGCCCAACCTTCCGGAAGGGAAGAACCGATTGTTATTTTTTGCATCGTTTTTCCTTAGTTTTTTATTTTTTCTTTATTTTTGGAGTAACCGCAGCCAATTCCTGGACCGATTTGATCAAAATCTCATCCTTCCCTAACTCCTTAATAGGCGCCGGAAGGCGGTAGGTCCAGTTGAATTCAGTAACGTTACCGGGCACGTTGATCCGTTCCGACGCGGGGTCCTCGGCGTACCACTTAGTGGAAAGGTGGAGCAGATCCTGAATCTGGAAGACCCGGAACCGGGATGCCGCGGCGGCCGCCTTGGTAAGGATGATCTTAGCAGTTCCGGGATTGTACACCTTGGGCAGAGATGGAACTCCTATGAAGGCGCTGAAACCGTCCTGATCCGCTTCCCGGTCCCACCATTCCCGCAAGGTGGAGCTGTCGTGAACCGCAGGGGTACATACGCTTAGTTCAGGATAATCCTCAAAGGCATAGTATGGCTGATCCGGTTTGTCCCAGTCACGGTACCAGCGGATAACCCGGAGCCCCAAAATCTTGAGTTTTACCAGTATCCGGGGCACACAGTCCGGAACCGCTCCCAGATCTTCCGCGCAGGGAAGCATTTTGGATGATTCAAGCAACACTGAAAGGAGTTTTTTACCCTGGGTTTCCCAGGTTTTTTCCGATTCCTCCAGCCGTTTTTGAAGGAGTTCTTCCAGAGCATTCCGTTCGTCCCCGGAGAGGGACCGGTAGGCCCGGGATTCCCGGAAAAACCATACGGGGAAAAATTTTCCCTTTTCGTATTCCAGGAAGAGCCGGTTCCGCCAAGCCCAAAGCAGGAAGTTGGCTGCCGCCGGGGGTAACCCCAGGTTGGTGATATTCTTCTCTCCCTTGATAGTTTTTTTGAAAAGCCATAGCTCCTCATTGCCGATACGTTCCAATACCGTAGAGAAGATCTCCTCCGCCACCGAAGCCGCGGCGACGATATCTTGGTTTCCCCATTCATCCTTGATTTCTTTCAAGGCGTCCCAGACCTCAACGGTGGGGATATGGGGCTGGGAAACCCAACGGATTCTGCCTTCATCAAAATGAAGTTCATCGAAGTCCTTTTTGGTAACCGGAGTGTAGGGTACGTAGCGGCCCAAAATAGCGTTATCGAAGTTATTTTCACGCAGGGAGGACCAGATACGAAAAAAGCCGAGTACATGGTCTATACGGTAGGCGTTATAGTACTTTTCCGCGATTTTAAGCCGCAGCCGCCACCAGGAATAGTCATCCTTAGCCTGGGCGATCCAGTTATAGGTTGGGAACCCCCAATTTTGTCCGTTGGCGTTGTACATATCCGGAGGCGCCCCGGCGGAAAGTTCCGGATAGAAGTATTCGGGGTGAGCCCAGACATCGCAGCTATCCTCGTTCATCAAGATGGGAATATCCCCCTCCAGGAGTATCCCCATCTTGTTCAGAGTTTTTGCGGCGTTGCTGAACTGGATATCCAACGCTTCCTGGAGCCATGCCCAAAAAAGATGATCCTTTTGATGTTTTTGATCTTTCCAGAGGACCTGGATATCCTCGGGAGTCACGGTCTGGTGGGTTTTCCACTCCTTCCAGCTTTTTTCCTCGTTGATTTCCTTAAGCCGGCGGTAAACAGCGTATTCCTTTACCCAGGGATTCTTATCGATCCAATTTGCTAAGGATGCTCCCGGTTTAGCCCTTGCGCTGATGCTTTTTTCGTTGGCCGTATATATTTCCCGGAGCAAATCCATCTTTGCCCGGAGTATCTTATAGTAGGGGAACCGGGTTTCTTTGTTAAATTTCTTTTTGATGGCCGCAAGTTTATCCGCGAACCCCGAAGCTTCGCTCAGATCCCCGATTCTCAGGTAGAGGGGGTTGAGAGCAAAGGCTGTCAGGGAGCCATAGGGGGAACTTTCGTACCCTGTATCGTTTACCGGCAGGATTTGGATGAGGCCTACCCCCATTTTAACGCACAGATCGGCAAATTCAACCAGATCCGGAAATTCCCCTACACCAATACTCTGTTCTCCCCAAAGCGCTCCCACCGGGATGACCGTACCGATCAAACGTCCTATGGAAATTTCAGAGACGATTTGTTCTTTCTGAGTCTTTGCCATAATATCCCTCCGAGAGTAAAAATTGCTTCAAAATTTTAGTAATATGTAAGTATAGTATTACCTATAAATGGTGAAAATGAAAGTGCTCATGGGCACCCCCTATAAATATTTTGGAAAACCGGATAACATTAATGAGTAAATCGGGAGAAATGGGTCATCCTATGGTAAGGCAGTATTATGAACAAGATACTTAAAGAAAAAATCAGGGAAGCCTATACGGCGGTCCTCCCCATTTCCGTGATCGTTCTCGTGGCGAGCGTGGTACTGGTGCCTATGCCTACCGGGACCATCCTGATGTTTATCGTGGGTGCGGCCCTGCTTATCGTGGGAATGGGCTTTTTTACCCTGGGGGCGGATATGTCTATGATGCCCATGGGAGAAGGTCTTGGGGTTCAACTTACCAAGACCACAAAGCTGCTCCTGACCCTGGCTATCTGCTTTTTTATGGGGCTCATTATCACTATCGCCGAGCCGGACCTTCAAGTTTTGGCCGCCCAGGTACCCTCGGTTCCCGCCCTGGAGCTGATTTTGACCGTTGCCATCGGGGTGGGGCTGTTCCTGGCCCTGGCAATATTCCGTATCCTCTTTAAGATACGGCTTTCGGTATTACTCTTGATTTTTTACGGTATCCTATTCGCGGTTGTTATTTTTGTCCCCATGATCCCGAAGTACAGTTTTTTGACCGACTTTATCCCCGTAGCCTTTGACTCTGGCGGGGTCACTACGGGGCCTATGACGGTACCTTTCATCTTGGCTATGGGCGTTGGCGTTGCCTCAATACGTAGTGATAAGAACTCCCAGGACGATAGTTTCGGCCTGGTGTCTCTTTGCAGTATCGGTCCGATTCTGGCGGTCCTCTTTCTGGGGATCTTTTTCAAACCCAGCGGAGCAGATGTAGCGATTTCCGCAATTCCCGAGGTTAATACCTCCCGGGATGTTATTGAGCATTTTGCCATTGAATTTCCCCACTATACGGAGGACGTATTTCTGGCTTTGGCGGCTATTGTAGTGTTCTTTGTCATTTTCCAGGTCATTTCCCACCGGTATAAAAAACACCAGATTGGCCGTATCCTCATCGGTTTTCTGTATACTTTCATCGGGCTGGTGGTTTTCTTAACCGGGGTCAATGTGGGATTCATCCCCGTAGGGCATTTTCTGGGGGAACAACTAGCATCCTCCTCTTATAAATGGATACTGGTTCCTCTGGGCATATTGATTGGGTACTACATCGTGGCGGCGGAACCCGCGGTCCATGTGTTGAATAAGCAGGTTGAGGAGATTTCCCAGGGCACCATACCCCAAAAAGCCATGAAACAGGGGCTCTCTATCGGTATGGCCGCCGCTCTGGCCATCACCATGGTTCGGATCCTGATGGGGATACCTATTATGTATATTCTGGTCCCAGGCTATGTTTTTGCCCTGGTCCTGACGTTCTTTGTTCCTAAGATTTTTACCGGTATAGCCTTTGACTCCGGCGGCGTGTGTTCCGGTCCCATGACTTCTACCTTTCTACTGCCCTTTGCTATGGGGACCTGCCAGGGAGTCGGGGGGGACCTGATGAAGGATGCCTTTGGTATCGTTGCCATGGTTGCCATGACCCCCCTGATTGTTATACAGATCATGGGATTGCTTTACGGTTATAAGATCAAGTCTGCGTTGAAACGCACTGCGGTACAGGCCATGGATACTACCGGGGCCGGAGAGATTGTGGAGTACGGAATGGAGGAGCCCTCTAATGATAGATAGTAATGGTGTAAAAATACCCTTCTTAAAGAGCGTTATTTTTATCGTTGACTGGACGAAGGCCCGGGTGATGACGGATATTTTTGAGCAGGAAAAGGTACGGTTCCACTTTATTGTTAAGGGGCGGGGTACCGCAAGTTCCGATATCCTGGATCTTCTGGGAATAGGCAGTACGGAAAAAGCGGTAATTATGTGCCTGGAACAGGACATTGGAGTAGCGCCGCTTTTAAAGGAGGTTGCCAAGAAGCTGGGCCTCCATAATCCCGGCGCCGGGATAGCCTTTACTCTTCCCCTTTCGGGAATAAATCAGCCTATTTTGCAGGTTTTCAAAGAAAGCATAGAGAAAAACTTTAAAATTTCGCTGGAAGCGGAGGAGGGGAAAGTGAGTTCCGAAACAAAATTCGATTTAATAGTATCGGTGGTAAATCAGGGTTACAGCGATGAATTTATGACCGTAGCCCGGGAAGCGGGGGCTACCGGGGGAACCGTAGTCAATGCCCGCGGCATCGTCCATCAGGGGCCGGTCAAGTTTTTCGGTATCTCTGTTCAGGACGAAAAAGAAATTATCATTATCCTAGCCACCCGTGAAAAAAAAGCGGCGATTATGCAAGCGGTAAGCCAGGCCTTTGGTATTTCCTCCAAAGCAGGGGGGATCATTTTTTCCCTGCCTGTTGATGGCGTGGCCGGCCTTGATTTAAAATAGAGTTGCTCGAAAACTCCAGTTTCCGAATAACTTCTGTTTCCAATCTTTTTTTGATATTGACGGTTTAACTGGTTTTTTTCCTATTATCAATGAAGTGGGAAAAGGTGTACAACACAAGGGCTAGTGCGGAGGGAAGCCCCAGAAGAACTGTGGCGGGCAGGGCTCCGAAGGCCTGAACCCCTAGGCCTATGCGTTCCGCCAAGGCAAACACCAGGGCTGCCATGGCGACCCCCCATACATGGCGGAACCCCAGGAATACAGCGGCTAAACATATCCAACCCCTGCCGGCTACTCCGCCGGGGGCGTAGGCTTCAACCCGGAACGTCAAGGCCGCCCCGGCCAGGGCTGCGAGGAAGGCCGCCGCCGCCCAGGCCCCTTCCCGGTATCGCTGGGGACGTATTCCCCGTTCCGCCGCCGCCATTATCGACAATCCCGATGCCCTCAGCCGCAAACCTATCCGGGTCCTGCTGATGATAAGGGCGGTCAGAAGGGTCAGGCCCCAGGCGGTGTACACCGAAGGGCGTTCCCCTGAAAGTATCCCCCCGATAAGGGGGATTCGTTCCAGAAAGGGAATGGTTACCGGTCCGGAAACCGGTAACTGCGGGTTGCGGAGCACCCCCTTGGTACCGAACCACATAATAGATAGGGAGTCGGTAACGCCCACGGCTGCCAGGTTGAGGGCCAGCCCTGCAATAAATGGGTTAGCGCCGGTGGCATGGACAAACCGGGAAAGGCCGCCCCCGGCAAGACCCGCCAGGGCCGCGGTAAGGATGATCCCCGCCGCCGCAGATCCGGTCCGGCCGGCGAAGATATAGGAAAAAAAAGCTCCCAGGGTCATAAAACCTTCAATAAAAATTCCCAGAGCCCCCGATAATTCCGTGAGAAGCGCCCCCAAGCTGCCCAGCATCAGGGGAGCGGCGGAGCTGAGTAAGTTCCGGATCATTTCTGCGGAAAACAGGCCCGTCATAACCGTTCCTTCTTTTTAAAAGGGGATTTCAGAATGATTGGCGCCGAAAAGTGAATCGTAACCAGGATAAGAATCGCCGCCTGGATAAACGCCGAAGTTTCAAAGCTCAGTCCCCGGGCCAGCAAGGCCGATTCGGAACCGGCCTTGAGCCAGCCGTAAATAAGAGCCGCGGGGATCAGCGCCAAGGGCCGGTTCCGGGCGATGAGGGCCACCGCGATGGCGTTCCAGCCGAGGCCGCCGGAAAAACCCTGGTGGCAAAGACCGTAAGTACCCGCTACAGCGAAAAACCCGGCAAGGCTCACCAGGCTGCCCGACACAGTCATAGCCGGTATCCAGCAGCGCTCGGCATTGATCCCCCCGTAACGGGCGAATTCCGGGGCGGAACCGGCGATTTTAAACCGGTATCCCCAGACGGTTCTGTAGAGAAAGATATGCCCCAGGAGAATCAGAACCAGGGCAAACACAAAGGAGAGGGAAAGATATGAAGGGGGGAGCAGCCGGGGAAGCAGCCGGTTTGCGGCGAAGCGGTCTGTAGCCAGGAGGTTTCCCCTGGGATTCCGTAGAGGCCCCGCGATGAGGTAATCCGCCGCCGGAGACAGGGCCGCGGACAGCAAAAAAGAGGTAATCAATTCATTTGCCCCAAAGCGTCTTTTCAGAACCCCCGAAAGGGCTCCCATGGCGCCCCCGGCAGCCATAGCCGCAAGGCAGGCAAGACAGAGCAGCCCCGCGGACGCGCTGTTTCCGGTTGCGGGACTGAGGAGTACCGCCGAAGCGGTCAGCCCTCCGATATAAACCTGCCCTTCAGCGCCCAGGTTAAAGCACCCCCCCCTAAAGGCCAGGGTTATGCCCAGGGACGCGGTGAGCAGTAAGGCTATTCCGTCTAGGGTATTCCCCAAAAACCAGGGATACGTCCAGGGGCCGATAAAAAAAGCGCGGAGCGATGTCTGCGGGGAAGCGGCGCTGAAAGCAATAAGAATCGCCGATAGTAACACTGCGCCGGCTACCGTAATAAACGCCCCCATAAGGGCCGCCGGGATGGATAAGACAGATTTGGAATGGTTTAATTTAAACATTAAGCGAATCCTTGGACATACCGACCATGGCCCGGCCTATCCGTTCTTTAAGCTCCCGAAACAAAGCGGTTTTTTCATTCCCCCGAAGAGACTCCAGAGAAATTCTGTCGGAAAATTCTCCGTTTCGTAAAACCAGAATATCATCGGACAAGGAAAGCAGCTCATCCACATCGGTAGAAAAAACAAGCGCCCCTTTCCCCCGTTCTGCCTGTTCTTTAAGCGCCAGGACCAGCCGTTCCCGGCCGGGCCGATCCAAGCCCCAGCCGGGTTCCGCCAACACCAGAATCGCGGCGTCCTCGGCAAATTCACGGGCCAGGATAACCCGCTGCAGCATACCCCCGGAAAGAGAATCCGCCTTAACCATAGGGTTCCGGTCAACCCTGGCCGCTTCCAGGATACGCCCTATCCAGGATTTGAGCAGCCCCTCATCCATGATACCGAACCGGCCCCAGAAACCCCGCCGGGAACGGCGGTGGGCATGGATGATGACATTATCCCGAAGCCTAAGTGAAGGGGCTATGGCTTTACCGGTCCGGTCGGCGCTGATAAAGGCCCCCTGGGCATCCCGAAACGCCCTAGGGCCCCTGCCGGTGATGTCCCGGCCGCGGAGGAAAATCTTTCCCGCCGAAGGGCGCAGGAATCCCGTTATTCCCAGTTCCAGAGTTTCCAGACCGCTGTCCCGGACTCCGGCAATTCCCAGGATTTTTCCCGGCAAAAGTTCCAGGTCCACATTACGGATAAAGGGCCGCCCCCGGATTTTTACCGACAAGCCCTGTACCAGCAGTTCCGGGGCAAGTCCGGGGCGGTATTGCCGTTCAGTAGCGTTCAGTGTTACTGTTCCAGCCGGTTCCGGTTCTTCCGGATCAATCCCAAACATCAGTTTACCGGCCTTTTCGCCATCCAGGGAAACAGCGCTCATGGCGGCGGTAGTTTTGCCTTTCCTTAAAATACTTACCCTATCGGCGAGGCTCAGGGTTTCCTCCAGCTTATGGGAAATGATAACGATACCCCGCCCTTCCGCCTTGAGCCGCCTGAAAAGAGTAAAGAGACCTTCGGTTTCCCCAGGGCTCAGGACCGCGGTTACCTCATCGAAAATAAGATAACGGATTTCACGATACTTTCGAGACAATTCCCCCCGCAAAAGGAGGGCAAGGACGGCAGCCTTCTGCCGCTGGCTTATGGTGAGCGTTTCGGTGTTTCTGTCCAGGGGCAGATCAAAACCCCAGCGATCGGAAATAGATTGCGCCAGCAGCAGGGCCTTTTTACGGTTTACTATTCCTGCCGTACAAGCCTCCGCGCCGAGTATGCAGTCCTCCCAGACCTTAAACTCCGGTACCAGATGAGGATGCTGGCGGACCATACCGATTCCGGCGGAAAGGGCATCCGCCGGGGCCGCAAAGCGCTGTTCCCTGCCGTCTATCAGAATAGACCCCGCGCCGGGCTTTAAGTAGCCCGCCATAATATGCATCAAGGTAGATTTTCCCGCCCCGTTTTCTCCCAGCAGCGCGTGGATTTCTCCCGGCCGGAGATTAAATTCGGCGTTATCCAGAGCGGTAACGCCATTAGAAGGAAAGTATTTCTGTATACCCCTAAGTTCTACCACAGGACTTCTCTCCGATCATTCTCCCAGAACTAGAACCCGTGAACGGATCCGTTCGATAAGGAGGCTCTGGGCCTTCCGTATTTCCGGAGAAACCGCCGCGATGTAAAGAGGATCATCCTCAATAAAGTCTACATACCCGTCCACTACCCCAACCAATTCGGCGCTGCCAAAGGGAAGACGGCCCTCCAGATACCGCTTTGTCTGTTCATAGGCAGCCCTGTCCTGATGTAATACCGCGCTGCCCACCACCGTCCCCGGACGCAGATCATAGCCGTTGATATCGAACCAAACCACTTTAGCCCCCGCTTCCGCCGCTGCCTGGAGAACCCCCGCCCCGGCGCCGCCGGCAATAGGAAGGATCACCGGCACGCCGCCGCGGATCATCTCCTCCGCGAGCTCGGCTCCCCGCTCCGCGTCAAACCAATTCCCCACCACCCGGAAATCGACGGTAAAGGCCGGATTCACCGCCCGGGCGCCGTCCAGGTAACCGGGCAGGATACTATCGTTCATAGCGGGATATTCCTGCGCCGCCACCAGGCCAATCCACGCCAGGGCCGGCCCTGAAGCTTCGGCGACCAGCGCCGCGATATGCCCCGCCATATACGCCTGTTCCCGCTGATTGTAGCGCATAGTAAAGATACCGGGGTTCCCCGATAATTCCCCGTCCAGCAGCAGGAACCGCTGTTCGGGGAATTTCGCGGAAACCGCCGCCGCAATAGCCGGTAAAGAAGGGTTGGAGGAAACGATGAGGTCATAATCCCCGGAAGCGGCCATGGAAGTCACCCGGCTTTCCCATTCCGCCTGGTTATACCCGCCCTCAACAACCGTTGTTTCGACACCCGTGGTTTCCTCCGCCGCCCGCCGCACCCCCTGGGCAAGCATCTCGTAGATAGGGCTTCCCGACATAACCCCGGGAATGAATATACCGATAGACACGGCTTGCGCCTGCCGCTCCGCGGCCCCTCCGGCGGCAGCCCCGCCGGACGTATTCCCACGGCATCCGAATAATAAAACGGTGAGCGGTAAGAAGATAAGAACTTTTTTCATTGCGGCCTCCAACGGAAGTAACCGGGGCCAAAAAAAGCCCCGGCTTAAAATCCAGGGCGCAGGTTCATGGGAAATTCGGGCATAGGATGTAGCATATACAAGTCCAGGCTCGAGATTTTCTTCCATCCGGACTATACCGTCGGCGCCGGAATTTCACCGGTTCGATCCTGGATTTGATAATCCCGGATTCGCGGGCTATAACCGCCGGTTGGGATTTTTGAAGCTGCCTTCAATCACCCGACCCTGAAAATCAATAATTCGCGCATAATTAGGATACCAACAGGAGCGCCTGTACGTCAAGGGCCTTTGTTCGCGGGCTTGGTTTCAGGCTGGGGGGGGGCGGGGAAACTCCCTGGTACCGGGCCCCGCCCGCTTGCGGCGCGGCGTGCCCCGTGCTATGATAGAAAACACCGCTCCTTGGAGCGGCGGACCGGCACTATCCGTAAAGAGGTGAGACCATGAAAAAAACCGTCCTTTCGCGCATTGCGCCTTCGTTTACCCCCCCCCTACGACTTCCTAAACCTCCCAACCGGCTTTAATCTTTTCCTCATCCTGGCCTGCGCAGCTCTGATCGCGGCGTGTCCCATAACTACAGGGGTCCTGCCGCAGTACACCCTTACCTTTGACAGTCACGGCGGCTCAACGGTGCAGGCGCTTACCGCGGCAAAGGGGACGGTCGTCTTCAACCCGGCGGACCCCGGCCGGTCCGGCTATACCTTCACCGGCTGGTTCAGCGCGGCAAGCGGCGGCACCCTCTATTCCTGGCCCCACACCATGAGCGACAACCTAACCATGCACGCCCAATGGCAAGCCGCCGGCGAAGGCCCGTCCGCGCAGTATACCATCACCTTCAACAGCCACGGCGGTTCCGCAATGGCGGCAGTTACCGCGGAGGCGGGCACGGCGGTACATAAACCCATAGACCCCGGCCGGCCAGGCTATACCTTCCGGGGCTGGTTCAGCGAGGAAACCGGCGGAACCCTCTATTCCTGGCCCTATCCCCTAAGCGGCAACCTAACCATGCACGCCCAATGGCGGGCCGAGGGCGAACCCCCGCCCCAGCAGTATACTATCACTTTTGACAGCCACGGCGGCTCCGCAATGGCGGCAGTTACCGCGGAGGCAGAGGCGGCGGTCTCCAAACCCGCAGACCCCAGCCGGCCAGGCTATACCTTCCGGGGCTGGTTCAGCGAAGAAACCGGCGGAACCCTCTATTCCTGGCCCTACACCTTGAACGCCAACGTAACCATGCACGCCCAATGGCGGGCCGAGGGCGAACCCCCGCCCCAGCAGTATACCGTCACCTTTGAGACCCACGGCGGCTCCGCAGTGGCGGCGATTACCGCATCGGCGGGAACAACGGTTAGTGAACCCGCTGTCAATCGGTCAGACTATACCTTCCGGGGCTGGTTCAGCGCGGAAACCGGTGGAACCCCCTATTCCTGGCCCTACACCTTGAACGCCAACGTAACCATGCATGTCCAATGGACGCCCTATACCAGCATGACGGATCTGGAAGCTCTGCTGGACGACGCTGTCGGCGGGAGCAGCCCCGCGGATCCCGTTCCGGTCAAAATAACCGTTAACCTGGCGGATGCCACAAACGGCTGGGCGGCTATACTAAGCGTCCTTCCCGGCAAGGGCAAATACGTCTCCCTGGACCTCTCGGACTGCGCCATGATGGGCACGGTGTTTGACCCCAAAACCGGCAGCGTCGGGGCGGGGTACGTTGCCGGCCTGGTC
>JAITBG010000099.1 GCA_031283725.1 Treponema sp. | reverse complement strand
GCTGCAAGGGGGTCCTGCAGGGTCTTGCCCTCGTTTTTATAACGATTCCAGCTTCTGCCGTATACGGGGAGCAAGGGGGTGTCGGGAACATTATCGTACCCCAGTTCCTCAAGGGCGTGAATTTGATGGTAGAGTATGTCCCTGATATGTTCAAAGTAGCCCCATATTTTTTTTTCGTCCCAGCCGGAAAATCTTTTTTCGTATTCGACGGCGGCCTCCACAAAAGAAAGGTTGTTTGCTTCGGCAAAGGCGACGGTAAAATTTCGCACAGACTGTTCGTTTTGCTGTATGCCAGTTAAAAGGAGGGCGTGGCTGTCTCCTCGCCAGAGGACGGGAAAGGAGTTGATTTCGCTGATGACAACCATACCTCCCCCGACCGACGCGCCGATGAGCCGTCCCTTTTCTCCGGCGGTATTTTCAATATCAAACTGTACCGACGAGGGATAACCGTTGTCTTTTTCCAGGGCGTCGAATTCATACGAAATACCGGTTTCCCGAGCCAGTTCGTGGGAACGAAATAGCCACTCATCGTCGGTGGTAAAACCCTGCACGCCTCCGAGAAAGGCCCGGTCTTCCATCATATTCCCCAGTTTTTGAAGATGTCTCTTGTCGCTGGGGTTGAAGGCGATTTTTACCCTTTTGATCTTTCCGTTGACCGTAAAGGATGCGGCTCGCCCCACCCGGGAATTGCCGGCAAAACTGGTTGAAGAACCAGGCTGCATGATGGGCCCAAAAACATCGTTAAAAAAATCGGGATAAAAAATTTTTCCATATTATGCCTCCTAAAAAACTACATTATAATCCCGGTTTTTCATCAGAAATTGCCGGGTTCTATCATTGGTGGGATGATTAAATACCTGTTCGGGGCTGCCGTCTTCGACAATAATGCCGCCGTCGATAAGGATAACCCTGGAGGATATTTCGCTCACAAAGTGCATTTCGTGGGATACCAGTATCATGGTCAATCCGGCGCGGACAATACGTTTAATGACATCCAATACTTCGGATACCCATTCGGGGTCCAGGGCGCTGGTTGGTTCATCAAACAACATAACTTTGGGGTCTACGGCCAGAGCGCGGGCAATGCCGGCCCGCTGCTGCTGGCCTCCTGAAAGCCGTGAAGGATATTCGTTCCGTTTGTCTTCAAGCCCCACTGTTTTTAAAAGTTCCATTGCCCGGGCTTCCGCATCGGAGCGGGTAAATTTTTTGACGACGATAAGCCCTTCGGTTACGTTTTGGAGTATTGTTTTGTTTTTGAAAAGATTGTAAAGCTGAAACACCATCGAGGTTTTTGATCGGAGATGCGATATCTCGGCCTTGACCGCGTGATTTGCCCGCACCGTCGCCCCGTCTATCTATGGTTACGCTTCCCTCGTCTGGTTTTTCAAGCCAGTTCAAAGTCCTAAGAAGGGTTGTTTTACCCGCGCCGCTGGGATCGATTATTGAAAGAATTTCACCTTTCTTTACCGAAAGGTTTATCTTTTTTAACACACGATTACTACCGAATGATTTACTGATATTTTCCAGGGTTATAATCATGATACAAGGCTTCTTTCGTATTTACGCGAATGCTTTTCCGCAAGGATGAGGAAACGCGAAATGACGGTACAGACTATCCAGTAAATAATCGAAACTACCACATATATTTCAAAAAACCGGAAACCCCGCGCTCCGACAACTTTTGCCCGCGCCATAAGATCAATAATCGAAATAGTAAAAACAAGGGATGTTTCTTTAATAAGCGAAATCAGGGTGTTTGCCAAGGGCGGGATGGCAATGGTCAGCGCCTGGGGGATCAGAATTCGACGCAGGGTCTGGGAAAGGTTCATATTGATACTGTAGGCTGCCTCAAGCTGCCCCACATCTACCGCCAGGAGCGAAGCCCTGATGGTTTCGGACATATAGGCTGCCGCGTTAAACGACAGGGCGATAATGGCAAAAACAAGACGGGGTACGCCGTTAATATTAAAACCGGTTCCGAAGTATTCGTTGATTGCCCGCAGCGTCAGGGGTATACCGAAGTAGACCAGCATAAGCTGGATCAGCATCGGCGTACCCCTGATATAGGATACATAAATTTTGCAGAGAGGCGACAGGATACGGACATTAAAGTACCGTATAAGCGCCACGATGAGGGCAAACAGAAAGCCTATAACCCCGGAAACCAAGGCAAGAAACAGAGTAACGGGGAGCGCCGTCAGAATTTCCGGGGTTGATTGCAACATAAAAACCGGATCAAATATTTTTCCCATGCCCCGCCCCGCTCCTTAATTGCCTGATTCGACGGCTTCTTTGGTGGTATAGTCCCTGCCGAAGAAATACTTGCGGGAAAGGGACGTCAGGGTTCCGTTATTCAAAAGCTGCTGTAACGCCGTATCAATACGGTCCCGGAGCTGTCTGCCTTTTTCTGTTTTAGGGAATAAGAGATGGATGGTATTGGTTTTTGTGTCGGCAGCCCATTCGGGTATGCCAATATCGGCAATTTTGTACCCAAGCTGGTCGGCAGTCAACTGTGCGGTGATGATGGCGCTTATGGTAGCATCGACCCGACCGGTTTCAATCTCGGTCAGGGCGTTTACAATGTTCCCGTCGGTATAGACGATTTCAACATTATTGAGTCCGGCTTTTTTGATATACTCTTCCAACTGGGTTGTAGTGGCCGTGCCGATCCCCGCAGCGACCTTTTTTCCGCTTAAATCGGCCAGGGAACGAATATCGGTACGGCCGGCCTTAAAAACAATCCGGCTTTGGCCGCTGCTCCAGAGATAGGGCACCTTGGAAAGGTAATATTTATCTTCCCGTGCATTATGTCCTTGACGTGGCGTTTCGGGAAGATATGGCGCGAATAAAGAGCGGAGAGGCGCCTGAGAACTGGGCCTATTTCAGGAAGATAGCGATGGCGGTGGCGGTGGCGGTGGCGGTGGCGGTGGCGGTGGCGGTGGCGCGCTCTGACACGGAATCGAAGGATAGTGTCAAGAGCCGGGTGAAACAGATGGCATTGAGCGATAGCTATTTTGAGCGGCTGCCGTTTCATTCGCCCTTTGCGTCTGAAACCCTGTCCGAGACGCTTCCATCATAATTTATATGCGCTCGCCCTGTCAACATAGATACGCGGGACCCGCTTGTTTATACCGCAGGTGATTTCGTAAGAAATGGTGCCCAGCTTCGCGGCCACATCCGCGGCGGAAAAGGCGTCTCCCCCAAAGAGGCTTGCGGTGTCCCAGCGACGTACCGCCGTATTTGGACCCAGGTCTATCATACACTGGTCCATGCAGATCCGGCCGGCCAGGGGGTACCATGCGCCGTTTATCCGCACCGAAAAATCCCCGCTAAGCCGGCGGGGCAGGCCGTCGCCGTATCCCACAGGAATAGTGGCGATGACGGTATCCCGATCCGCGATCCATGTCCTGCCGTAAGAAACGGACTCCCCTTTTTTAAGCTGCTTGATAAACACAATTTGGCTGACCAGCTCCATCACCGGTTTTACCGGAAGAACCGCCTCAGCCCCAAGGGGAGCGTAACCGTAAAGGAGTATACCCGGGCGAACCATATCAAACCAGGCATCCTCATGGAAGGCCAAGGCGCCGGTATTGGCGGCGTGGACAATACCGGGATCAATCCCCGATTTCCGTATACCCTCCACCGCCCGGCTGAACCGCTCAAGCTGCTTCTTGGTATAGTCTATACTCCCACGGTCGGAAGAATCCGAGACCGCCAGGTGGGTAGCCGTGCCCCCCAGTTTGAGGCTCCTCGACCGGGCGATGAGGGCCGCAAGCTCCGGGGCAGACTCCGGCGGGCAGCCCACCCGGCCCATGCCGGTATCTACCTTCAAGTGAACCCTTAGAGGCTCTTTTCCCCGTTCCGCCGCAACCGCAAACTCCAGAATACAGTCCCTGTCCCCAACCAGGGGAATGAGGGAGTCCCGGATTATTTCGGGAATTTCTTCGGGAAGGGGTATGGAAAGAAGCAGTATTGGCGCAGTAATCCCCGCCTCCCGGAGCAGAACCCCTTCGGCGGCGGTGGCCACCGCTAAAAATTCAGCGCCTTCCTCCAGGGACAGCTTGGCAAGGGGAACCGCTCCATGGCCGTAGCCATCGGCCTTAACAGGCACGCAGATCCGCCTGGGGGAACCGATACGGGAACGGACCAGGTGAAGATTATGGCGAAACGCGTCAAGATGAATAATGGCTCGGGTCGCACGCATTTAAAAAAACCTCGTCAAGTAGGTTGAAAACCAGGGTACATAGGTAACCAGAATTACTACCGCCAGTTGGATAAAAAGGAAGGGGAATACATACCTGCAGATTTCCAGGAAGGGTTTCTTGAACCGGTATGTCGCCAAGAAAAGGTTAAGCCCAACCGGGGGGGTGAGAAAGCCCACTTCCAGGTTGATGATAAAGATAATCCCCAAATGAACCGGATCTATACCATAGGCTTGCCCCAGGGGGGCTACCAGGGGAAGTACGATAAGGATGGCGGAAAAAATATCCATAAGGCAGCCCACCACCAGAAGCGCCAGGTTAAGCAGGAGGAGGAAGACATATTTCGACTCAACCGTGGCCTGCATCCATTGGGCAAGCCTATCCGGCGCCTGGGTATCCACAATGTAGTAGGACAAAGCCATGGACAGGGCTATTATGGAAAGCACCCCCCCCATGATGGGAACGGCCTTGCGGCAAAGCGGGAGCAACCCGCTGAGTTTAATATCCCGGTGAATCAGGACTTCTACGATAAAAATATAGATCAGGGCAACCGCGGCAATTTCTACCAGAGAAAGGATCCCGGAGAAGAAGCCGGCAATCAGCAGAAACGGCAGAATAATCTCAAAGGCCGATTTTTTCAAACCCCTCAGGGCTTCCCGCAGATGAAAGGGCTCCACGGGTATTTTAAATTTAACCGATATGATAATGCCAAAAAAGATAAGCGCCGCAACCAGGATAATTCCCGGGATAATCCCCCCTAAAAATAAGTGCATGATATTGGTCATGGTGGTGGCCCCCACCAAAATGATAGGAAGGCTGGGCGGAAAGAGCAGCCCTATGCTTCCCGAAGAAGTGAGCAGCCCTATGGAAAATTTTTCCGGATATTTTATATGTTCCGACAGGATCGAAAAGAGTATGCCCCCCAGGGCCAGGATGGTTACCCCTGAGGCCCCGGTAAAGGACGTAAAGAAAGCGCAGATAGCCACCGCGGCGATGATCATTCCCCCGGGCATCCAACTAAAGAGGCTCCGGAAGGTCTCCACCAGCCTATCCCCGGCTTTACTTTCGGAAAGGAAGAAACCGACCAAGGTAAAAAGGGGGATGGGAATAATACTTTCTTGGGTAAGTGCGATATAAACCTGGTTGGGGACCACATCGATCTCACCCCAGGATGCCTGGATAAGCAGAAGGGCAAGGCCTCCCATGACCACAAAGAGGGGTGTTCCCGCCAGAGCGGCCAGGATAAGAATACATACGGCGGGGGTTCGTACGTAATACCCCAGGAGGGAGATGGTATCGAAAAGGGAATCGAAAAAAGGCGGAACATCAAAACCCCAGACGGCCTTAGCGATAACGGGCAGGGAGAAAAAGGTCCCCAGAAGTATGGCCAGGAAAGGGATGATTCCGGCTTTACCCCTCAATGGGGCTCCTCGGGCAAAACGGAGGGCGATTATCCCGTAACCGACGGGAATAATAGAGGCAAAAACCTTATCGGGGATAAAACCGATCATCCGGCCGATAAGCCCAATTTTGATAAAGGAGATCGAAGACCAGGCAATGATGGTAAGCACAAAAGCGGAAAGGCAGCAGGTGATAACACGCAGGGATGACTTAAGCTTATCTTTAAAAAACGTTTGGGCCAGGGCTATGGACAGGTGCTCCGCGTTTTTGGTGGTAATCATCCCCGAAAGAAGCCCTACCGCCAACAACAAATGGACCAGTATCCCCGAAGAATCGGGAATCCCGGTTTTTAAAAAGGTTCTGAGGATTACTTCTACCACCGGCAGCACGGCCAGGCACAAAAGGGAGAAGTAACAAAGCCCTTCTTCCAGACCGTATAATACCCGTTTTATTCCCTCTTTCATTGACACCTACCGCCCGCTCCGATAGGTCTTTACAATCCTGTCAATTTTATCGTAGGTATCCCGGTCAAAGGTGTCGCCTCCCAACAGTATTGGTATGACTTTTTCCAGATCATCGTACCATTCCTGCTTTTGCTGGGAATTTAAATCGTTGATCACCAGTCCATGCTTGGTCATGGTGTTAATAGCATCGCTTTCAAGCTGAGCCAGGGATATCTCAATTTCCGTTCCAATCCGCCGGGTTATCCGAAGTATCGCCGCCCGGTGCTGTTCCGGGATCGTTTCCCAGGTATGTTTGTTTATCACGATTCCCCCCAGGAAAGGGGCGATATTCACGGTGGACATATTTTTGGCAACCCCGAAAAACTGCATCCCCGCGGAGGCTATGGGGCTTACATAGACGGCATCGATGGTACCCCCGTTCAGGGCTATGAGGGTCCGGTTGGTTGAAACAGGCACAACCTGGTAACCCATGGACTTGAAGGCCGCCATCATGGCCGGTTCCTCGGGATCGCTGCCCACCTTCATACGCTTTAAATCCGAGGGAACAAAAACCGGTTCCTTGGAAAAAATTTTTACCCAGCCGCCCCTGACCAGGGCCATGCTGTAATAGTTCTGACTGTTGATCTTCGCTTCCAGTTCCGGTTTTATGACATCGAAAACAGCGGTAAGCTCCTCGTCATTCCGGATCAGGAGGGGGCAGCTTACGGTCAATATTTCCGGGACGATTTTGCGCAGTCCGAAGGAAGTAAATACCGCCGCCTGGATAACATTCATATTGAGTTTCTGCAATACATCTGCTTCGGTACCCTGAGTACCGTTGGGATAGATCTGCATCCGTACTTCTCCGTTGGTGGCGGCGGACCATTCGCTGGCCATGCGGTTCAGCGCGGTCCCCCAGGGTGTGTTGGCGGGAACCATGGACGCAAGCTTAATGGTGATCTGCCGCCCCGGACGCCTTTGGGAATACACCATAACCGGATCGGCGAGCAGTATTACTGCGAAGAAAAACAGGCTTACTTTTTTCAAGATCAAACTCCTTACTATATTACTACTCTCCCCAGGTATCGGCATCCAGATCGGCGAAAAAATCGGGCGCATGATTCAGAAGGTACCGGGCCTTGCGCTGGGAAATAATGTTGACCAACCGGTTAGCGCGGTCTTTTTTAATATCTATTGCCAACGCGGATTTCAAACAGGTTTTAAAGGTTTCGATATCCTGGGCGGGTATGCAAACCGCCTGGGCGTATGAAACGTATGGCCCCGCGGCAAGATAGCCGGTTTTTTCCAGCGCCCGCCGGTAATGGATCTCCACTTTGGAGGGGTCTCCCCCCAGACCTAGGGGCACCGAAGCGTAAAACAACACATAGAAATCATCCAGCGCCCCCCGGTTGAAGTCAGGGTCCAACTCATAAGCCCGCGCCATGGCGGCGGTAAGTTCCGGAAGCCGCATCCCCAGGTCCAGATCGAAGGGGTTCAGCGCATAGGCGGAAAGGATCCCGGCGGCATGCCAATAGATTGTGGGAACATCCTCTTTTTGCAGCTTGGCAAGATAGGCCGTCTGCTCGCCCTTCGTATAGGCATCCTTCCACCCGGGGAATTTTTTTTCCAGCCCCGTTTCCAGAATTTCAGCCCCCCGGAGGTAGAGTTTCCGGGCTTCTTCCAGCCGCTTTTCCCGTTCCTGGTATTCCTCGACAGGAAGCATCTCCGCCGGCCCCTGGACAAAGGCATTGGCGTACATCACAAAGAGGGAACCCGTAGCCAGAATCAGTTCCTGATCATCCGGGCGCTTTGCCAGTTTGGCTTCGTTTTTTTCGATAACATTGGGAATGACCGGGCCAACCGTTTCCGGTTTCATACGCATAGCCATCTTATTAATGGAACAAGAAGGGATCACCAGGAGGCTGCTAAGGCAAAAAACCGCAAAGATTGAACGGAACTTCAAAGCTTCCCTCCCATGCTATTGTAACGAAACCGGGGGCGCCTATCAATCCCCAATGACCCGGCATATATCTTTTTTGATAGCGTCAAGCTTCCGCCCCACCTCGGCCTTGGCCGCTTCCAGGCCGCCCGAACCTATTTCGGCGCAGCAGGAAGCGTAGAACTTTATCTTCGGCTCGGTACCGCTGGGCCGGGCACTGACCACGGTTCCGTCCTTGAGGAAAAACTGTAACACATCGCTCTTGGGGAAGTCCACCGACTCGGTCTTGCCGGGCCGGGCCGGGTATTTCCACAACGATTCCTGGATATCCCGAAGCTTCTCCACCTCAACGCCTCCCAGGGTTTTTGGGGGATTTTTCCGGTATTCAGCCATAATGCCCTGCATGATAGTCGGCCCCTGGGGGCCCTGGAAGTATTTGGAGATACCCGCTTCCTGCCAGTAGCCGGTTTTTTCATATAGTTCCTCCAAGCGGTCCAGCAGCCCCTTCCCCCGGCTCCGCCAGTAGAGGGTCATTTCCGCGGTCATGGCGGCGGCGGAAACCCCGTCCTTGTCCCGGACCTCATTTTCCACCAGGAACCCGTAGCTCTCCTCGGTACCGAACAACACATGGCCGCTTCCATCCGCCTCGGTCTTGGCCATAACGTCGGCGATCCACTTAAAGCCCGTAAGGCATTCGTACAGGATAACCCCATAGGATTGGGCAACCTTTTTCTGCATCCCCGTGGTGACAATGGTATTGACCATCGCCGCTTTGGCAGGCAGCTTGCCCAGCTCTTTCAGGGAAAGGAATATATAGTCTGCCAGGAGGGTTCCCAACTGATTTCCCGTAAGCAGGGTAAAATCACCGTCTTTTCCCCGCTTGCCGGAAGGTACCGCGATGCCCAGCCGGTCCGCATCGGGATCGGTGGCCATGATTACATCGGCCCGAACCTCTTTACCCAGCTTGAGGGCCAGCTCCAGGGCCGCCGCCTCCTCGGGGTTGGGAAAGGCTACGGTGGGGAAGTCCCCGTTTCCCTCCCGCTGCTCCGGTACGGTGATCACCTTGAGTCCCAGGCTTTCCAGAACCGCTTCCACATGCAAAGCCCCGGTACCGTGGAGGGGGGTATAGACGATCTTCACCTCCCGAGCCTTGGCCTTGATAAGCTCAGGCCGGAAAAGGCGGCTCCGTACCATAGCCTGGTAGGGTTCGTCTATTGTTTTGTCGATAAGCTCCAAAAGCTCCCGGGAAAAGGCTTCTACCCGGGTAATCTCCTTAATTTCCTTTACCGAATTGACCTCCGCAATGATCCCCTCGTCGTGAGGGGGGATAACCTGGGCTCCGTCATTCCAGTAAGCCTTGTAGCCGTTATATTGAGGCGGGTTGTGGCTGGCGGTAACCACGATCCCCGTATCGGCCCCCAGACGGCGGATCGCATAAGACAATTCCGGGGTGGGCCGAAGAGCGGTAAACAGATAGGTCTTGATACCGTTACCGGCCAGGATAAGGGCGGCTGCCTCGGCGAATTCCGGGGAATAATGGCGGCTGTCATAGGCAATCACCGCGGCAAGCGTTCCCGCGGCCGCTTTTTCTGGAAAGGCCCTGCGGATATAGGAGGCCAGCCCCTGGGTGGCGCGCTTTACCACCAGGGTATTCATCCGGTTATACCCGCCCCCAATGACCCCCCGAAGGCCCCCGGTACCGAATTCCAGGTTCCGGTAGAATCGGTCTTCCAGTTCCTTCCAATCCTCTTTAACAAGCAGATCCTCCACTTCCTTCCGGAAGCCCTGGCCCTGCTCCTTCTCTATATAATCCTTCGCCTGGGCAATAATGGCATCTTTTTCCATATATACTCCTTCGTAAATCAGATATGCCTTTCAGTATAATTGGCTATGTACCGGGAAACAAGGACCGTGAATTGCGTCACATTATCTGTTATTAATACACTCCATAATGTTCAGTAGAAAGACTGTTTGGTCAAGGTATTTTTTAGGACCCGCTGCACCTGCGGCGCAAATCCGAGATTTGGTAGACCCAGGCGTTTCCCTTCTTCCCGGTCCGTTCCGCCAAACCGATCCGCGTCAGGACATACAGGGCTTTTCGCGCCATATCCGGCGCTATCCCCGTCTTTTCCGCCAGGCTTTTAACCGTAAAGGGTTCTCTTTTCTTAAAGGGCAGGAAGCGGCGATAATCCCGGGGGGCGTTAAACACTAGGGTCTCGTGGTATTCCGTAATACTTTTGTCGGCAATGCTTGCCCCCCTGCGGCGCCAGGAACCTTTCCCATCCAGAATACGTTTTTCCAGTACATCCACCAGGGCGAGTTCCAGGCTGAGTCCCGGCAGTAGAGGCAGTTCCGGGGCATAGATCAGCGCATTGAAGAGGTCCCAGGGCGTGCCTTTCCGGGGGCTTTTCCGGCGGCGAAGGAAGGCGCCTTTATCGTCCCATGTCTCCAGGACTTTGCGGACAATAATGGGGTAGATGATGCGTACCGGACCTTGAAGTAACAGTTCGGGAATCTTTTTTTTTAGGGGACCAAAACTGCCGGTCTGGACCTCTATCATTTCCCCTTTCTGATTAATCCCATCGCAGACATATCCTCCCCGGATAACCTCGATGTTCCCCCCAATGCCGGAGTAACGGAGTTTTAAAACCCGGTGGAGACTCTGTTCCCGCTCGGTCCCAATATGGTGCGGCATCATGGATTGAGCATACCTTTCCGCCTAATAAGAGTCCACAGAAATTTGTAGATATATTATGCTACATATCCGTATAGCAAGAAAAAAATCTTTTTCTATTGAGCCAGTTCCAAAATTAGGCAAGAGGTAGGAAAAACGAGAGAAACCTTTTAAGATAGAAGCTGCCACCCTTTATCAAAAAGGAAACTCTCGTTATGAAAAGCATAACCGAAATAAT
>JAITBG010000105.1 GCA_031283725.1 Treponema sp. | reverse complement strand
GTAGAGAAAAACCATACGCGAGGAGACGGAAAAATAAGCCCTCCTCGCCTTGTGGGGAGCGTTAATAGAGCAAGCCCTTATCCGTTGTATCGAAAAACAAGTCCGGTTCTCCTGGGGAGCCAACACAGCGGAAGACCCGGTTTGCCCTTTTGAATCAAGAACCGGAGAGACTTTTCATTTTTAAGCGCCGGGGTTCATGTATAAAAGAATACATCACTGGAATAAAGAAAAGGGTAATGAACGTAGAGGAACTTAAACCCCCGATTACCGTAAGTCCGATAGGCTGGATCATCCGGGAAGATTCCCCAGGGAAAAAGGCCATGGGTATCAATCCTAGAATCGTCGTCAAGGTGGTCATCAGAACCGGCCGCAGCCGGGACGTTCCCGCTTCAATACAAGCGTCCCGAACCCTTTTCCCCCGGCCCACGAGGAGCTTAGTATAATCCACCAGGATTATACCGTTGTTGACCACAATACCCGCCAGCATCACTAAGCCTACCATGGTGAAGGTACTCAATGCTTGCCCCAGTATGAGGTATATACCCACGACCCCGATCAGCATAAGGGGGATGGTACAGAGGTTGATGAGGGGGTCTTTGAAGGACTCATATTGACCTGCCATGACGCCAAACACGAGGAGAACCGCCAGGGTTATAATAAGCACAAAGGTCTCGATAGTTTTTGTAATTTCACCCCATTGGCCTTTATAGGACAAGGTCATATCTTCAGGAAGAATAAAGTTGCTGTTAAGAATCTCCTTGATTTTGTTTTCCACCTCATCGGCCCGAAAACCTTCGTTCAAGGCGCCGGTAATATGAATCGTCCGGGATTGATTTTCCCGGCTGATGCTTACCGGCCCTGTTCCCTTTTCCAGGGCGGCAAAATTGGAAAGGGGGATGAACGCTCCGGTACTTGAAGATACAAAAATCCGCTGGAGATCGGGCAGTTTTTCCCGATCCTCTTCCCGCAATTCCAGGGTTACGGAATATTCGGTCCCATTGTACCGGAAGGTTGTCGGCGTTACGCCGTTCATGGCCGCGGAGATTTCGTTGGCAATGCCACTGACCGAAAGCCCGAGGTTGTAGGCCCGCTGCCGGTCAATAACAACCTCCACCTGGGGCAGCCCTTCGGTCATGTCGATGGAGACTTCGGTCAGTTCCGGCGCTTCCGTCTTGATAAGATCCGCGATTTCCTGCGCCGCTGCGAGTCCGGTATCCATATCGTCAATGGTGAGGACCATATCAATATCCGATCCCCCGGCCATGGCCCGGGCCCTGCCCTGCCCAAAACTTAACGTGGCGTTGGGAAAATCATCAAAATGGGCGCGCAGTTTATGCATCACCTGGTTTGAAGTATCCGCCTCAGGATTATCCATAGTGAGGCTCACGCTTAATTCCCCCCGGTGTGTACCGCTGCCGCCGAAGCCCCGTCCGCTGGAGCCAACGTTGACAATAATATGTTTCGCCCCTTTTATTTCATTAATGGCGATTTCCTGGAGTTGCAGCATCACCGCTTTTGTGTCTTCATATTTACTTCCCAAGGGAAGCGTAACGTTAAGCTGCACCGACTCCTCGTTCATGGGAGGCATCATGGTGATCTGCATCTTTGGAAGGCATAGAACCGATCCGGTAAAGGCGGCGATGACCAGGGCCAGCGCCGCAAGGCGGTGATTGATAACTGCGGAAAGCAGGCAGCGGTACCCACCGGTAATACCGTTAAGAAGAAACTCAACGCCGCGGTCAATGGTAATAAGCAGCTTGTTTTTCAGCGGCTGCTGCCTCCGTGTGTTAAGGGGTAAATATTTACTGGACAGGATGGGAACCAGAAAAAGCGCGACAAAAAGACTGGAGGCCAGGGCAACTCCAACAGTAAAAATAAGACCCTGGAATAATTCTCCCATCATTTCCAGGCGGTTCTTAAAAAGCAATACCGGGACAAACACGCAGAGGGTGGTCAGGGTGGAAGAAACGATGGAAGACATTACTTCCTGGGTTCCCAGGATTGCCGCCATGTCAGGTTTTGCGCCCCGTTCCCGGTATTTGAAAATGTTTTCCAGAATAACGATAGAAGAATCTACTATCATTCCTACCCCCAAAATGAGACCCGCCATGGTAAGCATATTCAGGGTAATGCCCGCAAGGTTCATAACCAGGAGGGTTACTAAAATAGAAAAGGGGATGGAAATACCGATGATGACCGCGCTTTTAATGTTCCGTAAAAAGACAAAGAGGACCGCCATGGCCAGCGCCGCACCCAGGAGCGCGGAATTTACCAGTTCATTGATCATGTCCCTGATTTGGGTGGTATTGTCCTGGGTTATTTCAAGGTTTACATCCCGGGGTAAGAGGTTTTGTATTTCCTCAAGTTTCTCGTATACTTTGTCCGCTACCGTTGCGGAATTGGCGCTGCTCTGTTTGGTAACCCCCACATACACGCCGCTTTCGCCGTTGATATACACCGTTGAGGTTTCATCAGGATACCCCAGGGTAACCGCAGCTATATCTAAAACCCTGATATCCGCGCCGTTTCGTTTTGCGATCACCATTTCGGCAATATCCGAGAGGGATCTATACTCGCCGGTGGTTCTGACACGGTAATTTTTTGAGCCTTCCACAATGGAACCGGCCCCTAGTTCAAGGTTTTGAGCGGCCAAGGTTCCGGCGATGCCGGTGATGGTAAGGCCGTAGGCCTCAAGGCGGTTTTGGGCTATTTCCACCCGAACCAACGGTTCACGGCCCCCCATCACACTGGTTGAAGCCACGCCGTCAATCTGTTCAAACCGGTCCTGAATGGTATTCACTGCGATGGCCCGCAGTTCATCTTGGCTCCGGTCTCCCTTGACCGCGATGCGGAGTATGGGCATGGAGTTGGGATCAAACTGCATGATGGAAGGGGAATCCGCCTCATCGGGAAGCTGCCGCCTCACCCGGTCGATACGATCCCGAATGTCATTGGTCTTGGCGTCCAGATCCGCTCCGTAATTAAATTCCAAGGTGATCATGCTGGACCCTTCACTGGAAGTAGAAGTCATATCGGTTAAACCGTTCAAATTCACCAACTGGGCTTCCAATATCCGGGTTACGGACTTTTCCACGGTTTCAGGTCCCGCGCCGGAGTAGGAAGTCGTAACCATGAGGACCGGATTAGTGGTTTCAGGAAACATATCAATGGCTATTCCAGAAACCAGATACAAGGCTATGATGGCGATAAGGCCGAACACCACAATCCCTAGAACCGGCCGCTTTACTACATGCTGGGCAACACCCATCGTTTACCTCCTTTTGTTGTAAGAATTTTAGGCCATGGCCTGAAGCATTGAGACCATGGCCTGAAGCATTAAAGCCGTGGCCTGAAGAATTGAAACCATGGCTTGAAAAATTAAAGCCATGGCCTCAAGGAAAAAAAGCCGCGGCCTGAAGCATTAAAGCCATGGCCTATAAAACAAAGGCCATAGCCTAGATAAACGTGAGGCAGACAGTCCGGCGCACACCGCAGGCGGAACCCCGTAAAGCCCGGTTTCCAGCGACAGACTTGGAGGGTCTTGAAAACACCGGAAATGCGCCCATATTCCATAAATATACCTGTTACCTTGTATCATCGTTTGTCTCCTTCTCCCTTGCCCTTTCCGGCGGGGTGTACTATATTGGTAATGTGTTTAACAATGACATTGAGTTTAACCGGTCTGCTTTTAAGCATGGTATCAGCGAAGCCGACATTCGCCACGCCATGGATCACTGGATTTATGAAGACCAGATTGACATGGGCGGTTATGAGGATACACATCTGTTGCTCGGCTTTGATACCAGCCGCCGGCTGCTGGAAATCCTCTATAATGTCATTGATGATCGGACCATCAACGTCTTTCATGCGATGGAGTGCCGTAACGTATGGCGCTCCCTCGCCGGATTGTAGGAGAACAATATGCCAAAAATGACTGAAGAAGAAGCAGATGCGCTGGATGAACTTTGGACGAAGACCACGCCCCCGCTGAAAGGCGGAGCGGGCGGGTTTTTTACCCGTCAGCGGGATTTGCTCGCCGCCCTTGATACGGTTACGGCGGCTTATATCCGTTCCCAGGCCGAAACCGCTCACACCAGTCCTGCCGAG
>JAITBG010000083.1 GCA_031283725.1 Treponema sp. | reverse complement strand
GTAAAAGTCGTCCGGGCCGTGGTAGTCCTTCTGGATTTCATCCAGCAGTTCTTTTGTAAAGGCCATACTCGCTCCTTGTGGCAGTATAGCCGTTTACACAAAAATTTTTACAAGTCCTTTCTTTAGTGCGCTGAGATACATCTTCAGTCGTTTTCTCCATGAAAACTGGTCTGCCTTTATCCTTTTCGTCTGGGGAGATGAACCCGATGGATGATACTTTGAATTCCTGGGATCAATCATTGAATTCAGGGTAACCGCATTATAACCCCCTGTAAAAAACATCATTTGGTGGATAGTTGCCGCTCTGTCCTGGTTTGCCATCTGGGCGGGATTTATGGCTATGGGCTGTATCCGGGGTGAAAGGGCTTGTTACCACGGAAATCCGGTATTATCTGACGAACCCTTACGGACGCGGCGGAGTTTGCCCGTCCGGTACGGGCCGTACGCATGATACCCGGCGAACAACTACGGGTGGGCGTATGCCCTTGGGTCCAGTACGCTGTCAGACTAATATTAAATGTAAAGAATGTCTGCTGACATTACCCTCCCTTATTGTTTTTCCAACTGAATCTGCGCCGCCGCCAATATAGCTACGGGAACTGCGTAGGGCGAGCAGGATACGTAGTCGATCCCCGAGTCTATGCAGAACCGGATCGCCGCAGGATCCGCACCCTGTTCGCCGCAAAGGCCACAAACCAGGTCGGGCCGGGTAAGGCGTCCCCGGTTTACCCCAAGGGAGATCAGCTCCTTAACCCCTTCGTCCAGAACCATAAAGGGATTACCCTCCAGCAGGTCGTAATGGGTGTAGGCGGGCATAGACCCCGCGGCATCGTCCCGGGAAAGGCCCAGGGTGGTTTGGGTCAGATCGTTGGTACCAAAGCTGAAGAACTGCGCGTACCTGGCAATGGAAGCTGCCCCCAGCACCGCGGCTGGCAGTTCGATCATGGCGCCGACTTTGAAAGGCAGGGGAGCAATGTCTGCGATTCCCGTATAGTCCGCCCCTGTTACCCGTTTGCCAAACACGATAGTCTTTAGCTCCGCCGCGTTCATCACCAGGGGAATCATGATTTCTGGACGGACATCAATATTTTCATCCCGTAGCGTTTGGACCGCTTCAAAAACGGCCCGGACCTGCATGGCGTATATTTCCGGATAGCTTATGGCGATACGGCAGCCCCGGCGTCCAAGCATGGGATTAAATTCATTCAGCATTTCTATCCGTGCGATAATTTCATCTCTGGTACACAGCGTTTCTGTGCGGGAAATATGATCCAAATAGCCCATAAGCTCAGTATCGCTGCGGGGCATAAATTCGTGGAGCGGAGCGTCCAGAAGCCGGATGGTAACATCCTTTCCCGCCATGATTTTAAAGATGCGGTAAAAATCGTCCCGCTGCATTACCTTGATTTTTTCCAAGGCGTTTTTCCGGGCCGCATCGGAATCGGAGAGGATCAGCTCACGAAAGGTGTTAATCCTATGGGGCTTGAAAAACATGTGTTCCGTACGACAGAGGCCGATACCCTCTGCGCCGAAGGACAGGGCCCGCTCAAGATCGGCGGGGGTTTCCGCGTTTGAGCGGATCTGAAAATTTTTTATAAAGCCCTTAGCCAGGGCGATAAAATCAAAAAGCGCGGATCCGGCGAGATTCGGTTCGGTGATTTCCGCGGCGCCCAGGTATACCGCAGAGATTCCAGACCCGGGCACGTCCAGGGTGACAGTATCCCCTTCGCCAAAAACCAGGGCGCCCAGGCTTGCCCTTTTACCGGTGATGTTCATTTCCGGCGCAACCAGTGACACCTTGCCGTACTGACGGGCCATCACCGATGCGTGGGCGGAAAAGCCGCCCTGGGCGGTGAGAACCCCGGCGGCTACCTCTATGGCTTTTACATCATCCGCAAGGGTGAACGGCAGGACCAGTATGCAGTGAGTATCTTCGCCGCGCCGCAGGGCGAGCTTCCGCGCTTTCAAGAGAGCGCCGGAGCTGAAATATACCCGGCCCACAGCCGCTCCTGGGGCGCCGCTAATTCCCCCGGTCCACTTAGGAAGCCCCTCCACACCGCCGGCATTGATTACTGGATGGAGAATTTCGTTGAACCGCGAAATTTCCAGGGCTTTAACCGCGTGGGCCCCGTCAATAAGCCCCTGTTTAACCTGATCCAGCAGAAACCTGATTTCCTCTTCCGCGGATTTTCCATTATTCATCTGCAAAAAAGCCTCGTGTCAAAATAATAGTACCCCCTCGTGCGCCGGAGCCCGGAGAAGGACTTCAAAATCAGGACTTGCCCCTCGGACCAGGTAACGCCGTAACCTGGGCAGCTCTTTAATATCCTGCCCCTCCACGGCGAATTGGATCGAAGTGCCATGCTTTACCTTACCCCAGGTGAAAAGGGTATTGATATTCAAAATTGGTTCACCCTCGTAGTAGACATGCACCTTAAGCCCAGGATATTTGGCGGTATAACTATGGATGATACGCTTCCAGGCTTCCACATTGCCGTTGTGGAAAAGCTCATTGGTTACCGTCACGGAGTACAGCGGGGTCATCTTCTTTGTGCGTAACTTCACCGGAAATACCGCCTTTGTACGCTTAACTTCGCTGCAGGCGGCAGAGGCTTTTTCACCTCCGCCGGCCAGGTACAATTCCGGAGGGATGTCCGGTAAAGCGCCGCTGAAAAGAGCGATGGCTGCCCAGGCCGCCCCTTGGCAAAGCGCCGGCTCCGCATTACCGGCATAAACCACCAGGAGTTCCCGGGGGCGGATTTTCCCCAGAGCGGCAAGCTGTCCGGGGCTCTTGGGATTGGCAAGCAGAAGCTCCCTTGGGGAATTGTGAAAGGCAGCCACTAAATCCACGGCATGCCATTTGGCGAATTCCGCGGCAAGAGCCGGAAGATCCCCGGCTATGGCTGCGGGATTTGAGGAAACGGCGGTGTATCCCAGCTTGTCGATCAGGAACACACGCAGGAGCGGAAGGGCGTTATCGCCGGAAAAGTCTCCG
This sequence comes from Treponema sp., assembly GCA_031283725.1. Lineage (GTDB taxonomy): Bacteria > Spirochaetota > Spirochaetia > Treponematales > Breznakiellaceae > Termitinema. Next base: position 3,809 of record JAITBG010000083.1, on the reverse strand, counting down.
TATTTGGGGTTTCGCAATATGTCGGAGAGGTTTTCACCGGACTCCAGTATTTCCAAAATTCCGATCGTTTTTTTGATATACCGTACAGTGGAATTAAACCCGGCTCTGGTAGATAAAAGTTCCGGACCGGCTTTCTCATTTATCATCCTTAAAAACTCCTATAAAAGAACAAAAAAGTAAAGCCTTTTTTGATTTTTCCTCTTTCTTAATAGTGTATATAATTTTATAGTATGATAAAATAGAGGATATGAGAGGGTTTCCGTGCAGAATCGGTTGCAGAAAATAATGGATTTTATCGCTAATAATTCTCACTTTGTTCTCACCACTCATGATACGCCGGATCCGGACGGCATTGGGGCTGAAATTGCCATGGCCGTTATTTTAAAAGAACTCCGGAAGGAAGTACAGATACTCAATGCTTCGGCAATTCCGGAACGGTTCAGCTTCATGGACAGCCGGAACATAGTCGGGGTTTGGGACCCGGAGAAACACCGGGACATTCCCGGCAGATCGGTGCTGGTCATTCTGGATACCTCCGATGAATTCCATACAGGAGCGATGAAGGAAATCATCGCCCAATTTCAGGCGGCCATGATAATCGATCACCACGAACCGGGCCCCAACGCTACTCTGGACGGTTACATCGACCTCGGCGCCGCCGCTACCTGCGAAATGATTATGGAAATCATCGGAGATCTGAACATACCCCTGGACAGGGAAAGCGCCGCGGCGGTCTATGCGGGGATCTGTTACGATTCCGGGTCCTTTGCCTATTCAAAAACCACCGCCCGGACCTTTAAGGCGGCCCAAACCTTGATTGGCTTCGGGGTTAAGCCCTACGAAATATACGGAAAATTAAACGAGAACTCCTCCACCGCTTCCCTGCTTTTGCAAAGCCAGGTGCTGGCCAGCCTGACACTTTATTGCGGAGGCCGGGTGGCGGTACAAATACTCCGGAAGGAGGACCTTGCTTCCACCGGAGCCAGTTTTGAAGATGCGGAATCGTTTATTAATATCCCCTTGAAAAGCAGGGAAGTCCTGGTGTCCATCATGGTCAAGGAAAACAGCGAAGGTAAAACCCGATGCTCTCTTCGCTCCAAGGGTTTAGTTAATGTTTCTAAGATCGCCCAGCAGTTTTCCGGGGGAGGCCATGCCCTGGCGGCGGGGTTTCGCAGCGATCTTACTATTGAGGAAACCCTGGACGGAGTTTTAGAAAAGGTGAAAGCTGCTTTGGAACTTCCACCAAAATTATTTACAGAGGAACTATGTCAAGAAAAAAAGTAATATCCCTGCCTTCCCTGATTTTTTTATCCACCGCCGCTGGTATCGCTTTCCTGTATTTTGTGCCCATACAGTGGTCCCCTGCTCCGGGAAAGAAACAGTGGCAAACCCGGGTTGTGATCCCCCAGGATACAAATACTGCCGCTTATGATGGGAGCAGCGGCGCTGAACGGATGGTCTACGAGGATACCATGAACGCCAAGGTAGCTATGAATGACGGTGAATCCATTGTGGCGGTCCTCACCCAGGATATGGACGGGGACATGGTTGATGACCAGATCTTGGCGTACCGTAATCTTCTGGAAATGGATAGCCCGATTTTTATCACCTATATTATTTTTGATGATGCGATGGGAGGATACCGGCGTATATGGAGCGCCCCCACCGCGGTTACCAGGCCGGGAACCGCCTCGGTTTATACCCAGGACATCATCGGCGACCGCGGTTTTTGTATTTTGGTAAGCGGTATGAACAACGCCGGTGAGCATACCCTGACAGTTTTCCGGAAACTTCCGCAGGAGGAAGAGCCCGGGGGAACCATTTTCGCAAAGATAGCGGATTTGCGCATAGACGGTTCCATTCAGGTACAGGAAGTGGAACGCACCAAGGCCTATCAAATGGGTCTAGCCAAGGGACAGGATTTTACCATTGTGGCTTATGGCCGGGATGTTGGCTCAACAAATATTCTGGATCAGATGGAATTTATCTATGCCTATAACAACCTTAACGGGCTCTACGAGCAGACCCGGGTTACCAGGATTCCCGGTTCCCAGATTGAACAACGCAGGGTACGGGAATTGCTGAGCGGAAGCAGGGAGGATTTTGAAAAGTACATCACCGGCCTCTGGTACTATGTGAGTCCCCAGGGGACCTTGGACAACCGGCAGTATATCTATTTCGATCCCCCTAACAGGGAGATCATTTTTTACGGCGAAGAGATACAGCAGGTTTTTTCCTGGCAGAATTCAAGCGCCACTCGGCACGGTCTTTATGTCGCCAGTCAAAACATTTCGGTAACCACTTTTCGGCGTTTCCTTGATATAGAACTGGAATCCCTGGACAGCATACGGGTGAAGGTTTTTGAAGATGTCCGTCTTAAAATCTATGTTACCGACCCCTGGGATGGTTCCTATAGGAAAGCCGTATTGTCGGACATTGCCGCAGAGACAGGTCAGAAAACTACAGCCTCCCCCTATATCGACGCTTCCTATGACGGCTCCATCGGCAGGTTGGTTTTTTCCGCCGATGGAAACTACGAACTCTATTCCGCGGGAAGCTTCGCTGGAAATACCGCGGGCATCCCGCAGACACGGGGGAAATACGCCTTTTTCATGCTGGATAACCGGGAACTGCTTGAACTGCGTCCCAGAAACAGTGACGGTCGCTCCTACGAAACCTATCTGGTAGAACGTACCGGAAAGATGGATTCCGATACCATCACCCTGTTGCGGATTCGCCTGGGGACCCGGGGGGTACAGGAACTGCACGAAGCTGCAATAACCCTGATGCGTCTACCCCGGTGAAGTCCTTTACAGGGGCGGTGTCGCTTGATTGTTCATATTCCCCTCCAATCTATGTTCCGCGTGCTACATTTTCATGCATTGGAATGATCGCCGTATGATTTCCGTCTGTATATTTTGCATGGCTCTTTTTTTGGAGGGCTTGTTATGATTAAACCGGACATATTTGTCAAGAGTATTTTGCCTCTATAAACAGAGCGCCCCACGCCATGGACGGCGTGGGGCGGGGGAATTATTTCTTGTCTGTTTAATCTGAAATAGTGAATCTATTCTCAATACATGATGTTGTATCTTTTACCACATTTTGCATTCTGTCTACGGTTGCTTTTATGTGGAGTACAAAGTCAGGTATCCGCTCAAGTTTTTTTTGTAGATAGCTTGCTTTTACCGGATCGAATTCCTGCAATTCCCGCAGGTATTTTATCGTTTCCTGATATTCTTCGGTTATCTCATCCATCGAATGATGAATACGTTCATACTGATTCAAAAAACCAGGCGCTTTTGCAAGCCAATCAACAATGACGGCAATTATCTTGCCGTCATTATTCTCGAATTCGTTTGTTTTTTTTACTCCACCTTGAATTTTGACACCTCCCGTACCAGTACGTTGATATTTTCCCTGTTCTGTCCGCTGATCTCGTTGACATGGTTTACCGCCACGTTGATCTGATCCGCCCCGGTCGCCATCTCGTTCATCCCGTTGGTTATCTCCCCGGTCGCCGTTTCAAGATTCTTGCTTTCCTGAATTACCTGCCTGCTCCCCTCAAGCATCTCCTGGGAGCCGCCTTTCACCATCTGCGTCGCATCGTTTAACTGCCCGATGGCTTCCAGTATCTGCTTGCTGCCCACACTCTGCTCTTCCATGGCGTTCCTGATGTTCTCTTCCTGCTCCGACACGGTTTTTACTCCGCTGTCTATCGCCTCGAATTTGTTCAACACATTTTCGGTGGATTTTGTTATCTTGTCGATGGAGTCTTTGATCTTTTTGAGGACCGTGGAAATAGTTTT
>JAITBG010000046.1 GCA_031283725.1 Treponema sp. | reverse complement strand
AAGAATATTTTCCATCAGCGACTTGTCTTCCGCATTTAACCGGGGCACTATTTCTCGTTTCATGCCGCCAGTATAGCATGTCCCCAATTACCTTGTCTGTATAATACAGAACACTAGGTATCTTTGTTCTGCAAGGTATGGATTGTATGCGGGGTTCATACCTATACCTACCTCGCTTATTACAAATTACATTACTCCGCTTACACTGTTTGGCAACAGGGGCAAGCTCCTGGGTATGAACCCCGCTTGCGAATCAAGGCTTTGCGGGGGGAATTTCAGGAATTTGTACACGGAATGCGCCGGACCTAACCGGACACAGGCCCATGCCGCGGAAAAAGGCGCCGCAAAGGAAACGCATTTGATGCCTGGCGCCTTTGCGTTTCCTGGACATGGTTCCGATTTCATCTTCGCTTGTTATATCCACATGCTGGGTTAAATCCCTTTCTCCGACATTTTTGAGTATGGTTGCCATGTGGGCATGGCAAGAGGCCTTCTTATGGAACGGGCCGGTATAAAGGCCCCTGCCGAGATAAGGGAAAACATAACAACGCCGATGTGGGAAAAGGCGTACTCACTGCCGGAATTTGGGGCATTCATTACTTTCATCTTGTTATGAGAGTGTACACCCCCATGAGGATAATACGGACAATTTAGCCGTTGTTTTGGAATGTGCTCTAAAGTATGGTTGTTTGTTAAAAAATAGTTTTGCGGGCTGGATCTATGGTGTATAACGGTTCGAGCTGCTTGAAGTACCGTACGGCTTCGCCGCTGAGCGCCGAGGCGGCTCCCTCGTCGCAGACTATGACGGCGCGCTGGTGGAGTTGGAGCGCCGAGAGGGGGCAGGTATGGCTTACGCTACCTTCGACCGCCCTGTATAGGGCCTTTGCCTTGTTCTTTCCGGAGACGATAATAAGAATCTCATCCGCGTCCATGATGGTCCCGATGCCAACCGTAAGGGCTGTGACAGGCACCTGGGCACTATCGCCTCCGAAAAAGCGGGCGTTAGCGTCTCTGGTATTCTGTGTAAGGGTCTTGACCCTGGTCCGGGAATTTTAAGGAAGAAAATGGTTCGTTAAACGCTATGTGACCGTCTTCGCCGACGCCGCCTAAAAAGAGGTCAATGCCACCTGAGTCAAGAATCTTCTGTTCGAAGGCGGCACATTCCGCTTCGAGGTCTTTAGCCATGCCGTCAAGGATATGAGTATTTTTCATTTCGATGTCAATATGCTGAAAGAAATTATGTTTCATAAAATAGTGGTAACTCTGAGGATGGTCCGCGCCGAGGCCGGCGTATTCATCCATATTGAACGTGATTCACGGAGGCAAAAGAAAGTCCTTCGCTTTGATGAAGCCGTATAAGCTCCCGGTAGACTCCCAGGGGGCTCCCCCCGGTGGGAAGACCAAGCACAAAGGGCCTTTCCGGCACGGGGCCAAAGGCGGCGATTCTCGACGCAACGTGCCGGGCAGCCCAGAGATACACCGCTTCATAATTTTTCTCAATAATTACACGCATATAGTACTGTTTTGAACGGGCTTTGTCCGGAAACCTGACTTTACATCTTGAGGTTTCCGGGCTGCGCTTTACCTACTTTGCTATCGGAAAAAGCCCTATTACATGGAATATGTTGACGATGATACCAATGCTGATGGCCTTCTGGATACCAGAACACATCCATATTACTCCACCTTGAATTTTGATACCTCTTGTACCAAAACATCAATGTTTTCCTTGTTCTGACCGCTTATGGTGTTGACCCGCGTTACTGCCACATTGATCTGTTCAGCCCCGGTTGCCATTTCGTTCATCCCGTTGGTGATCTCCTGGGTCGCCATTTCAAGATTCTTACTTTCCTGAATAACTTCTTTGCTTCCGTCAAGCATTTCGACAGAACCGCCTTTAACCTGCCGAGTTATTTCATTCAGGGCATTGATTACCTCCAGTATCTGGTGACTCCCTTCTTCCTGTTCGTCCATTGCGGAGCGTATATTCTGCGCTTGATTCGACACCGTTTTTACCCCGCCTTCTATTGCTTCGAATTTTAGAAACACGTTCTCCGTACCCTTTGTTATCTTGTCTATGCTTCCCTTGATCTTTTTGAGTACCCCGCTGATGGTCTTGCTCTGCTCTGCCGAACTTTCGGCCAGTTTGCGTATCTCATCGGCCACTACCGCAAAACCTTTTCCCGCTTCCCCGGCATGGGCAGCCTCTATGGCGGCGTTCATGGACAGCAGGTTTGTCTGACTGGCGATGTTTTCCATCACCGCGTTTATTTCCAAAAGCCCCTCGGATTCCCGGGCAATTTCCTGGATGTCGGCGGAAACTTCCCCCACGCTGGCGCGGCCTACCTCTGAGGCTTCCATGAGTTCCCCGACGTTCCGGGTGTTTTGCTCCAGGGTTCCCACCACCGATTTGATATTGGCTGCCATTTCTTCAATAGCGGCGCTGGACCGGGAAACATAGTCACTCTGTTTTTCCACATGGCCTGAGAGTTTTTCAATATTGACCGTTACCTGTTCCATGGTGGCGTTGGTTTCGGTAATACTGGCGCTCTGGTTTAACACCCGGTCCTTGATGCTCTGAATATTGGCGGTTATCCCGTTGATAGCGGCGGCGGTCTCGGTCATGTTGCTTGCAAACTCGTTACCTATGTCAAAGAGGGCTACCGCCTTTTGCTTGATTATCATCACCATGTTTTTGATTTTTTCCAGGGTAAGAATAAAAAATAGGGGATGTCCAGGAAGTATAATTTTTCGGTTTTTTTAGTATAAAAATTCAAAAATAGGATCAAAAGGGCTGCCTTTTTGTATTTTTATGCACTGAAAGTGGATAAAAATTCGGCTTTTTGAACTTTTCGGACATCTCCCTCTTAATTATTTCTTGCGGGAAACAGGGTATTTGAGGGCAAGGCTTTCGGCTACTGCGGCCAAAATCTTCTGGCCTTCGGTGTTCATGGTGCCGGCGGTGAGGGCTATGTTCATGACGGCGGGGCTGACATAAGCTGATAGAGGGACGGGTAGGTCAAGAGATAGTCATAGGGGACTTCTATTGTTTTTATGTAGGGGTACATGAGCATTTGTTTTATAAGTTCAAGTTTATATTCAAGAGGGTTGTC
>JAITBG010000179.1 GCA_031283725.1 Treponema sp. | reverse complement strand
CGGGGATGCCAAGCATCAGCGCCCAGGGAGTGGTGGTATTCCCCACGGTGACGGGTACGCTGATAAAAAACATTCCGCCCCCCAATTGGGGAACATCGTGGGTAAAAGAAAAAGGCTGTCCCTTTTGTACCGCGTCCCGCAAAGCGTCCAGATACGGACCCGCCACATCCTGTTCGGTTTCCGTCATGGGTTTTCCAATCCGCCCCGTATCAAAATGGCTGCTCACCAGCCCCCCGTAACTGTACACGATAGCCACGGCTCCCTCATAGGGTTTTATCTGTTCCACATGACGCTGAATGGCGGCCATATCAAGATCAATATTCATCGCGCCCGCAAAACGGCCCCGGTTTTTGATCGGCATGGTTACGGTGGTCATGAGAATCTTCTGTCCGCCGACTTCATATTCGTAGGGTTCGTCCAGGGTCTCTTCCCCGGTTCGTTTCGGGATGAGGTAATAGTCTCCGGGGCCCGGGGTTTCATAGTCCACCAGGGGCTCCAGCTCTACCCCCGAAGCTGTGCGGAACCAGTAGGGGATAAACCTGCCGGTGTGGTCGGTTCCCGGGGTGTTGACAAATTCAGCGTCAAGCCCGTCCAGGGCATTAGGTTCCCAGACATTGGACGCCGCGGCAATTTCGGAATTCTCTTCTACCATGGTCCGGACCATCATGTTAAAGAAGGGGCGCCGTTCCGCCCGGTCAATTTCTTCGTACTTCGACATAACCTGGCCCACCGCGCGGACCACGTCCAGATAGACTTCCAGCCATACCTTGATTGCCAGGGCGTTTTCATTGGCCAGGTTGGTAATTTCATTATTGGTTAGAGTACTAATCTGATTTTGGGCGAGGCGCAGAATAGTCCCCGTCAAGGCGGCGGTTCCCGCCAGGCTCAGAATAACAATCATCAGAATGAGCTTATTGCCTATTTTCATGGGGCCATCTCCTTTCATGTGAAAGTATAGTATAGATGAAGAACAATGATCTAGTCAAATAACAGATAGGTTAGGATAAACGCATAGAAATACTCGATTCCCACATAAAGGTATATAGTGAAGTACAGGAAGGGGAAGTGCTATTCGGTTGGCTCATATATCATCATTTTTTAACAAATTTTCGTCCCCTCAAATTTGAGAGTTATTTTGGCGGATCAAAGCGGCACTATGAAAGCACTGGTACCTTAGATAGCGCTGTCGTGTTTCAACTGTCTTTTCAAGTAAATCCTGCTCTGATAAAAATGTTAATACCCGCGAAAATGTTGCCTTGCCCGGCACATCCGTGAATCCGCACAACAGCCGCAGATTCGGTTCCCCTTTAAGACGCTGAATTAACTGGCTGGTTTTTTCTATCCCGAAATACCTCTTGGCAAAAAAACTCCGTATAAAAGGGATATTAAACCGGACTCTCGAATAACGTACATAAAATTAACGTGTGGTGCGGTCCGGTCGTAGTTGTCCTTCATCCTACTTCCAGGCCGTCTCTTTTTGAAAACCCTCTTTGAATTTTACACCCCCACCGCCTTCCTGAAGTTCTCCACCACCTGGTCCACCGAGGGCCGGGCGTCCACGCCGGTGAGGAGGCCCTTTTGGCGGTAGTAGTCAATCAGGGGCGCGGTCTGGTCGCGGTAGACCTCCAGCCGTTTTGCCACCGCCTCCTCCCGGTCGTCATCCCTGGTGTAGACTTCGCCGCCGCAAGCATCGCAGACATCCGTCTTTTTGGGCGGGTTAAAGGTTTGGTGATAATTCACGCCGCATTGCCGGCAAACCCGGCGGCCGCCCAGGCGTTCCAGCACCGAACCATCGGGAAGGTCGAAGTTCACCACTGTATCTACCCTGGAAAAACCTGCCAGGGCTTCTGCCTGAGGGATGGTCCGGGGGAAGCCGTCCAGGATATACCCCTTTTGGGCGTCCTCTTGGGCAAGCCGCTCTTTAACCAATTCGATGGTGATTTCGTCGTTCACAAGCTTCCCTGCGTCGATAATGGCCTTGACATTGAGCCCCAGAGGACTTTGGGCGGCAATGGCGGCCCGGAAAATATTGCCGGTGGAAATATGGGGAACCTTGAGAATACCTACCGCCTTAGCCGCTAAGGTTCCCTTTCCCGCTCCTGGGGGACCTAAAAAAATCAAATTCATATTTATCTCCTTTTCTTATATTCCACCGCCGGTTTTTCATCACTCCTTCGGTTTGTCTAATTCTACCGTAATTATCGCCATTTGTCCATCTAGCAGAGAAAAAACATTTGATTAAATATATATCATGGTGTATACTGGATTCAGGCGGTAAATAAATGCAAACAGTCCGATTATTTGCCAATGACAGAAGCCAAGTCATAAGATTTCCCAAGGAATAACAATAAATACAAATGAATTTGAAAGCGTAAAGTTTTGAGAACTGAAATTGGGTATAAACATGGCCAAATGGCATTTTAATTTAGCAGAAAAAGAAATAGACACTAATAGTGTGTTCTCAAATATAATAAAAAACCATTTACATGAATTCCCTCCATATTATAATTCAGAAAAAAATGCGTTGTATAATGAAGATTGTTTATTGATATTAAGGGCTTTACCGGAAAATTGTATTAATATGATTTTTGCCGATCCTCCGTATTTTCTTTCAAACAATGGTTTTACCTGCGGGGGTGGTAAAATGGTATCGGTAAACAAAGGCAAATGGGATAAAAGTGATGGTTTCGAGAATGATCTTGCTTTTCATAATTTATGGATTTCAGAATGCAAACGTATTTTAAAACCGGAAGGAGCAATTTGGATTAGCGGAACTTATCATAGTATTTATGTATGCGGTTATGTTTTACAGGCTAATGGTTATCATATATTAAATGACATTTGTTGGTTTAAACCAAATGCTTCCCCCAATTTGAGCTGCCGTTTTTTTACAGCCTCACACGAAACGCTGTTGTGGGCAAAAAAAGATGGGAAGGCAAAGCATACGTTTAATTATGAAAAAATGAAAAATGGAGATTATCCGGAGGATAAAATTAAACAGCCTAATTTACAAATGCGATCTGTCTGGTCTATTGCTTTAACTAAGGCGTCGGAAAAGCAATACGGAAAACATCCGACGCAAAAACCTTATGATTTATTGAAACGTATTGTTCTTGCGTCTACAAACGAAGGTGATATTGTTTTAGATCCATTCTGCGGCAGCGGAACAACAGGTGTGGCTTGCCAAAATTTTGCCAATAGATATTTTATAGGTGTAGAAGTTGAAAAGGAGTATTGTGAATTAAGTAAAAACAGATTGTCATAAAAATTGGACTTGTTCGACAACCCGGTTGGTTGTCGCGGACTTCAGTCCGACACAAGTCTCTTTCAACGGAAGTTGGTGAACCTTTGGTTCGACGGAAGCCTCGGGTTTCCGAACAACTCTATTATAAATTCCGTCCTCCGTTTTTGTATAATATAATGTTTTCTATAAATATTTTTATCATGGATAAAAAGTAATTTGCTTTTTTTTAGGCCCTACGGTATGTTTAAAAAAGGGCAAAACAAAACAGGCCCGGAAGGATAGCAACATGGCAACAGAAAAGAACGATGGAAAAAAACCCGGTGAAAATACCCTGGATGCGGCAGGTCTGGAAAGGAAACTCGAGCGGCTTCGGAAAGCCCAAGGAGCCTTTTCTACTTTCACCCAGCAACAGGTGGACAGGATTTTCTTCGCCGCCGCACGGTCCGCCGATAAGGCGCGGATACCCCTTGCCAAGCAAGCGGTGGAAGAAACCGGTATGGGGGTAGTGGAGGATAAGGTTATCAAAAACCACTATGCCGCCGAATATACATTCAATGCGTATAAAAACGTGAAAACCTGTGGTGTGGTGGAGGAAGATCCCGCCTACGGCTACAAGCGTCTCGCCGAGCCCGTGGGGATTATCGCGGCGATTATTCCCACCACTAACCCCACCTCAACAACCATATTTAAGACGCTTATCTCCCTGAAGACCCGGAACGGGATCATCATATCCCCTCATCCCCGGGCCAAGCGGTGTACCTGCGAGGCGGCCAAGGTCGTGCTGAACGCAGCGGTTGCCGCCGGAGCTCCCGAGGGAATCATTGACTGGATTGACGATCCTACTATCGAACTTTCCAACGCAGTGATGAAGGCGGCGGATCTGATCCTCGCCACCGGCGGTCCTGGGATGGTTAAGGCGGCCTATTCCTCGGGTAAACCCGCAGTCGGCGTCGGTTCGGGGAATACCCCGGCGATCATCGACGACAGCGCGGACATACTCCTGGCGGTAAGCTCCATCATCCATTCCAAGACCTTTGACAACGGGATGATCTGCGCTTCGGAGCAGTCCGCCATCGTTCTGGACAAGGTCTACGATAAGGTAAAGGCGGAATTCGCCACCCGGGGCTGCTATTTCCTCAGCGCTTCCGAGATCGAGAAGGTCCGGAAGATCATCATCGTCAACGGCGCCCTGAACGCGGGGATTGTGGGGCAGAAGGCCGCCAAGATCGCTGAAATGGCGGGAGTGAAGGTTCCGGATGCCGCGAAAATCCTCATTGGGGAAGTGACCAGCGTGGAACCTTCCGAGGAATTTGCCCATGAAAAACTTTCCCCGGTACTGGCTATGTACCGGGGAAAAAACTTTACCGACGCCCTGGACAAGGCTGAACAGTTGATCCGGGATGGCGGTTACGGCCATACCTCCTCTTTATATATAAACACCGTATCGGGACAGGAAAAACTCAGAGAATACGAACTCCGGATGAAGACCGGCCGTATTTTGGTGAATACCCCCTCTTCTCATGGCGGTATCGGAGACCTTTACAACTTCAAACTTAAACCGTCCCTCACCTTAGGATGCGGTACCTGGGGCGGAAATTCGGTTTCCGAAAATGTTGAGGTCAAGCACCTCATTAACATTAAAACCGTAGCCGAGAGGAGGCATAATATGTTGTGGTTCAGGGCTCCTGACAAGGTGTATTTCAAAAGGGGCTGCCTTGGGGTTGCCCTATCGGAATTAAAAGATGTGATGGGCAAAAAACGGGCCTTTATCGTAACCGATCAGTTCCTCTATACCAACGGCTACACCAAGCCGGTAACGGACAAGCTGGACGAAATGGGCATCATCCACGAAACCTTTTTCGATGTGATGCCGGACCCGACTCTGGGCTGTGCTAATATGGGGGCCACCCAGATGAGCGCCTTCAATCCCGATGTGATCATCGCTGTAGGCGGCGGTTCCGCCATGGATGCCACAAAGATCATGTGGGTACTTTACGAACATCCCGGGGTGGATTTCCAGGATTTGGCCATGCGCTTCATCGATATCCGGAAGCGGATATATGTGTTCCCTAAAATGGGAGAGAAAGCTTATTTCATCGCGGTGCCTACCTCTGCGGGAACCGGTTCCGAAGTAACTCCTTTCGCGGTCATCACCGACGAAACAGCCGGCATGAAGTATCCCCTGGCGGATTACGAACTGATGCCGGATATGGCTATTGTTGACGCAGACTTCCAGATGGACGCCCCCAAGGGTCTTACCAGCGCTTCCGGGATCGACGCCCTGACCCACGCCCTGGAAGCCTACGCTTCCGTGATGGCCACAGACTTTACCGATGGACTTGCGATCCAGGCCCTGAAGGTGATCTTCGAGTACCTCCCCCAGGCTTACAACGAAGGTGCCAAGGATCCGGTTGCCCGGGAAAAGATGGCCTTTGCCGCCACCATGGCCGGTATGGCCTTTGCCAATGCTTTCCTCGGGGTCTGTCACTCCATGGCCCACAAGCTTGGGGCTTTCCACCATCTGCCCCACGGGATTGCCAATGCTCTGATGATCAACCATGTGCTCCGGTACAACTCGGCGGAAGTGCCCCCTAAGATGGGAACTTTCCCCCAGTACGATCACCCCAAGACACTGGCCCGGTACGCCGAAGTCGCCGCCGCTTTGGGCCTCAAAGGAAGAACCGACGGGGAAAAACTGGAAGCGCTCATTGCGGCTGTCGCGAAGCTCAAGGAAGAGGTGGGTATTAAGCATACCATCAAAGATTACAACATTGACGAAAAGAACTTCCTTGCCCGGCTGGACGAAATGAGTGAACAGGCTTTTGACGATCAGTGTACTGGTGCCAATCCCCGGTATCCCCTGATTGCGGAAATCAGGCAGATGTATCTCAACGCATATTACGGCAACGAGGGCAAGGATCTGTAGAGCGGGACTTCCCTAAGCCTCTGGGCTATGATTGCGCTGGCCGGGTTTTTTCACTAAAGTAGAGGGGAGAGAGGTATCTATGCAGTTTGATTACGGTATCATCGACGGGGTGATCGATGAATGGGGAGCCGCGCCCAATGCGATTATTCCGGCCTTGCAGGGTGTTCAGGAAAAGTACAACTACCTGCCCCCGGAAATTTTTCCGTATATAGCGGAAAAATTGGGGGTAAGCGAGGCGCGTATCTTTGGGGTGGCTACTTTTTTTGAAAACTTTTCCCTGGATCCCAAGGGGAAATTCATCATCAAGATATGTGATGGTACCGCCTGCCATGTGCGGAAATCCCTGCCAAACCTGGAGCGGCTCCGCAAGGACCTGGGGCTTTCGGAACGGCGGATAACCACCGGGGATCTGGGCTTTACGGTCCAGACCGTGGCCTGTCTTGGGGCTTGCAGCTTGGGGCCGGCGCTGACGGTGAATAACAAGGTATATGCCAACATGACCCCCGAGAAGGTGTCTGCCCTGCTGGAAGAGCTCAAGGCGCAACTGGCAAAGGGGACTGCGGAATGAAGTTAGCAAACAGAGAAGCCCTGAAAAAGATCGGGGAAACCTATAAAAAGGCCCTGGGCGCGGAAAAACGGCGGATATTCGTATGCGCCGGGACCGGATGTATCGCCTCCGGTTCCATCGTGGTCTACGACAGGCTGGCTGAAATTATCAAACAGAAAAACCTTCCCTGCTCGGTGGAGTTGAAGGAAGAACCGGGGCACCCTGCGGGGCTCAAAAAAAGCGGCTGCCACGGCCTTTGTGACCAGGGTCCCCTCATCCTGGTTGAACCCGAGGGGTGGCTCTATACCAAGGTCACACCGGAGGATGCCGAGGAAATCGCCGAAAAAACTATTTCCGCCGGGAAGCTGGTGGAGAGGCTGGTGTATCAGACGGACGGGAAGGGTATCCCCAAAAAGGATGAGATTCCTTTCTATAAGAAACAGACGCGGGTAGTCCTGGGGGACTGCGGTGTCATCAACGCCGAATCGATCAAGGAGTACCTCGCCATCGGGGGCTATACCGCCTTTGAGAAAGCGCTCTTCGATATGACCCCGGAGCAGATTATCGCCGAGGTGACGGATGCCAATATCCGGGGCCGGGGCGGCGCGGGCTTTCCCACGGGCGTTAAATGGAACCAGGTTTTCAAGCAGAAGAACACCCCCAAATATGTGGTGTGTAACGGTGACGAGGGAGATCCCGGGGCCTTTATGGACCAGAGCGTCATGGAAGGGGCGCCCCACCAGATGATCGAAGGTATGCTTATCGCCGCCCGCGCCGCAGGCTGTACCGAAGGGTACATTTACGTCCGGGCGGAATACCCTCAGGCGGTAAGCCGGCTGCGGATCGCCATAGCCCAGGCTAAGGAGTTCGGGCTCTTGGGCGAAAACATCCTGGGTTCAGGTTTCAACTTTGTTCTTAAGATATTCCGGGGAGCCGGGGCCTTTGTCTGCGGCGAAGGCAGCGCCCTTACCGCTTCCATCGAAGGCAAGCGGGGGATGCCCCGGGTTAAACGCTTCCGTACCGTGGAGCAGGGGCTTTTTGAAAAGCCTACGCTGCTCAACAATGTGGAGACATTTGCCAATATCCCCCTGATCATCAGAAAAGGCGCGGCCTGGTACAAGGGCATAGGGCCCGCCAATAGTCCGGGGACCAAGACCTTCGCCCTTACCGGGGATATTGTGAACACCGGCCTCATTGAAGTGCCCATGGGAACATCCCTGCGGGAGGTTATCTTCGACATAGGCGGGGGCATCAGGAACGGCGCGGAGTTTAAGGCGGTCCAGATAGGCGGACCTTCCGGGGGCTGCCTTACCGCCAAGGACCTGGATCTGTCCATGGATTTCGATTCTCTCAAGGACGCGGGGGCCATCATCGGTTCCGGCGGGCTGGTGGTGATGAACTCCGGCACCTGTATGGTGGAAATTGCCCGGTTCTTTATGAACTTTACCCAGAACGAATCCTGCGGCAAGTGTATCCCCTGTAGAGAGGGTACGAAACGTATGCTGGAAATCCTGGAACGGATCGTGGTGGGCCAGGGGAAGGAGGGGGATATTGAACTCCTGGAGGAGTTGGCCGACACCATTGCTGCCACCGCCCTCTGCGGCCTGGGCAAGACCGCTCCGTTTCCGGTTGTGAGCACCATTAAGAATTTCCGCTCCGAATACGAGGCGCATATTAGAGACAAACACTGCCCCGCCGGGAGCTGCCAGAAGCTGAAGATCATCACCATTGATCCCAAAGCCTGTAAGGGCTGTACGAAATGCGCCAAGGGCTGTCCCGTGGGCGCCATAAACGGTTCGGCGAAAACCATTCACGAAATCGATCAGAGTAAATGCATCAAATGCGGCGCCTGTGTAAGCACTTGTCCCTTTGGCGCGGTTAAGGAGGCAAGCTGAAATGGCTACCAGAGAATTCATGACCATAGACGGAGTCCCCGTGGAAATTGCGGGGGAGAAAAATATTTTGGAACTGATCCGCAAGGCGGGGATAGATATGCCCGCCTTCTGTTACCATTCGGATCTATCCGTATACGGCGCCTGCCGCATGTGCATGGTGGAAATTGATGGAGGCGGCCTGGACTCGTCTTGTTCCTCCATCCCCAAGCCGGGAATGGTGGTACGGACCAATACGAAGCGGCTGCGGAAATACCGGAAAAATATCCTGGAACTGCTTTTGGCAAACCACTGCCGGGACTGCACTACCTGCGAGAAGAGCAAAAACTGCAAGCTCCAGGAACTGGCCCTGCGTTTTGATCTTAACGATGTCCGTTTCCCCAACACCAATGCGGCGCCCAGGCTGGACGAATCATCCCTCTGCATTATCCGGGATGAAAGCAAATGTATACTCTGCGGCGACTGTATCCGTATGTGTAACGAGATCCAGTCTGTGGGGGCCATCGACTTTGCCGGGCGGGGGGCCAAGATGCGGGTAAGCCCGGTCTTTGGCGATCCCATCGGGGAATCCCCCTGCGTAGGCTGCGGGCAGTGCGCCGCGGTGTGTCCCACCGGGGCCATCACCGTGAGGAACGATACCGATAAAATCTGGGCGGCCCTGGATGACAGGAATACTAAAGTTACGATCCAGATAGCCCCGGCGGTCCGGGTAGCGGTTACCAGAGAATTCGGTTTTACCCGGAAGGAAAACGCCATCGGTCTCATCGTCGCGGCCCTGCGCCGTATGGGTTTTGACGAGATCTACGATACTGCCACCGGCGCGGACATCACCGTGGTGGAGGAGGCAAACGAATTCCTCAACCGTATCGAGAACGGGGAGAGCGGGGGCATGCCTCTCTTTACGTCCTGCTGTCCTGCCTGGATACAGTTTGCGGAAAAAAATTATCCCGAACTGCTTCCCCACATATCCACCTGCCGTTCCCCCATGCAGATGTTCGCCTCGGTGATCCGAGAAGAAACCAGCCGTTCCACCAGCAGGCCCCACATCCATGTGGCGGTGATGCCCTGTACGGCGAAAAAGTTTGAGGCAGCCCGGGACGAATTTAAGATCAAGGGAAAACCCCAGGTAAACTACGTGATCACTACCCAGGAATTGATCAAGATGATCCGAGAATCGGGGATCATCATGACTACCCTGCAGCCTGAAGCGGTGGATATGCCTTTTGGCACTATTTCCGGCGCCGGGGTTATTTTCGGGGTTTCCGGGGGCGTTACCGAAGCGGTGCTCCGCCGGGTTACCACGGATAAATCTGCGGGGACGCTCATGTCCCTGGCCTGGACGGGGGTCCGCGGCATGGAGGGCCTCAAAACCACCATCATCCTCTTTAAAGGCAAGGAACTGAAAATAGCAATAGTGAGCGGCCTCAAGAATACGGCGGATCTTATTGAGCGGATCAAATCCGGGGAAGAACACTATGACTTTGTGGAAGTCATGTCCTGTCCCGGCGGCTGTGTTTCCGGCGCGGGCCAGCCAGTAGTAAGCTGGGAAGAAAAACTGTCCCGGGGGCAGGGTCTTTACGCTGCGGATAAACTGTGTAATATCAAGCGTTCTGAAGAGAACCCTTTGATGATAGAGCTCTACAGCGGTCTGCTCAAGGGCAAAGTCCACGAACTGCTCCATGTAGATTACCTGCATAAGGAGGTACACCATGCTTGAGTTATGCGTTTGTATCGGAAGTTCCTGCCATATCAAAGGGGCCTATAATGTGATCCAGACGTTTCAGCAGATGATCGAGGAAAAGGATCTCCACGAGAAGATCCGCTTTAAGTCCAGTTTCTGTATGAAACAATGCCATAAGCCCGGCGTAGAAGTCTCTGTGGGGAACGAGCGGCACCATATTCCGGCGGAAGAAGCCCGGGAATTTTTTAACACCGTGGTAGCAGGGAAGGTGTAGGGCACAGAAAAAACAGATCACCCGAACTCTCATGAATGGGAGAGGCGGGCAAGTGCCGATCTAGAAGGACTAATTCGACAGTCTCGTTATGTGCAGTTGCCCGTTTTTTATTTTCTATTTAACATTTTATCATATTTTTTGTTTTCTTCTTCCAGTAACCTCAATTGGATCTTCTCTTTCTCAATTTCTATTTCCAATA
>JAITBG010000106.1 GCA_031283725.1 Treponema sp. | reverse complement strand
GGCTTCCCGGTACTGGCCGCGTCCGCCTTCACCGCCCTGGTACATCTGTGGAAGCGGAATTCCCTGATCAGTATTATTGGCGGAACCCTGTTGTATATGATCCTGAGCCGGATACTCCCCTATTGACAATAAAACCCGGACCGGGTACAATTATATCCACGTACACAGACAGATTTAGGGAAAAACGGATAATGCTACCTAATTCTTTGTATAATATAGAATTACCCCATACCCCATATAGGGCGGTTTTTACCCCATTCGCCGCCGCTTTTCAATCAACCGCCTCAGCCTTTGACCCGGAAAGCCATGGCTTTTGACCCGGAAGCCAAAACTTTTGACCCGAAAGCCACGGCTTTTGACCCGGAAGCCGCGGCTTTCGGGCTATTCACTATACCCCACAAAACGGAAAGGAGCCTTTATGAGTAACGATTGGATGCCGGGGCCGCGCGCGGAGATTTTGGCTATGTGCCGGACCTGGTTATTCTACATGACCGCCGAACGGCGGACCGCCTGGGGCGTGACCGCCGCAGAGTACGAGGGCCTGGGAAACCTGTGTTCCGCCGCGGACTCCATCCTGTGGAAGGCTATGGACGAGGCGGAGCGTTCCCACGTCATCACCGTGCAATGCCGGGAGGCCTTTAAGGCCCTGACGGCGGAAATGCGCTTCATTCGGGACCGGCGGTTCAAGGTGCCGCCGCTGACTTTGGCCGATTGGGCGGCCCTGGGCTTCCGGGACAAGGATGATCCTTCGCCCGTACCCATACCGGAAGGGGTTCCCTCGGCGTCCCTGAGCTATACCGGCGGGCCCCACACCCTGACGGCGCACCTGTCGCCGCAGCCGGGGACCGGGAGGCTGGACCCGCGGAGCGACTACGGCTACGCGGTCTACATGGGGATCATGCCCCAGGGCGGCGCGACGTTGGAGCAGGCGGCGTCCAAGAAGCACTACCTGATGAAGCCCCCGGCGGACGGGGAGGGCCTGCCGCACCGGTTTACCCGGCGCCGGAAGGAGAAGCTGGTGTTCGACGCGGAGGACGCGGGCATGACGGTATTTGTGTGCTGCCGCTACGAAAACGCGAAAGGCGAAGCCGGCGGCTGGGGCCCGGTGGTTTCGGCGGTTATCCCCTGAAGCCGCGCATTCTCCGCGGTTCGCGGATAGGGTGTTACTCCGCGCAAGCGGTGAACATACAACAAATTTTGACGGCGGGAACAGACCGCGCGCGGGGCGGAACCCGCGAAGGAGTTTCTTCAATGAAGAAAAACAGATTTTTTGTTTTGGGAGTGCCGGCGTTTGCGCTTGCCTTCATCCTGGGATTGGCGCTGACGGGATGCGACAACGGCAGCACCACGCCCGTCGTCGATGATTCGGTAACGTATACGGGTACCGCGGAGGATTCAACGTATACGCTGACCATCAGCGCCACGGCAAGGGCGCTCGCGCCGGCAGCGGGGAACTATTACAAGCTGGTCAGCGTCAGCGGCGACGTCAGCAAGACAAGCACGGGTACGGTAAAAGAAGTAAGCGGAAGCGGCTCCAATCTGACATTCACGCTTACCCCCTCTAAAGGCGGCGGTACGATTAAGACAACGGTATCCGCCGCGGGCATAACAGGGTTTGAAGTTACCGGCACGGTAACATGGGATAACGGAGAGGATCTGGCGTTACCAAGCGAGGTGCAGGATGCCATCGGGACAGCCAACGCTTTACTGCTGAAGGATGACTACGACGGGGCTGTGAAGGCCTATAGAGACGCCTATACCACGAATCCGGACAACCCCGAAGCTATTATCTATTCCGCCCTGGCGGAACTCGCGGCGATAAGCGTTGATCCCAAGTTGGGAGATCTTATGCGGAATCATCTGGGGGTAAAAAGCTACCCCGCTACCATGGGCGCCCTGTTTTCCGACGACTGGATGAAGGATTATTCCGATGGTGGGGGGACCAGCACGGTTCCTGAATTGTCGGTTCCCGAGTGGTTTAAGTCAACCAAAAGTTATACGGACAGCCTAAGCAGCAAAGCGGAAAGTTACACCACATGGACGCTTGTGCTGGCGGCAAATCTGCTTAACCACAACACCAGCGGGCTTGACCTCGTTTTTGACGATATTCTTACGTCGGTCTTTGGAGAGACCTTTGAAGCGGTATCCGGCCGGGTTCAACGATTAAAAGCCGGCGATTCCATAACGCTGGACGAGGCGCTTGCTGAAAAATTCGGCCTTGATGAAATTTTCGAGGGAGATGCTGTTATCAGCAAAACGGAGATGGACGTCCTCCTGGCGGGCCTGCGCCTTGTAAAAGCAAGTTTTGAGTGGCTGGCTTCATACAACTGGGAAACGGATTTTTCTTTCCTAAAATATGATGACTGGAAAGATTATGACGGGTTTCTGGCCCAACTGAAAAAAGCGGACGTAAACAGGCTGCCTTTCAGAAATAATTTTTTGAAAAACCAAGACGCCGCTTTACTAAACAAGTCCAAGGCGGACTATCTGGCCTCCATTGAGGCGCTTATCGACGCCTATGACGCTATTAAGGATAAGAAGTATATCCCCCAGGCGGCCAAGGATGAATGGGACAGCTACCTATGGATTAAGGACGGTTTACAAAAATTAAAAGCCGCCATAAACGCCACCGGGAAGGACGCCCGGTTCTGGATTCCCGAAGGTTTGCCCAGCGGAAAAGAGTGGCCGAATAAGGAGGACGGCGCCGTATTCGGTATTGACATGCAAAAGTTCTTTACCGCGAATCATTTTACCCTGGAGAAGTTGGTGGAGCACGACGGCAATACGCCGAGGCTCTACGGCTTCAAAGATGATAAAGGCACGCAGCTTTCCAGCGCTACTGGTATTGAAACGTACAATACCGTTGGATTCAAAGTGGTTTTAATACAGATTAAAGATCTTATCCCGAACGCCTTTGATGAGACGGAGACCGTATATATTCACATGCCGGTGGATTTTGGAAAGGCCCTCTATGAGCTGTATCATTAAGCGCGTACAATGAGTATAGGTAAAGGAGCTCCGGCCGCGGCGCTGGGGCTCCTTTTGTATCTGGCGGCGGCATTGCCTTGTCCCGCCGTTGATAAGCTGTCCCTCTCCGGCCAAACCGGTACTTTGTGGGTTGACAAGGACGGAGCCGCTTTCTATTGGGACGCCGGCTTGTCATATAAATCCGGCCGCGTCTTTGCCGGCATAAACACCGGTCAGCTTATTTCCAGCCTGACCCAGGCGGACGGAGCTATTGACTTTGTTCGGTATTGGGGCGGTCTTGACGCAAACAGAATCGGCCTTCAGGTTTCCGGCGGGTTTTTCCACCATGATTTTTTAAGCGCTGATTTTGAAATTCCGCAGTTTTACAGCAATGGCGGAAACGGTTATTTTATCAACAATGAAATACCGGTTCATTTGGGGGCCGTTGATATTATTCCCTCTTTTTTGTTCGCCCAGGGCAGATGGGATACGGGGAGTTTCTACTGGTTTTTCGGCAAGTTTGATATTCCCGCCATATACGGGTATGGATTATCGCTCCTCTACGAGAAGCGGCATCTGCTGTCGTTCCGGTATTTCAAGGCAACTATTGATATTCTCAGCAACGACAGGGAAAATCTGTTTGCCGCCGGTCTTGACGCCTTTACAGGCTCCTACACCTTGAAGGGAGGGGGGAAAACAGCGGGCTTTGAAGGAACCCTGGGCTGGCTCTATACTGCGGGGGCCGTAGAGGGAGCCTTAACCATGTCTAACCAACGGTACCTTTTATTTCCGTTCAGTTTTTTTAATTTAACCGGTTCCCTGAATACGCATGTGGGGTATGGACTGGCACGATTTCTCTACAGGCCCGGATTTTTTCACTTTACTGTTTCGCTTGGGGCGGCAAACGTTTTTCTTGGGAATATAGAAGCGGCCTATGATTATCAAAAGAAGCAGCTTTTTGGCGGCAGTGAAGCCCATGAAACAATAGGCCCCGTCAATCTTGCCAACACGGGAATTATGTTTTTTCTCCTTGATATGGGAATACAGCCGCGCATACAGGGGCTTCGAAATTTCTCCTTCCTTTTGGGCGTTCAAAAAGCTTTTATGCTTCCCTGGGGTTATGAAAAACTGATAAACGCCGACACAGGGGACGCTGTTTCTCCCCCTTCCCCGCCTGACAGCCTGCCGGATATAGAAATGTGGCGGACCATTTTATTGTCAGGATTATCTTGCTACCTGAAGCTGTCCTGGTAAACATTTCGGCAAGCTTTTATCCCGGCAAATCCCGCCCATGGTTCACGGCATGGCCTAACTGTGCGATGAGTCGGGGGTGATGTGTGTACCGGCTGCGTGTTGACATAGAATACCCAATTATGCCAGGATCATTGCATGAAAATCGGAGATTTACAGGTAACCGCCCAACTTGCCCATCTCAATATGGGTGAGGATGAACTGGCTGCGGCATTTCCCGCCTTTGAGCAGATGCTTGGTTTTTTTGCGGCCATGCAGGCGGCGGACAATGACGCATCGGCCTTTCCGGCGGGTTTTCCCGCGGAAAATACCGGTGATGCCGCCCGGACCGGTTCATCAGACCGGTTTCGGCCTGCGGCTCATTTCAGATCCGATGTCCCTAACGATAATCCGAATAATTCTCAAAATACCGTTTCCCAGGGTTTGAACTCAGACCGGGTCCGGCCTGATGAGACTTTAGTCTCCAACCTGTTAAATAATGCGGGTGATCGGGACGGCCGTTTTATAGTGATTCCCAATGTTCTGTAGGATATGATGTCCTAAGGATTTTGTGCCCGGAACCGCGGCAACATTTATCCCGATTAGTCCATACCTTTAAACGGAGGAGCGCATGGTAGTACCATTGCCGGAAGGTTATTTACCATATTTCAAGGCCTGGGAAGAAAAAATCGGCGCCTTTATTGAGTTTGCCGGCCTGCGGTCCGAAGCCGGAGAGGCGCCCCGCATAGGTCCGGGAAACGCCGGTATCGGGCTCCCCTTTGCGGTGAAGGATAATATTGCCGTAAAGGGTTTTTCCATAAGCTGCGGCTCAAAACTCCTGGAACAGATGAAGTCCCCCTACACTGCCACGGCGGTACAGAAGCTGGAAGCCCTGGGGGGGATGGTTATCGGCAAGACCAACATGGACGAATTCGGTATGGGCTCCTCCACGGATAATTCCGCCATCAAACGGACCAACAATCCCTGGGACCAGAGCCGGGTATCCGGAGGTTCTTCCGGGGGTTCCGCCGCGGCGGTGTCTGCGGGGCTCGTCCCTTACGCCCTGGGTTCCGATACCGGGGGCTCCATTCGTCAGCCCGCCGCATTTTGCGGGGTGGTGGGGCTTAAACCCACTTACGGGGCGGTGTCCCGGTTCGGTTTGGTAGCCTACGCTTCCAGCCTGGAATCTATCGGTATCCTGGCGGATAGTACAGAGCGCTGCCGGGCGGTTTTCGCCGCCATCCGCGGGGGAGACCCTCTGGACCAGACGTCACAGGACGCCCCCGCCGGAGCTCCCGCTTTATTCGGTGAAGCCCGCAGTAAAACTGCGCCGCGCACCATTGGCGTGCTGTCTCCGGAAGCAATAGCTAGGGCAATTTCTTCGGAAATAACGGGGGCGGCAGGCGAAGCCGGTGAGGAAGCCGCGCTCCAGGCAGCGGCCCAGGCAGCGGTACTGGAAAACGAAGTTGCCCGGGGCTTTGAACTGGCTAAGACAAGGCTTAGGGCTTTAGGGCATACCCTGGTTGACGTGGATCTCCCCAGCCTGAAATACGGGGTACCCGCTTACTATACCATCGCTACCGCCGAGGCCAGCGCCAACCTGGCCCGGTTCGACAGCGTACGTTACGGGCGGCGGCCGGATTGGGCGGAAAATCCCGACGACATGATCGACAAGGCCCGGGATGCGGGCTTTGGGGCGGAGGTTAAGCTCAGGATACTTCTGGGGACCTTTGTGCTGCGATCCGGTTTCCAGGACCGGTACTACCTCCGGGCCCAGCGTATCCGTGGGGGCATCAGGCGGAACTTTGAATCATACCTGGGCAGCCCCGATTACTCGGACAGTAAAACTGTGTGTGCGATACTCCTCCCGGTGTTTCCCACCAGGGCTTTTGACCGCGGTCCCGGTAACCTTACGCCATTCGCGCAAAAAGCGGCGGATCTCTACACCTGCTGCGCCAACTTGGCGGGGCTTCCCGCCCTGGCCTTCCCCGTAAGTGTTGAGGGCGGCCTCCCCGTGGGGGTCCAGCTTATAGGCCGGGCCTTTGCCGAGGGAACCCTCCTGGACATAGTGGAAAGCTACGAGGCCAGCCACCCCTTCCCCCACCCCGAGGGCTATAAAAAATTCTGGAGCCAATCATGAAGTACCGGTCCTTCATCGGCCTCGAAGTTCATATCCACCTGTTAACCAAAACGAAGGTTTTTTGCGGCTGCCGCTCCGTCTTTGGGGACGAGCCCAATACCAATATATGCCCGGTGTGCCTGGGTTACCCCGGGGTCCTGCCGGCTCTTAACATTGAGGCCATGCGTATGGGCTGTATGGTAGCCCGAGCCATGAATTGCCGCATCCCCGAAACTACCTGGTTTGAGCGGAAACAGTATTTCTACCCAGACATGACCAAGAATTACCAGATCTCCCAATTCGCTTCTCCTCTGGGGCAGGAAGGCTGGATGGAACTTGAAGGCAAGGGCCGCTCAGCTTCGATCAAGAAACGGGTGCGTATCAAAGAATGCCATCTTGAGGAGGATGCGGGGAAGATGATCCACACCGGAACTGCGTCTCTCTTAGACTACAACCGGGCCGGGGTATCCCTCCTGGAGATCGTCACCGAGCCGGATATGGAGACCGGGGAGGAGGCGGAGCTTTTTATCCAGCAGTTGCGCCGTACCGTCCGCTACCTGGGGGTCTGCGACGGCAACATGGAAGAAGGCAGCCTTCGGGCGGACGCCAACGTCTCTATCAACTTTCCCGGCAAGGGTCTGGGGAAAAAAGTGGAAATAAAAAATCTCAACTCCTCCCGCTTTGTGCGGCTGGGACTGGACTACGAAATCGTCCGCCAGGGGGAACTGTTGGACCAGGGCAGGGAAGTGATCCAGGAAACCCGGCTCTGGAATGAGAACCGGGACGAAACCGCCCCCATGCGGACTAAGGAAAACGCCCAGGATTACCGCTACTTCCCCGAGCCGGATCTTCCAGTCTTTTGTCCCGACGCAGTATTCCTGAAATCCGTGGAAGATTCTTTGACCGAACTCCCCCTCAAGCGTGTCAAACGCATTGTAGCGGACTATGGCCTTACGGAAGAACAGGCGGACCTTATCTGCGAAGAAAAGGCCCAGGCCGATTATTTCGAGGCTGCGGTTAAAGAAGCCCGCGCTCAGGGTCTGGAAACCAAGGATGCCGCGCTTCGGATCGCTAATTTTCTCCTGGTCGATGTTAAACACATACTCCACCGGGAAGGGATACCCCCCTCTGATATCGGAACCTTAAAGCTGACGGCGAAACGATTAGCATCACTGTCGGTCCTTATCGCCGGGGGAACCGTTTCCGGTAAAAACGGCAAGCAGACCCTGGAGGTGATCCTCGCCGAGGACAGGGAGCCGGAAACTATCGTCAAGGAACGGGGTTGGGAGCAGCTTACGGACCCCGCAAAAATCGCCGAAACCGTGCAGGCAGTTTTTGCCGAGGAGCAGGCCACCGTGGCGGAACTCCGCTCCTCTCTGATCGGGGGTAACGCCAAGCGGACACATACCCTCACCGCTTACCTGGTAGGCAGGGTATTGGCTGCCACCAACGGCAGGGCGGACCCGAAAATCGCCGGAACCCAGATAGAGAAGAGGATCGGGACGGGGGAATAGGGTATTAAATTTCCTCCCATGTGCTGATATACTCAGGTAAATTGTAACAGGCAGGGGAAGGATTATGCGCGTCTTAGCGAAGGACATATTGGAAGGTACGGTTACCGGAGCGTCCGGGCAAAGTTCCGAAGAACTTTGTTCTATCGAAGTCGCCGGCTGGGTACACCGTATTCGGGAGTTGGGGGGCATCACCTTTGTGATACTTCGAGATCGTTCCGGTGTATTACAGCTTGTATTACAAGATACCGCAACGGTGCCGGAAAAGCCTGGTTTGACCCTGGAATCGGTGATTTGGGCCCGGGGTATTCCCGCGCGGAACGAAAAAGCCCCGGGAGGGACGGAACTCAGGGTCAGTTCCCTGGAAGTCCTCAGTCGCGCTGTTCCGGACCTGCCCTATCAGGTGAACGAGGATGCAGCAAAGACCGGGCTGGAATCGATCCTGGATAATCGCACACTATCCCTGCGGAACCCTAAGATACGCTCTATCTTCAAAGTCCAGGCTACTATCATCGAAGCCTTTGCGGCATACCTGCGGAGCCAGGATTTTACGGAGATAAAAACCAGCAAGCTTGTGGCGGGGGGTACCGAAGGGGGTACCGAGCTTTTTGAGGTAGAATACTTTGACCGCAAGGTCTGTCTTGCCCAATCTCCCCAGTTCTATAAGGAGACCATGGTTGCCAGCGGACTGGAACGGGTTTTCGAAATTGCTCCGGCCTACCGGGCGGAAAAACACGATACCCCCCGGCATCTTAATGAATACGTTTCCCTGGATGTGGAGATGGGTTTTATCGATTCGGAAAAGGATCTGATAGAGCTTGAAAAGGGAGTACTGGCCCATGTCTTTGAGGAAGTGCTGCGTAAGAACAGTAACGATGTGGCCGCCTGGAATTCCACGGTCCCCGCCCCCGCCCTGGTGGAAAAGGCCCCCACGGTTCCCTACGATGAAGCAATGAAAATCGCCACCGAAGAGGCTGCCAAAAGCAAGGGGGGGGCGGGGAAATTTTTCGACATCAACCCCGAGGCGGAACGGCTCCTCTGCGCCTGGGCCGGCCGGGAACACGGCATAGAGCTTATCTTTGTAAACCAGTTCCCCCGGCGGCACCGGCCCTTTTATACCTACCCCTTGGATCTGGGGGACGGTAAGGCTGCCTCAACCATGAGCTTTGACTGCCTGTTCCGCGGGCTGGAAATAACCACCGGCGGAAAACGCCAGCACGACTACAACGCCTTCCTGGAAGTGCTTCCCCGGTTCGGTCTTAAGCCGGAGGATATGGAGAACTACCTGGCGCTCCTGAAATACGGCTGCCCTCCCCACGGCGGTTTCGCCATAGGCTGCGAGCGGCTCACCCAGAAGATCCTGGGGCTGGCAAACGTAAAAGAAGCGAGTTTGTTCCCCCGGGATAGGAAACGAGTCACGCCGTAGTTTTACTATCAGAATAATTTTTTCATTCTCACCCCGGCGGCGTGGAGCAGATCCTTCAGATTAGCGCTGCCGGTTTTCTGCGCCGCGAGACAGACGATATCGCCGCAGGTACGGGCATCGTCTAAGGCATTGTGGGCTTCGTAGCATATACCAAAGCGTTCTCCAAGCCTGGGGAGGCTGTGGGATCTCAGTTCGGGCCAGACATTTCTGGACAGGACCAGGGTGCAAAAGTAGTTCAGCCGGGGAACCGAAAGCCCGTACCACTCCAATACCGCCCGCAGCACCCCCATGTCGAAAGGCGCGTTATGGGCCGCCAATGGCATATCTCTAATGAAAGGCAGTATGGCGCTGTCCCAAAGATCCGCAAAAGTGGGGGCGTCCTTAACATCATCAACCGTAAGGCCGTGGATGTCCGTAAACTCCGGCCTAATATAGAGGATCGGCGGCCGGATCAAAGAATAGAAGGTATCCGCGGCATTTCCGTTTTGGAATTTTACCAACCCCACCGCACACGCGCTCTCTCGGGAATACTTGGCGGTTTCGAAGTCTATGGTTACGAAGTTCATTTATTTCTATGATAATTATACTTTATCCGCTGATAGTAAAATTCCATTTTGCGGTTAAATTTCTTTTCTCCCTTACTCCACCCGGACCCGGTAAGATCGCATCACCAGGTAGCGGCGGAGCCGTTCTATCCATACCGACAGGGCGGAACAAATATTGATAAAAACCGAACCGATCAGCGCCAACGCCGCTTCTCCGGGCAAACCCAGGTAGTGGGAAAAGCAGGTTTCAGGGCTTTTCGGCCTGCATCGCCCTCCGATGTAGGAGCAGCTTTTTTTCCATGGTCTTAGGGGGATTGTAGCATAAAACTGCGGAAAGGCATATACTGATCCGGCAGATAATGGAAGAACATCAAAATCGTCAGGATGAAAAACTACGCCACATGACCACCGCCCCGGTTGAAAAACTGGTGGTAAGGCTGGGTATTCCCAGTATGATCATCATGATGATTTCCGGTATTTACAATCTGGCGGATACCTTCTTTGTCAGCTCTCTGGGAACCAGCGCGGTGGGCGCTGTGGGGGTAGTTTTCCCTCTGATGGCCATTATCCAAGCCATGGGCTTTCTCTTTGGTCAGGGGTCGGGGAACTACATTTCCCGGGAACTGGGGGCCAGACATTTTGATAAGGCATCCCGGATGGCAGCCACAGGGGTTATCAGCTGCTTCATCGCGGTAGCCGCAATATCAATCCTGGGGCTTATCGTCATCAGACCCCTGTCCCAAGCTTTAGGATCAACCCCCACCATCCTTCCCTATACTCTGGATTATATGCTGTTCATCCTTATCGGCGGTCCCTTTATGGCTACTTCGCAGGTTTTGAATAACCAACTCCGTTTCCAGGGCAGTTCCTTCTACGCCATGTTCGGCATGATCGCCGGAGCGGTTCTTAATATCATCCTGGACCCCATTTTTATTTTCGGCTTACACATAGGGGTTCTTGGGGCCTCATTGGCAACCGCCATAAGTCAGCTCGTAGGCTGTATCATCCTCCTCCGGGGTTGTACGAAAATGGGAAATATCAGTATTAATCCTAAACACTTTTCCCCCAGTATCAGAAACTACATTGAAATTGTCCGGGGAGGAATTCCTTCCATGCTTAGACAGGGTCTGCAGAGCGCCGCCACGGTGCTGATCAACCACCGTGCGGGGATATACGGAGATGCCGCCATTGCAGCCATTAGCATTGTTAACCGTCTCAGCCTTGTCGCCAGCTCGGCGGTCCTGGGAATGGGCCAGGGTTTCCAGCCCGTATGCGGCTTTAACTACGGCGCAAAACTTTACGACCGGGTAAAAAAGGCCTTCTGGTTTTGCGCCCGGTTTGCCACCATAACTATGTCGATACTCGCCCTGTGTATGGCTGTCTTCGCCCCCCCAATAATCGCCTTGTTCCGAAAGGACGACCCGGAGCTTCTCGTCATCGGCGTCCGGTACCTGCGCTTCCATTGTATCGCCATGCCCTTCCTGGGATGGGTATTCCTCTGCAATATGATGACCCAAACCATGGGAAAAGCCCGGATAGCCAGTCTCCTGGCCCTGTCCCGCCAAGGCCTGTTCCTGTTACCTTTTCTGTTGATCCTGCCGAACTTTTTAGGACTCCTCGGGGTACAGTTAAGCCAGCCTTCTTCGGATATTGTATCTTTCTTTTTTTCTATTCCCTTTATAATCAAGATATTACGAAGAGAACTAAAAAAAGAGTGAGGAAAAATGACTGAGATATTGGATAAAGCCTCTGAGCGTTACGGTTATGACTTTATTCCCCAAGCCTATCTCCCGGCGGGAAAGGATGAGTACTGGCTGCGGAATGAACAGGCCGGAAAGAAAGAAAGAACCTGGCGCAGGCTCAAGGTCCAGGAAACAGAAACCCTGGTTAAGAACGATAACTTCTGTTCCAACTGGGAAAACTTTTTGGTAACCGATCCCTTTGATCCCGCACTGATACGGAATTCCAATTTTTACGGGCTCATACGCCTGGGGGTACTGCGGGATCTGCTCCTGCGGCATCACGATTACAATGTTTCTGCGGGCATCAGGAACAGCACTATTATTTCCTGCGACATTGGGGATAATACCGCCATTCAGGACTGCTCCTTCATTTCCCATTACATTATCGGCAACCAGGTTATCCTTTCCCGGATAGACGAGATGCAGACCACCAACCACGCCAAATTCGGCAACGGGATTATCAAGGACGGCGAGGAGGAAGATGTCCGGGTCTGGATCGATGTGATGAACGAGGCCGGGGGCAGATCCATACTGCCCTTCGCGGATATGATATGCGCCGATGCCTATCTCTGGGCATGCTATCGGGACGATACGGTGATGACAGAAAAACTATGGGGTATTACACAAAAAAGCTGCGAAAGTAAACGGGGACTTTACGGCAAAGTTGGTTCAGGATCGGTTATAAAAAACTGTGCGGTGATCAAGGATGTTACCGTGGGAGAAGCGGCCTACATCAAGGGGGCCAACAAGCTCAAGAACCTGACCATACTCTCATCGGAGGATGAACCCAGCCAGATCGGGGAAGGGGTGGAGATGGTGAACGGTATTGTAGGTTACGCTTGCCATGCCTTTTACGGTTCCAAGGCGGTACGCTTTGTCATGGGCAGGCGGAGTAACCTCAAGTACGGCGCCAGGCTTATCCATTCGGTGCTGGGGGATAATTCCACCGTCTCCTGCTGTGAACTTCTCAACAACCTGATCTTCCCCATCCATGAACAGCACCACAACAACTCTTTCCTCATTGCATCTCTTCTCCAGGGGCTTTCCAATCTGGCAGCCGGCGCTAATATCGGGTCAAACCACAACAGCAGGGCTAATGACGGGGAGATCCGTGCGGGCCGCGGTTTTTGGCCCGGCCTTTCGGTAAGCCTGAAACATTCCAGCCGCTTTGCCAGTTTTGTTATTGTCGCCAAGGGGGATTACCCCTACGAACTCAATATCACTCTTCCTTTCTCCCTGGTGAACCACAATGTGCGGAAAGATCGTTTAGAAGTAATGCCCGCCTATTTTTG
The DNA here is from genome assembly GCA_031283725.1 of Treponema sp. Lineage (GTDB taxonomy): Bacteria > Spirochaetota > Spirochaetia > Treponematales > Breznakiellaceae > Termitinema. The sequence continues at coordinate 5,161 of JAITBG010000106.1, read as the reverse complement.
GATGTACAATCTCTACGCCCTGGAACGAAATTCCTGGAAGGCCGCGGACCGGGACAAGCGGGTGATCAAGGTCCAACACATCGAGACGGACTACCTGGCCCCGGACACGGCGGAGGAGATCATCGCAGCCCTGTTCCGGATAGACTCTTGGATGAAGGCGGAGAAACCCCCCGGGACCGGTGAGGAGATAAGCGCCCCGGAACTGGAACGAAACGAACGACAGGCGGTACTGCTCAAACCCCGGAAAGCCCGGGCCGCATACGAGGAAATGCTCCGTTTCTACGCCACGAATGCCCTCATCGCCTACCTGGAATCCCGGCCGGATCTTTCCTTCGAGGCTTTGGCTGAAGAAATGGAAAAGCCCGAAGCGCATAACACACCGGGGGATCGTATTACAGACTGGGTAAACCTGGGCGGTCAAATCGTTCCCGCCTTTCGGGTGGATGATTTACGTTCCCGAATTCGGGAAGAGACCATTGAAAGCTGGGAGGCTGTCCACAAAGCCTATGACGATTTTTGGGCCGCTTATCCCTTGGACAAGGCCCGCCACGCCTGGACCATCCTTAAATTCCTCCGGATCAATGCGGCGGATGCCGGCGGCTTCGTCCGCGCACTTGAACACGCCCTGGAAACAAAGCGCTGGATCACGGACCAGGTCTACCGCAGCCGGGCCAAGGACTTCCAGGACCCTTTCCGGACCATCACCTACCGCAACAAAGAAGAGATGGATCAGGTTGTGGGAACAGTGGAGGATAACTTTTTTGTAATCCTCACAAGGAAGAAACTGGCGCAGTTTGAGGAAACAGTAAAACTGTTGAAAAAGCGGCTTTTATAAGAGGCCTCAGAAGCGGATACGGATATCCACCGGGAGAGGCTTCAACGCCGGCGCCGCCGTCCGCTCAGGATCGGCCGGTTTGTCTCCGGCTCCGGCAGCCTTTACGCCGGTAAGCTTACCGGTTTCACTGCCTTGAATATTGATAGGTATTTTGATATACCGCTTAGAATTCGTATTGGCGTTAAAGGTGAGGAGGCGATCAGCAGATCTCCCGGTAGTTTGGCCGGCCTCATTTATGGAGGTTGTTTTCCCGTCTACGCCGACCTTGATATACCGGATAGAGGGGAATGATATTTTTTCCGCCTCCGTGGGCCCTGAAAATGTGACACTGTTGCTGAACCCGCTGAATACCCCTTCCCCGGGGGATAAACCCAAACTCTTATCATCAATCGTAACCGGTTTTGTGATAATTTTCCCCGTATACCCCAATGTTCCGCTTGAAGCGTTGACATAATTTGCCAGGAGCCAAGTTCCCAGCAGCGTCTCCCAGTCGCCGAATGTTCGGTCAATATGTTTTTCTGCGGCTTTGGTTACCGCCGCCTGGTTGAGATCCTTCGCAGTGATAATATCTCTGTATATACCGGCGCCGTTATCGGCATGAATCCTGAGCCACTGGAAAAAGAGATATACCGTAGCGTATTCATCATACACATTTTTATCCTCTACCCAGGTAAAAAAATTATTCCCCTGGGAGATAGCGGAAGGATAATTGTCATAGTCCTTATCTTTATTAAAAAAATCGATCTTCATCTGAATATGCCCCTGGCCGTGCTCCTGGCTGTAAATATATTCAGCCGCAGAGGCCAGCCCTTCATCAATCCAAATATCCTGCACGTCCGGGAGGTCTTTATTGTTATAACGGGTTGAAAAGTTGATTAAATGCTGAAATTCATGGGCAATGGTGGAATAAAATTCGGCGGCTCCCGCAATACCGGGGTCGATGTCCAGGTAGATCATATCCGCTGCGTTTGAAAAGGAATATACTCGGTTGGGGAAGGTATCTATGGGATTAAAATACCCCGCAATGTAGGAAGAGCCGCTTAAGGGCTTGTAACCATCTTGTATATCCAAAAGGAACAGAATGAGTTTCCCGTTCCCGTCAAAATCTTTGTAGGGACCAAATACACATGTTATGGGTCCGTAGATATGTTGGTCGAATTCCTGTTTGACGGCCTCGGCGGTGTCCCTGGAGATACGCTTGTCATTAACAGCGGAAAGTTCTCCGTAAACGATACAGGCGTCATCCTCCTTGCCGCCCGCAAGCTGAACCGCTTCTACTTGGTAATACCGCCCGGTATTGGTGTTTTGGACCCAAAACGTTCTATCGGCTTCTTCGAAATTGTCATTACCACTACCGCTGCCGCCAAGTTCACACCCCGCGAGGAGCAGGGAAAGTAACACTATCACCCATAAAAATTGCTTTATCATTCGAATAATTCCCCGTTATGCGCCATGAATTTTGCGTTTAAGCACCGGTATGGCAAGCTCGGTCAGCTCTATGGCGGCGGGAAAATCTTCCGTTTTGAGAAGCACCGTCTCCCCGTCCATTTGGGCTAAGATGGGGTTCCCGCCCTGAAACTCCACCCGGTGGGCGTTAAACAGTTTTGCTTCCGGTTTATGGACATGAGCGCCGGTGGTAAAGAGCCCCTTCAAAGCTATTTTCCTGAACACGGGCATCTGCCTTACCACACAAACATTACGATCATCCGGGAGTATCCGTTTATGGGAACCGTAGGTGCGGTGACCGCCGGCGCCTACCGCTAAAAGAAGGACCTTCTCGTTAAAACGCCCGACTTGGCCGCCCGCTTCGTCGTAGGCAGAAACATCCATGGGCCCCACCTTGTACAGTCTGTCGTAGAGCAGGGCGGCGATATCCACCCAGAGTCTGTAGGAATCCCCGGGAAGCCTGCCCTTCATCTTGTTGGTCATGTGGGTAACAAAGGCATCCAGCCCCACCGAAAGGATATTGAAGGCCATAAAAGGGCCTTTCCGGGGGGTGGCGGTGGTAAGCCGTAAAGCCCGGGTATATTGTATCTCCGAAGGATAGATGAGCCGGTCCAGAACGGTATCCAGTTCCCAACCGTCGGCCCCGTCGTTGCCGGTCCCCATGGGAAGCCTGAGCACCCCGAAGTTTGAGCGTACCGCCGCGGGGGCTGAGTAGAGCGCCGTTAAGGCTTCCAGACTGGTCCCATCCCCCCCGGCAGTAAGGATAAGGTAGAAAGGGGAGGTTCCGGTATGGGACGAAACCGCCTCGTCCATGAGGGCTTTGACAAATTTACCTGCGCTTGCCGGGCCTTGGGTCAAGACCAACCCCAGCCTGCCAAGGCTGCCCGTATCCTGGCCGGCGTCCACCGCAACCCGGGATGGTCCCGCATCGGGCCGCAGGGGATTGGCGGCCGCTTTTTTCATATAGGCCTCTAGGACCGCGTAATGCCGCTTCCACCGGGAACCGATGGTAAATCCCCCCGCGGTAGGATTGGCGATGATAGTCCACAGCAGGGGCCGTCCCGGGGCAACAAGGCTCCGGGAACAAATACCCGCCATGGCCGCCGCAAAATCATCAATGTTCATTAGCTCAAAGGTACATGAAAAGCCTGAGCGATTCAAGGTTTATCAGGGCGGGCGCATATAAAATTGAGCGTGTCCAAAACCCAGCAGTAGATCCGCACCCCTTTACGGCGCCGCATAGCGGACATGAAGCCACGCCCCGGCAAATCCTGGTAAAGCGCTCTTCTTTTCCCAGCCATCTGAAAACAAACTCTTTTTTCTGCCGCATTTTACCGGTCTCCTTCCAGCCCATTGCCAAATCCTCCTCGGGGTTGATTTGGCTCTAATTGTACCTGAACGTGTTACCGGTGTGCCCGGCCACACCACCCTGCGCTTACGTTTATCGTTCCGGCGGTTTACGACGGTTTGACAGCCCGAATAGAAAAATGCGCAGCATTTTTAGGGCTGGCAAACTGTGGGTGTAGTGAGCCGTGGAAATGGAGCGCAGCGGAATGACCTAGGCGAACGGAACCCCGAGCCGCTACTGCGGCGAAGCGTAAACAGTCCTGTTAGACGCAGTAGAGCCTTAAAACATTATTTTTTATCCTGTCTCTTCATTTTTTAAATCGTTTATACTTAATTTTTGATATAAGATTTTCCGATAAATTTTGCCAGGTTATTAACACTTGAAAAAACAAGAGTCCCTATTATAGACTTAAACAGTCCCACTTTTACAGGATACGATTTATCAACAAACCCTTCTCTACTCCAAAACTGTGTATCGCGCTTACTTTCGGCAAACTCGCCAAGCGACATTGCGCGAAAAGAATTATGAACAGCCATATTTTTTAGGCTTGGGGAAATTTGTTGTTTTGATTTTAATATGCTATAAAACCGTTCAGCCATATTGTCTATTTTTTTTACATATTTTGCCGTTAATCCGGCATTATTTGACATCAACTTTCTTTCCTTTGTATTTTGTGTAACAATCATTGCACCATTTATGCCCCATTGCCCCATAACAGTTTTTAAATATTTGGCGACATTCTTCTCGCCCGTACCTGCCGATGTAGCAACAATCATGCCTCGTTTGCCAAAAAACTCAGGACGGTGAAACAGGTATGCAAAATGATCAAGAAAATTCTTCATCGCGGCATTAAGTGCCCACATATAAGTTGTGCCACTTAAAATTACACCATCGCTATTGGCTAAGGCATCTTTTACTTTGTGGGTTATATCATAATGTGGGCAATTTTCTTCGCCTTTTGAAAAGCAGATGTGACAAGAACAACAAAATGGCAAATTAAGATCCGCAACGCAGATTTCGATAATTTCGACATCCGATGTTTTGGAGAACCGGTTTAAAATTTCTTTTGTAAGTGCATAGGTATTTCCCTTTCTCATGCTGCCATGAACAGCGGTGATTTTCATTTTTTTTCTCCTGTCCCATTCAATAAAACATTTTTTATGACTACCCTATTATATTTTTTTTGTCAAGACCATCTTTAAAAATATTTTATAATTTTAATGCGATATACTTCCAGATAATTTTAGGCTCTATTGCGCCTAACGTGTTTTCTACGCATTTCATTTACCCGTCCTTCTGCTCCTATAAGACGTATACGACCAAACCGGCGGCGGCAATGACGAATCGTGAAGCCACTCCCCGCCGGCGGCTACAACCATAGACCTTGTTAGTCTGCGACCATAGACCCTGCTTGTCTCCTGTCCATCATCCATGCCATTTGTTATAAATACGCATGAACAACAGTCCTGTTATGTGCAGTGGCTCCGTACTATATTTTACCAATTTTCTTATGTATTAGTTCTTCAACTTTA
>JAITBG010000012.1 GCA_031283725.1 Treponema sp. | reverse complement strand
CAACACTTCGAGCATAGCGGCGGCCGGGGCGCCATAGGAGGGCTGGTAGACCCGTTTTTTCCGGCTTTTTTCGACGGGGGCGACCGTGGCGGTCTGGCCGCCCGGAAGGCGAAGCGGTGTTTTTCCGATGCGGCTCAGTTTGAAGATCGCATATTTCCGACTTTTACTGCCTGAGAGGGCGAGATACTCGTCCAGGATACGTGACTTTTCGCCTTTTCCGGCTTTCCGGTAGCGGGGAGCGAACTCCGCCGCAATCTTTTTTTCCCCTGCCATGGTAAACCCCATTTGTTCCTCCGGACTCAGTCCGGGTAAAGTGTGTCCCCATGGTTAGATTTTTACATGGCGCAAACGTTCCCCCATGGTTAGATTTTTACATGGCGCAAACGTTCCCCTATGGTTAGATTTTACGTGGCGCAATTCGTCTACTTGCCAAGTCCTCCCCGTCTCTGCTAGACTGTAAAGACATTGTAACTGGAGGTAGGCATGAAGCAGCATGTGGTGTCGGTTCTGGTAGAAAACCGGGCGGGGACCTTGAGCCGGGTTTCCGGCCTCTTCAGCCGCCGGGGTTTTAATATCGACAGCTTGACCGTCGGGGAGACTGAGGATGCTTCAATCTCCCGAATGACTATTGCGGTAACCGGAGAAAATGCGGTGCTTGAACAGATCATTAAACAACTCAGCAAACTGGTGGATGTGATTGCGGTCCGGGAACTGGATGGTTTTGCCTGCCTGCGCCGGGAAATCATGCTGGTTAAGATCAGTGTGAACGAAAAGACCCGGCCCGCGGTGATCGAGATAACCGGGATCTTCCGGTCCCGGGTGGTTGATGTTTCTCCCACTACCATTACCGTTGAAGCCACGGGCGATACCCAAAAGCTCGACGGCCTTCTTCTCCTGTTGCGTCCCTACGGTGTTCTTGAACTTGCCCGTACCGGCCTTGTCGCCTTGGAGCGGGGTCCTTCGATACTTTCAGTATCTTCGCTTTCTGTACCCGTACTAAGCATTAGTAACTAACCGGCAATTGCGCGGTCCTTCCTTTTAAGGAAAACGGCCGTAGGATAATTACCGGATTCTCAAGCCCTTCAGAGGGGGTTAAATTTCCTTGGGGGGTAAGAACTACAATGGACCATGTCCAAGAGGAGGAACGTATGGCTATCATGTTTTATGAAAAAGATTGCGACCTGGGGGCGCTAAAGGGAAAAACTATCGCTGTCATCGGTTACGGCTCCCAAGGTCATGCGCATGCGCTAAACGCCAAGGAATCGGGGATGAAGGTTATCGTGGGGCTCTACGAGGGATCCAAATCCTGGAAGCGGGCCGAGGAAGCGGGTTTTGAAGTTACGCTTGCCGAGGACGCGGCGGCGGCGGCGGATTTCATCATGATCCTTATCAATGATGAAAAGCAGCCCAAGCTCTACCAGGAATCTATCAAGCCGGCGCTGAAACCCGGAAAGACCTTGGCCTTTGCCCATGGCTTTAACATCCACTTCGGGCAGATTTTGCCGCCCCCGGATATCAATGTAGTGATGATTGCCCCAAAGGGCCCCGGCCATACCGTTCGTGAACAATACCAGACCGGCGCCGGGGTGCCCTGCCTTATTGCGGTACACCAGGACGCTTCCGGGGATGCCAGGCGGCTTGGACTGGCATACGCGGCAGCCATCGGCGGCGCCCGGGCGGGGGTTTTGGAGACCACCTTTAAGGAAGAAACCGAGACGGACCTATTCGGCGAACAGGCGGTGCTTTGCGGCGGGGTTTCCGCGCTGATGAAGGCTGGGTTCGAGGTTCTGCTGGAAGCGGGTTACCAGCCGGAAAGCGCCTATTTCGAGGTGATGCACGAGATGAAGCTCATCATCGATCTGGTGAACCGCGGGGGCCTATCCTTCATGCGCTATTCCATTTCGGATACCGCCGAATACGGGGATTATATTACCGGGCCGAAGATCATCACCGAGGATACCAAGAATGTCATGCGGAATATATTAAAGGATATCCAGAACGGGAAATTCGCCCGGGAATGGATTCTGGAAAATCAGGTGAACCGTCCCAACTTTAACCGGATGCGGGCCATTGAGGCGTCGCACCCCATCGAAAAAGTAGGCAAGGAACTGCGCTCCATGATGAGCTGGCTCAAACCTGCAAAATACTAAAGGAGTTTTTGTAATGAGTAATAACGCTAAACGGGCAGTAAAAATATTTGATACCACACTCCGTGACGGAGAACAGTCCCCCGGCTGTAGTATGAACATTCAGGAGAAGCTGGAGGTCGCGCGGCGGCTGGAAAAACTTGGGGTTGATGTCATGGAGGCGGGGTTTCCCGCGTCCAGCCCCGGAGATCTGGAATCGGTAAAGACCATCGCGGGGATCGTCAAGGATTGTACCGTGGCTGGTCTTTGCCGGAGCTTAGAGAAGGATATTGATGCGGGACGGGAAAGTCTGGCCGGCGCCGCTGATCCCAGGATACATATTTTCCTGGCCACTTCCCCTATTCACATGGAATACAAGCTCAAGATGACGCCGGATAGGGTGCTGGAACAGGCGGTGAATTCGATTAAGTACGCCAGAAAGTTCTGCTCCAACATTGAGTTTTCCGCGGAGGACGCATTCCGCAGTGATCCTGACTTTGTGTGCAAAGTCTTCGGCGCGGTTATTGCCGCCGGGGCCACCACGGTAAACTTCCCCGATACGGTGGGCTATGCCATGCCCGATGAATTTGGAGCCCGGATCAGATATATCAAGGAACATACGCCGGGGATTGAAAAGGCGTATCTTTCCGTGCACTGCCACAACGATCTGGGGCTTGCGGTTGCCAACAGTCTTGCTGCGATAGAAAATGGAGCTGATCAAGCGGAGTGTACCATCAACGGCATCGGCGAGCGGGCGGGGAACGCCTCCCTGGAGGAGATTGTCATGGCTCTGCGGGTCCGCAGAGACTACCTCAATGCCGACACCCGGATCGACGCCACCCAGATTTATGCCGCAAGCCGCCTGGTAACCCAGGTTACGGGGGTGAAGGTCCAGCCCAATAAAGCTATTGTGGGGGAAAACGCCTTTGCCCACGAAGCGGGAATACACCAGCACGGGGTTATGGTGAACCGGGAGACCTACGAGATCATGACCCCCGAATCCATCGGTATCCCCAAGAACCGTATGGTTTTGGGAAAACATTCCGGCCGCCATGCCTTTGAGGACCGGCTTAAGGATCTTGGCTATACGGTGAGTGCGGAAACCCTGGAAACGGTTTTTGCTGAATTCAAAACCCTGGCGGATAAGAAAAAAGTGGTCAGCGACAGGGATATTGAAGCCCTGGTGATGGGAGCCTCCGCGGCGGTTCCGGAGACTTACAAACTCGACCACTGGGCGGTAAACACCGGTTCTTCCCTGGGGGCCACGGGAATTATCAAGCTGCAACACAAGGACGGAGTTTCCCGCAAAGAGGTTGCGGTAGGCGACGGGCCGGTGGATGCGATATTCACGGCTATCAATGAAATTCTCGGGAAAAAGCCGGAACTGGAGCTCTATGAAATTGGGGCTGTCACCGGGGGGTCTACTTCCCAGGGGGAGACCATGGTGAAGATCGCCCTGAATGGCCGTCACTGGAACGGCCGCGGGGTTTCCACGGATGTACTGGAATCTTCAATAAAGGCATACCTTTCGGCGATCAACGCCATGGAGTGGGACCTTGCCGCCGGGGCCGCAAAAAGCCCCCTGCGGGAACCTTTGAACGAAAGCGGAGTATAAACAGTAAAAGTGTGTATCGCCGAAATGAACAACGGTGTTGAAATTCTCGATACCACGCTCCGTGACGGAGCCCAGGGCGAAGGGATTAGTTTTTCTGTGCAGGATAAACTTGCGGTAGTCCGGACCCTGGATGAACTGGGGGTTTCCTGGATTGAGGCGGGGAATCCCGGAAGTAATTCCAAGGATATGGAATTCTTCCGCCTCGCCTCTGATCTGCGTCTTAAAAACGCAAAGCTTTGCGCCTTTGGCCCGACCCGGAAGAAGGGCCTAAAACCGGAGTCAGACCCCCAGGTAAAAAGCCTCCTGATTGCCAACACCCCCGCTGTGGTTATCTTCGGCAAAAGCTGGGATCTCCATGTCCGGGAGGTGCTCCGGGTCAGCCCGGAGGAAAATATCGCTATGATTGCCGAAACCGCAGCTTTTCTGAAGGCCTGGGGTAAGATGCTCATTTACGACGCGGAACACTTTTTTGACGGGTGGCTTGCCAATCCGGACTACGCCCTCGCTTCGGTAAAGGCGGTCATCGACGCCGGGGCGGATCGTATCGTCCTTTGCGACACCAACGGAGGATCCTTCCCCGACACTATTGCTGAGGGGATTAAGGCTGTGTTGGGCCTGACCGCTTCAGCCCGGAGTCCCGCCCTTATCGGCATCCACGCCCATGACGATTCGGGGTTTGCCAGCGCCAATACCGTAACTGCGGTGAAGGCCGGCGCCCGTCATGTTCAGGGAACCCTGGTGGGTTTTGGGGAGCGCTGTGGGAACACGAGTCTTGCGGCGGTAATCCCCAGTATCGAAATCAAGCTTGGCCGCCCCTGTCTTCCTCCGGGAAAGCTGGAACTGCTCTGTGATATGACCCGCGCCGTGGCGGAGATCGCCAATGTTTCTGTGCCTGATAACCTGCCCTATGTCGGCGCCCATGCCTTTTCCCATAAGGCGGGGATGCACGCCGACGCTATCATCAAGATCCGCGAATCCTTTGAGCACATCGATCCCTCCCTGGTCGGTAATGACCGCCGTTTTCTGATGAGCGAAGCGGGGGGCCGGTCCGCAGTTGCTGAGCGGGTTAAGAAGATCGACCCCTCCATTACCAGAGATCATCCGGTGACCGCAGTATTGGCGCAAAAAATGAAAACCCTGGAAGCCGAGGGTTGGCAGTTTGAAGGGGCCGACGGCAGTTTTGAACTGCTGGCGCGCAGGGTTCTTGCGGTGGAGTACAAGCCCCTCTTCCATATTGAGGCGTACCGGGTAGTGAGCGAACATCCCACCGGGGAAACCCTGGCCTGTTCTCACGCCTGGGTTAAGGTACTGGTAGACAGCCAGTATGAAATTGCCGCCGCCGAGGGTGACGGGCCGGTGAACGCCCTGGACGGCGCTCTGCGCCGCGCCTTGACACGTTTTTTCCCGGAGCTTCAAAGGGTACGCCTTTCGGACTACAAGGTCCGGGTTATCGACGGTATTGAGGCTACCGCGGCAAAGGTCCGGGTTCTTATCGAATCCACCGATGGGATAGATGTCTGGACCACCGTAGGGGTTTCCGCGGACATCATCGACGCAAGCCGCGCGGCATTGGTGGATTCTATAGAATATAAACTTATTGGAGATATGGAAAAGGAGAGTAATGATGGGTAACTATTCAATAGCATTAGTACCCGGTGACGGTATAGGTCCCGAGGTGCTTTCCCTGGCCGTGGATGTTCTGGACGCGGTGGGGGACAAATACGACCATGTGTTTAACTATGTTGAACTAATAGCCGGCGGCAAGGCTATCGACAGTACCGGTGAGCCATTGCCGGCGGAAACCCTGGAGGCTGCCAAACAGTGCGACGCCCTGCTTTTAGGCGCCGTAGGCGGGCCCAAGTGGGATACCCTGCCGGGACATCTGCGGCCGGAGCGGGCTCTCCTGGGCTTGCGTTCAGGATTGGGGGTCTATGCCAACCTCAGGCCGGCGTCGCTGTTTCCCCAGCTCAGGCTTGCCTGCCCCCTGAAGGACGAAGTTCTCATCGCCGGTAATAGTGAGGGCAAGCCGGACTTCGATCTTCTCATCGTCCGGGAATTAACCGGCGGTCTTTATTTTGGCGAGCGAGGCCGGAGCGCCGATGGGAATTCCGCCTTTGATACCGAAACGTATTCCAAAGCGGAAATCGAACGGGTCCTGCGTGTAGGTTATTCCGCAGCAAAACTGCGCCGGAAGAAGCTCTGTGTCGTTGACAAGGCCAATGTCCTGGAATCTTCCCGGCTGTGGCGGGAAGTAAGCGGAGAAATTGCCAAAGAATATTCTGATATCGAAACCAGTTACCTCTACGTGGACAACTGCGCCATGCAGCTGATCCGCGCGCCGGGCCAATTCGACGTGATTGTCACTTCAAACCTTTTTGGGGATATACTTTCCGACGAAGCATCGGTACTCACCGGTTCCATCGGCATGCTTGCCTCGGCAAGCCTTGCCGGATCAGGCTGCGTCTCGGGAAAAGAGCCGGTCATGGGGATATACGAACCAATCCACGGTTCAGCGCCGGATATTGCCGGAAAGGATATAGCCAATCCTCTGGCGGCTATTCTTTCTACAGCAATGCTGCTCCGCTATTCCATTGGTCTGGAAAAAGAGGCCGCCGCTGTGGAGACCGCGGTCAGCGCCGTGCTGGATCAGGGCCTGCGTACCGGGGATATTGCCAGCCGGAACGGGGCATCGGATAAAGAAAAAATTGTCGGCACCATAGAAATGGGAAAAGCGGTACTGAAGGTTCTGGAAGAAAAATAATAAGGAGAAGATTATGAAAAAAATAATCGTTCTTGCCGTAATCAGCTTCTTTTTTACCGGCGCTTTGGCTGCCGAACCGGTGCGGGACCGGGATCGCTATCAGGGGCCGGATCCCGATTCGGGATGGGAGCAGGCCCGCGGATCAGACTCGATGGAGGCCGCGCTTTCCTATTACGTATCAGAATATGGAAGCGATGACCTGGACGGATTGGGGGAGACCCTGCCTTTCAAAACCCTGCGCCGGGCGGTGGATGCCGCCAAGAATAGTAATGTTAAGCGTATAACCGTTATTGGTATTCTGGACGACAAGAGCGAGGCTGCGGAAAACGGCGAAAGCGCCTTTGCCATCGGCGATTGCGGGGATGATGAAATTATTATTACCGGTACCGGAGACCGTGCGGCGGAACTGCGGGGAGGCACCGGGAAAAGAGTTGTGGAAATCTACGGCCCTGCAAAACTTCGCTTTGAGCATATTACTATCTCCGGGGGCGATACGGCTGCCCTCGGCGGGGGCATATTTGTTGAGAACGGCGCGGAGCTGACCCTGGGAACCGGCGTTACGGTGCGGGACAACCGCGCCTCCGAAGGGGGCGGGATCTACGGGCTTGGGGCCGACCTGTACCTGCGCGGTAATGCGACGATTCGCAATAATAGGGTTACCACCGATGAGGCCGGGGGGATTCAGATCCGCTCAGGAACTTTTTTCATGGGTGATAACGCGGAGGTAAGCGGTAATACCGGCGGTGGAATATTTTTTTGGGAAAGCTCGGCCACCATTGAGGGGGATGCCCACATTAGCGGTAACATCTGTGAATTTACGGCCGCCGGGATCTGTCTCTATGAAAACTCGGATGTCGTTTTACGGGGAAATGCCGCGGTAACCGGAAATGTGGCCGGCGAATCGGGGGGCGGCGCCGGCGGTATCCGGTCGGTATTCGTCCTGATTGAAAATGCCAAGGTAAGCAATAACACTGCGGAATACAACGGCGGTGGAATATTTTTTGTTGAATCGGAAATCTATATCTCCGGTAACGCGGAGATCGCCGGGAACAGCGCTGCTAACGATGGCGGGGGGATCTGTGCCATGGAATCGGTCCTGGCGGTTCGGGGAGCCTCGCGGATTGCGGAAAACAGCGCCGGTGATGACGGCGGCGGGATATATATTGTCGATACGGAGTTTATCCTGGGGGAAAGCGCCTCGGTCGAAGATAATACGGCGGTCTGCGGCGGCGGGGTATGCTCCGAACTTGGCGCCTACAGTACCATAGAGGATAACGCGGTGGTGCAGGGCAACAGCGCTTCCGGGGATCAGGGCGGCGGCGGCCTGTGCGTTGGCATAGACGCATTTATGATAATGAAGGGCGGTATCGTACGGAACAACGAAGCTGTTTACGGCGGCGGAGTCTACATAGGAGGCGGCGAGTTTAAACATTCCGGGGGTATCATCTCCGATAATAATGCCGAATCCGGGGGCGGTGTATTCCGGAGAATCGGCTCATTCAATGCAGCTAACGGAATACTTCGGGATAATACCCCGGAAGATTTCGCGGAACCTCCCGAATGGTTATGAGGAGAAAACATGCGCAGTGATATTGTTAATAAAGGCGTGGCTAAAGCTCCCCACCGGTCTCTGTTTAAGGCCATGGGTTTTATTGACGAAGAATTTAAACGGCCCCTGATCGGTATTGCGGCAGCCAAGAGCGAGATTGTTCCGGGGCATATACATCTGGATACCATAGCCAAAGCCGCCGCCGACGGGGTACGGGAAGCCGGCGGTGTTCCTGTACAGTTTTCTGTTATCGGTGTTTGCGACGGCATCGCCATGGGCCATGAAGGTATGCGCTATTCCCTGGTAACCCGGGAACTTATCGCCGACTCCATCGAGTGTATGGTCATGGCCCATGGCTTTGACGCGGTAATCTACATCCCCAACTGCGACAAGATCGTTCCCGGTATGCTCATGGCCGCTGCCCGTATCAACCTGCCCGGGATATTTGTTTCCGGCGGCCCCATGCTGGCGGGAAAAAAGGACGGTAAAACCCTTACCCTTACTACCATGTTCGAGGCCGTAGGCGCCGTGGGCGCCGGCAGGATGGATGAGGCGGAACTTTACGCCCTGGAAGAAGCGGCCTGTCCCGGCTGTGGTTCCTGTTCGGGAATGTTCACCGCCAACTCCATGAACTGCGTCACCGAGGCTCTGGGGATGGCCCTGCCGGGTAACGGCACTATTCCTGCGGTGATGGGGGAACGGCTCCGACTTGCCAAACGGACCGGCTTCCTGATAATGGATGTGCTGAAAAAGGATACGAGACCCCGGGCAATCATGACCGAACGGGCTTTTATGAACGCCCTTGCCGCAGACATGGCCCTGGGCTGTTCCACCAATACCGCCCTGCATCTTCCCGCTATTGCCCACGAGGCGGGATTTAAACTGGATCTGGATCTCCTCAACAGGGTAAGCGCCGTTACCCCCAACCTCTGTAAGCTGGCCCCCGCGGGTTCCGCCGCCATTGAGGACCTCCATGCCGCCGGGGGTATGCCTGCGGTATTTAAGGAACTTTCCAAAAAAAACCTGGTGGACCTCAGGGCTCCTACGGTTTACGGCGTGCTGGAGGATGCGGTAAAAAACGCGGTGAACAGGGATACTGCGATTATCCGGCCCCTGGAAAACCCCTATTCCGCAACCGGCGGTCTCGCCGCCCTCCGGGGCAACATTGCCCCCGACGGCTCAGTGGTAAAACGCAGCGCCGTTGCCCCATCGATGCTTAAACATTCGGGCCCCGCCAGGATATTCAATGCCGAGGAAGAGGCTTTTGACGCTATCATGGGGGCTAAAATAAAACCGGGGGACGTGATCGTCATCCGGTACGAAGGACCCCGGGGCGGTCCGGGAATGAAGGAGATGCTCGGCCCCACGGGCGCCCTTGCCGGTATGGGCCTGGACGACAAGGTTGCACTGATCACCGATGGTCGTTTCTCCGGAGCCACCAAAGGCGCCGCCATAGGCCATGTCTCTCCGGAGGCTGCCGACGGCGGGGTCATCGGTCTTTTGCAGGAGGGAGACATCATCGATATCGACATAGATGCCCGCAGTATTAGTGTGAGGCTTAGTGAAGGTGAACTTGCCAAACGACGGGAGACATGGAAACCCCTGCCTCCGAAGGTGAAAACAGGCTACCTTGCCCGTTATGCTAAACAGGTAAGTTCCGCCGCCTCGGGAGCGGTGTTTAAGGAGTTATAGCATGCAGTATATAGGAGCGAGAATCCTTATCGAAGCCCTCATTGAACAGGGTGTGGATACCGTGTTCGGGTATCCCGGCGGAGCGGTTCTGTTCATTTATGATGAATTGTACAAACACCGGGACCGGATACGGCATATCCTGGTGGGCCATGAGCAGCATGCCGCCCACGCCGCAGACGGGTACGCCCGGTCCAGCGGAAAGGCGGGGGTATGTATTGCCACCTCTGGTCCCGGCGCAACAAATTTGGTAACCGGTATCGCCACCGCCGCTATGGACTCGGTGCCCGTGGTGGCGATCACCGGAAATGTGTCTACCCATCTATTGGGGAAGGACAGCTTCCAGGAAGTAGATATCGCCGGTATAACCATGCCCATCGTTAAGCACAATTGGATTGTAACGGATGTGAACGCCTTAGCGGAAACGGTGCGGGAGGCTTTTACCGTTGCCCGATCGGGAAGGCCCGGTCCGGTACTTATCGATATCCCTAAGGATATTACCGCCGCATTGGGGGAATGGATTCCCCTTGAAGGCCGCAGGCATGGACCGGCAAAACAGACTCAGCCTATTTCAGAGGATAAAACGGTGACCGGTATTTTTTCTGAGGGAGAGGAGTTCCTCGGTGTTCGAGCCCGGCGATTGGCGGAACGAAACCGGCGTCCCACTTTTACTGATGGTGATATCGACCGGGCGGTGACAATGTTCAAGGCTGCCAAGCGGCCTTTGATCTACGCCGGCGGCGGGGTAATCCTCTCCGACGCCTGCGGAGAACTGAAAGAGCTTGCAGAACGGATCAATGCCCCGGTAGCCCTGAGCCTTATGGGGGTCGGATCATTCCCCAGGGATCACCGGCTTTATACAGGGCTCATCGGCATGCATGGAACCGTGGCCTCCAACAAAGCGGTGCAAAAGACGGATTTTCTGGTCGCCGTGGGAGCCCGTTTTTCCGATCGGGTCACCAGCCGTGCGGATCATTTTGCCAAGGGTGCAAAGGTTCTCCACATTGATATCGATCCGGCGGAGGTGAATAAAAATGTAGGAGCCGACTCCTGGGTTGTGGGGGACGTTAAAAAAATAGTAACAAAACTATTGAAGGCCCTTCCGCAGTGTATAAAGACCGAATGGGGCGATGATATAGAAAAGTGGAAGGAGAAGGTGCCCAAGGCTCATCATAGCGGAAACAGTACCCTTCACCCCCGGTTCATCATTGAGGAAACCGCTAAGCGCCTGGGCAAAGACGCCATAGTTGCCACCGACGTTGGACAGCACCAGATCTGGACCGCCCAGTTCTACCCCTTTGCCCGGCCACGGTCGTTCCTTAGCTCCGGGGGGCTGGGAACCATGGGCTTCGGCCTGGGAGCCGCCATAGGTGCAAAGCTTGCCAATCCCAAACGGACTACGGCGCTGTTCACCGGGGACGGTTCTTTCAGGATGAACTGCGGGGAGCTGGCAACCCTCATCAGATACCGGATTCCCATTCTCATTGTTATTATTAACAATAGTGTGCTTGGTATGGTCCGGCAATGGCAGACCCTTTTTTACGAGGAACGGTACTCCGAGACCACCCCGGACAGGCCGCCGGATTTTGTAAAACTCGCCTATGCCTACGGGATTAAGGGATACCTTGCGGAAAATGAAAAGACCTTTGTTGAAACCATTGATACGGCCATGAAGGATCTTGCCTCCGGGCTTAGCGCTCTGATCGATGCCCGGATCAATAAGGACGAAAAAGTACTCCCCATGGTACCCGGCGGCAGGCCCATTGACGAGCAGATACTCTGATATGAATTTTTTTATGCCCATATTGGGTATGCTGCTGATAATCCTCCCGGGCTGTTCCGGGCCTGTCCAGTCCCAGTCTGAATTTGTATTAGGTACGGTCTGCGCGGTCAGCCTCTATGATCACGGTTCCCCAAAAATATACCGGAAAATTTTTGACCGTCTACGGGAAATAGAAAATTTGATGAGCGCTAATGTAGAGGATTCGGATTTAGGACGGATTAACCGCGCTTCAGGAATCGAAGCGGTGGAGGTACATCCGGATACCCTTCTGGTACTCAAACGCGCCGTCCACTTTGCGGAACTATCCGGCGGGGCTTTTGATCCCAGCGTAGGCCCCTTAGTAAAACTGTGGAACATCGGTTCCGGCGACGATCGGGTCCCCGGGGAAGAGGAAATAGCCGCGGTCCTTCCTCTGATTAATTGGAAGGATATTGTTATTGACGAAGATGCGGTCACGGTGTTTCTTCGGCAGCCGGGTATGCGCCTTGATCTGGGGGCCATTGCCAAAGGCTATGCCGCGGACGAAGCGGCCGGGATCGTCAGGGCCGCCGGTATAAAGCGGGCTCTTATCGACCTTGGGGGGAACATCCTTGTTTACGGGACCAAGCGGGACGGAAGTTCCTGGCGGGTGGGGATCCAAAATCCTGTGGAAAGCCGGGGCGCCTATTTCGGTATAGCGGAGGTTCAGAATATGCCGCCGGGTTCAGGGGTTCTCCCCGGGAGTAAAACCATGGTAACCTCCGGGGTCTACGAGCGTTTCTTTGAATTCGGCGGGAAACGTTACCACCATATCCTTTCCACCCGCTCCGGCCGCCCCGTGGATAACGGCCTTCTTTCGGTAACGGTGATAAGCGGCAGTTCCATTGACGCCGACGCCCTCTCCACAGCCCTTTTTGCCCTGGGTTATGAAAAAGGCAGCACCCTGGCGGAATCCCTGGATGCTATGGAGGCGATCTTTGTTTTCGCGGACCTGAGCGTCCGCGGCACATCCGGGGCGTTTGGGTATTTCAATCTGACCGATGGGGATTTTACGGTCATACCGTAAAAACCGGTATATAACGGCGGTATCTTCGGAGAAAGCGGTGTTTGCGGTAGGTATAGGAGGGCCGGGGAAGCGGGGCTTATGAAACCGAAACAACCTGTTAGAATTATCCACGCTGATAATCATATCGCTGCGGTGAACAAGGCTGCGGGTATCGCCGTAAGCGGAGACCGTTGGGACGAATCCAGGGAACGGCTGGACAAACTGCTTGGCAGTTTTTATAACAGCCCCATCTTTATTGTACACCGCCTGGACCGGGACACCTCGGGGCTTATGGTCTTTGCAAAAGACAATGACACCCACCGGTATCTCTCCAAAGCTTTTGAATCCCGGGAAGTGGAAAAAATCTACTATGCCGTGGTTCATGGCCGGCCCGCCTGGGCGGAAACGGATTGTGATCTTGCGTTGGTTCCGGATGGGGATAAACTGCACCGGACCATCGTTGATAAATACCGGGGCAAAAAATCCCTTACCGGCTTTCGCCTCCTTTTTAGCGCCGGCGCCTATTCCGTTGTGGAAGCCCGTCCCGCCACCGGTCGTACCCACCAAATCCGAGCCCACCTTTCAAGCCTTGGTCATCCCGTGGTCTGCGACCCCCTCTACGGTTTCCGCCATAGCCCGAAACCGGTATTTCTGTCGAGTTTCAAAAAAGGCTGGCGCGGCGACCCTCTGGACGAAAAGCCCCTTCTGGACCGCCTGGGCCTCCACGCCGCCGCCCTAACTATCCCGTATCCGCCCGGCGCGGAGGACAAACTTTCCCTGCAGGCGCCGTTCCCCCGGGACATGGCGGCGCTGGTTAAGCAGATGGAAAAAGCCGCGGGAGGCATAGAGCCGTTTCCGGTTGAGGGAGGGCTTCCGCTTGCCCTCCGCGTTCTGCAATCCTTCCTTGACAAGCCGGAAAAAGAGTGATTTAATACCTTATGGCACATAAACGTACGATGATACCGGGATCGCGTTTTTTTACCCCCGCCGT
>JAITBG010000227.1 GCA_031283725.1 Treponema sp. | reverse complement strand
TTCTTAATTTTTTCCCCTGACTGCTCCTGGTCCCGGAATTACGCCGTTAATGCCTGTTGGGCCAAGTCTTCCACCGATACCGGTTTATTGCCGGAAAAATGCCGTACCTCATAGTCTGTCCCCTGTCTCAACAGGGTCCATAATAATTCCCCTAACCGTCGCGCTATCGCTACTATCGCTTTTTTCTTCCCAAGCCCCTTCTTCTTCGTCATATACTCATATCGCTCTTTCAACGCCCCTCCGTTCTTCGTCCGTATCAGCGCCCACGCCGCCTGTACCAGCAACGCCCGCAGATACCCATTTCCCGCTTTCGTTATTCCCCCATACCTCACCAGCGTCCCTGATATATCAACCCGCGGCACCAGCCCCAGGTAATTGCTCACTTGTGCCGCATTCTCAAACCGGCTCCCATCCCCCACATACGCCGCGTATGCAAGAGATACTACCTGCCCAATCCCCGGCACCCCTTGTAACCGTTCTATCTCCGGGTCGCCTTTCCGCTCTTCCGCCATCTGCCTGTCCAACACGGCCATCCGTTCCTCAGCCAGCTCGATTGCTTTCAGTACCCAGTTCGCTTCTTCCCGTTCCTGCCCGTTCAGCTTCTTCACCGCCTTTTCCCGGCTTCCCTTTTCCGCCAGATCCTTCTTGTTCACGGTCGGTATTCCCTGATGCACAAATAGTCCATGTAACAGGTTGATCATCTGAACCCGTAGCTTCACCGCCCGTTTGTGACTTTGAATGAGCTTCCGACGCCTCATCTCCCGCTCGTTCGGCAACGGCACCAATGGCAATTGCTCTTCCCGAAACTGCTCCAGTATCCGGGCCAATTTCAGCGCGTCCTCTTTGTCCGTCTTTTTCATCGACCCGTAGATCAACGCCAGCTTTCCCGCGTTCAGTATCACCACATCACATCCTACCCGCTCGATGATTTCCTTCGCCATCATGAACGCCAGGTTCCCCGCTTCCAGCGCTACCTTGTCGCCCTTCTCCAGCTTTCCGTACAATGCCGCCCGTCCCTCGCTGTCCGTCCTCCCGTTGCTGTGATTTACCTTCCCGGTCTTCCCTATCACCGCCATCGTATAGGTCCGTTTCCCCAGGTCGATTCCTACATACCGCCGTTTCTCGCTTTTCATCGTTCCGCTCCTTACGATAAAATAAGGACCAGGAGCTATTATCGGGCGTGGTGCACCGTACTCCTATTCGCGGTCTGCCGGCTTGGGCTGGCAGCCGCATCTTGTTTTACGGTGGCCGATTTGAATTAATCTAAGTACCGAGGTTCCCTCGGGTTTTCCCTTGTTTCCTCACGTAACCGATCAACCTGCCACCGGCCCTCTGGCCCCGTCAGGCCAGAATACCACGTGCTCCCGATAATTCAAATCATAGCATCTCAGTACGGCCTATACTATCGGCAACGTACTCCTTTATATTCCGGGGGGGTATCATCGCGGATAAATTTTCTACCAAAAAGTGTATTTTGATTTCCTTGATTTCCACTACTATTTTGACATTTATCTTTGCTTTTACCATGGGTTCGTATGCTCTTGCCCTGGTGATATGGCTTTTATTCGCGGTGACCACCACCTTCCTCTTCTGGGGCGCCCTGATGAAAACCATCCGGCTCATCGGTGATGAAAGCGAACAGGGGTTTATGTTCGGCCTTTATTACATGGGTAACGGCCTTACCGGCGCCATTGCCAGCGCCGTTGGGATACGGGCAACGAATATGGCCGATACAGCCCAGGGTAAATTTTTCTGGGGCGTGATAGTGTACGGTTGCGCCACGGCGGTTGCCGCTATCTGTGTGGCGTTTCTTCTTAAGGACAAGCAAAAGGCGAAGATCGCCTCCAACGGACAGCAGGAAGAGGGGTTCAAATTTGCGATGGTGGGCCAGTTTTTGAAGAGCCCCACGGTCTGGATATTTTCGATCATCGTGTTTACCGGTTATGCGGTGTATTCCAGTACCAGTTATTTTAACCCCTATCTAACCGATGTGGTGGGGATTACCCCAGAAGATTCCGGATATCTTGCGATCATCAGGACCTATATCTTTTATATCCTTACACCCATTAGCGGTATGATAGCGGATAAGCTGGTCAAATCCACCAGTAAATGGTTTATCTTCCTGTTTTTTATCCTGGCGGTTCTCTTTGTGGGGGTATTGGTTATTCCCTCCGGTGCCAGCGTCGGTTTTGTGAGTTTCTATACCCTGCTTCCCGGTCTTTTTGGGCTGGCCCTGTACGGCATCATCTTTTCCATCGCGGCAGAAACCAAGATATCCGCAACCGTCATGGGTACGGCGGTGGGGATCGCTTCCATTATCGGGTACGCGCCGGACTTTTTTATGGCCGCCATATTCGGGGACTGGATCGACAAAATGGGTAACGGCGCCTACCGGTTTATATTTATTTTCCTGGCCGTCAACTGTGCGGTTGGTTTTGCCGCCACTCTGATTGTGCGGTTCCGGGCAAAAAAAGAGACCATTGAAGCAGCCGGATAACAGGGAACAACACGCCGGAAAACCCCGTATCGATTGGGTGATCACCATTCCTAGTCTCCTTATCCTTGGGAGATATGCGCCCTGTTTTTGGGGTTAAATACGGAAGACAACGCCCTGCTGAACAGGATTTTTGTTTTTGTCACCAATGCCTTTGGCGGGGTATTTCATTTCTATATTTTTGCTGTGTTGATCCTGTTGTGTTATATTTCCTTCTCCAAGATAGGTTCTATCCGTCTTGGTGAAGGGTCTCCCCAATACGTTGCCTTTAGCTGGGTGAGTATGCTGTTTTGCGCCTGTATCGGGTCCAGTATCCTGTATTGGGGGCTGATAGAATGGGCCTATTATATGGGAAGCCCTCCATTTAACCTGGAACCCGGTTCTCGGGGGGCCGCCGAATATTCGGTAACCTATACCTTGTTTCATTGGGGGGTCAGCGGTTGGGCTGTCTATTCGGTGGCGGCCGTGATCATCGCCTTTTATCATTTTACCAAAAAAGTCCCCAATCTCAGGATCAGTGTTTCCTGCGGGTTTACCGATCAAAACAGGCGGCTGGGTAATGTAGTTGATGTTTTTGTCATTATCGCGGTTTTCTGGGCCTGCCTCTTCGGAACCAGCGCCGTTTCCGGTATCGACCGGGGGATAAAGATCCTGAGCAATGTAAATATCGTTATTGCCTGGGATTTATCGCCTATGTCCTTGTGGCAGGGGGACGGGCCGTGTTTATCGGAAACAACGCGGTAAACAGTTTTGGGCTTATGGTTCAGAACTATCTTTATGTGAGTTTTTATACCGATCCCATAGGTAAAAGCGGATTTCCCCAGGCCTGGACTATCTTTTATTGGGGCTGGTGGCTTTCCTATGTGCCGGTGATGGGCCTTTTTATCGCCAAAATTTCCAAGGGGTGCACGATCCGGCAAGTTATCTTTGGGGGCGTCCTTTTGGGAAGCCTGGGCTGCTGGTTTTTCTTGGCGATTTTGGGCGGTTATGGGCTGGATTTACAGTTATTCGGGGTTCTTGATACCATCAAAAATCTTAGAGAGGGTGGAGACTATGTCGCCATCATGGCCCTGCTTGATTCCCTTCCCTTTGCGAATATTGTGCATGTGATATTCATCATCACGGCCTTTATTTTTTTAGCTACCACCTGCGATTCTTCGGCCTACATTCTTGCCTCTATTTCAACCAAAAACATCACCGCTTCCATGAATCCCAGTAAACGCAGCCGAATTTTGTGGACCATAAGTCTTATCGTACTGCCGATTATTTTAATGACCGTGGGGGCCTTAACACGGTAAAGCTCTGTACCGTATTGGAACCCATTCCCATTGTGTTTATTTTGACCGCCATGGTGTGGAACTTTATGAAAGATGCCTGTGAAGTTTCCCGCCAATGTTAGGATATCTTAGGGGCAGTTTTTCTGGATTTCCCGGTAGGCCTTATGTTCCGCGTTAATCCGATCCAACAGACCCGGACGACGAATAACCTCCAGTAAAAACGAGGCCTGAATCCGGGTTCCCTCGATCAAGGTACGCATCCCCCGCTCTCCCCGAAGGATCGCGGCGAATTCCGTGGTGTGGAGCGAAATAAAATGATCCGTGGCCGATACGTAGGGTGCCAGGGTGGGTGTTACCAGGTCCACGTTGCCCACATCGGAACTGCCCGCAGGTTTTTCCTCAATCCGGTATTTGTATCCAAAGGCCTGGTAAATTTCGATAAATACCTCTACTGCGGATTGGGGATAAAACAGATCGGCGTAGGTACCGTAACGCTGTTCGGCGGTATAGGTACAGCCGGTGGCAATCGCCGCTCCCTTGGCGCAGGTCTCCAGCTTTTTCCAGAGCGATGTCAGGCCGGATATGGTGGCGCTGCGCAGGTAATATTCAATCTCAACCTTGTCGGGCACGATATTGGGAGCCGATCCCCCGTTGATGACAATGCCGTGAAGCTGGCAGTCGGGAGTAAGGTGCTGGCGCAGCATGTCTGCTGCATGGGCAAAAAGCTGGGCCGCGTTCCACGCGTTAACCCCATCCCAAGGATTGGTGGAAGCGTGAGCGGTTTTTCCAAAAAAAGTAACGTATATATCGTTGGATGCGAGAATACGGCTTTGGGGCACATTATCGCTGTCCAAATGGGACATGATCGCCAGGGCATAGCCGTTGAAAGCGCCGTTTTCACTCATGATAACTTTACCGCCCACCGTTTCTTCCGCAGGGGTTCCGACCAGCTCAACAACGGCCGCCAGATCCGGAACGGCGCTCCTTAAGGCCAGGGCGGTGAGGATGCTGACACCGCGCACACAGCACACAAACTTAGGGAATGACCGCAGCCGTGACCGATATCGGGAAGAGCGTCGTATTCGCAGAGAACCGCGATCCGCGGAAGCGCCGAATCTGCTCCTTCCGGCACCGCCCGGAAAGAATAATCGATACCTCCGTAGGGGGTTTCAACACGGTAGCCGTGATTTTGAAGAAATTTGATAACCACCGCGCTGCTTTCCTTCTCTTCCCCTGAAAGTTCAGGATGATCCGTAAGCCAGAGGGAAAGTTCAAACACATCCTCAGCGATCCGATCAATTTCATCCAGCAGTTTTTTATCCGGTGTAAACATATTCCTAATTTTACCTTGTTCTAAAAGTATTCGGCTAGAACCCGAAATACCTCTCACTCCCTCCCAATATCCTTCCGGTAGGCCATTCCCGCAAAGCTGACTGTCCCCAGCGCTTGGTACGCCCTGGTCCAAGCCTGATCCGCATCGACGCCCCAGGCGGAGGCGGCCAAAACCCGGCCCCCGGCGGTACGCAGCCCCGGCCCGGCGGCGCCTTCATCCCGTTGCGCCCCGGCGATAAATATCCGGGCGCCGGTTTTTGCGAGGGTCATTTCGTCCAGGGTGATAGGGTCTCCTTTACGGTAAGAGCCGGGGTACCCCTCGGCAACCGCCACGGGGGCGCAAACCGCGCCGGATTTCCAGTTGAGGGGGAAGGCGGCCAGCGTTCCGTCAAGGATAGCGGCGCAGAGATCGGCAAAGTCAAAATCCATCAGGGGCAGCACCGCCTGGGTTTCGGGATCACCAAGACGCACATTGTACTCCAGCAGAGAACAGCGGTCGTCTTTTACCATGAGGCCGAAGAAAATAAAGCCCCGGTAATCCATGCCCTCCGCTTCCATGCCCCGGAGGGTCGGCTGGAGTATGGCCGCGTCGAAATCCTGTTGGGCGGCGGCGCTGAAATCCGGTACCGGAGCGATAGAACCCATGCCGCCGGTATTGGGGCCCTGGCCGCCGTCGAAACGACGCTTGTGATCCCGGGCGGAAACAAAGGGCTTGATCACACCTTTGCTGCCGGGCCGGACGCTCACCGCCGCTAGGACCGAAACTTCCTTACCCTCAAGAAACTCTTCCAGCACCACCGAGTAACCGGCGGCGCCTAAGGAACCATCCTTCATAAATGCCGTAAGGCAGGACTCCGCTTCGGCTATATCTGCAGCGATAACCACTCCCTTCCCCGCGGCAAGTCCGTCAGCTTTTATAACCAAGGGATCGGGCGCGGCGGCGTTTTTCCCGCCGAAATGGGCCTGGGCATATTTGAGGGCCTGGGAAGGATCGGTAAAATTTTCACTCCCCGCAGTACGGACGCCGTATTTGCGCATAAATGATTTGGAAAAAACCTTGCTTGCCTCAAGCATGGCAGCCTGTTTGCCGGGACCTGCTATGGCAAGCCCGGCGGCGCGGAACCGGTCAACGATACCTTCAGCCAGGGGAACCTCGGGGCCTACCACCGTGAGGGCAATCCCCGTCCGCTGAACAAAGCCGATTAGCCCCGCTTCTGCCGCCGGATCGCCCAAGCTTACCGGGGTGTTTTCACACTTAGCCTCCGTTGCGGTACCGCCGTTTCCCGGGGCAACGTACACCTTTGCTACCTTTTCCGATTGGGCTAATTTCCAGGCTATGGCGTGTTCTCTGCCGCCTGAACCGATAACTAAAACCTTCATACAGTTCCCCTGTTAGTAGAATTAGTGATTCACCCGGTACTCAAATTCCGCATCGGTAATAATCCTGATAGTTTCGTCGATGCCCTGTCCTCCTGCGGTTAGGTAGCCCGAGGCGAAAATCGAATCCACCGCTTTGAACATCTCCCGTTCATGACCCTTCAGGTACACTTCCCTTCCGGCGGCGCAGCGTATGTCTGACCGGGGGAGCATGAGCCGGGCAAGGCAGAGAACCTTCAGGCAGTATTCGGGAGTAAGATGAGCGGTACCGGTTCCTTCCAGGGCAGTCCCCTTAAGGGGGAGGAGAAAATTAACGGGTACCGACTGGGGATTGATCCCCCGCAGTTCGAAGAACATATCCGCTACATCGGCATTGGTTTCCCCCAGACCGACTATGCCGCCGCTGCAGATTTCGAAACCCATGTCCTGAAGCATTTTGATATTGGCCACCCGTTCATCATAACTGTGGGTGGTACATATTCGAGGATAATAGTTCCGGCTGGTATTGAGGTTGTGGTTGATCCGGTTTACCCCGGCGTCTTTAAGTTTCTTCGCCTGGGCGGGGCTGAGGAACCCGATGGAACAGCAAATGTGGGTATTCGCTTCTTTTTTCAAGTCCCGCACAAGGGCGGCGAATTCATCAATCTCCGAATCGGAAAAACGAATGCCGCTTAAACCTATGCAGTGCCGGGCCAAGTTTTTTTCCTTAACCGCCTGTCCATCCCTGGAGAGTTTTTCATAGGAAACCAGGCGGTAGATCTCGATATCCGCCTTTGATTCCCGGGACTGGGCGCAGTAGGCGCAGTTCTGGGAACAGTTCCCGCTCCGGCCATTCGTAAGAATCTGCACCCCAACGGTGTTTCCCTTATACTTTTTTCGCAGCGTGTAGGTAACGTCCAACAGTTCTGCCAAATCCCCGTTGCCTAAATCAAGGATGCCCATGGCTTCATCCTTTGACAAAGGACTGGTCTCAAAATCTTTCTTCAAATCCACTGGTATACCTTTTCCGTTAGTGCTTAAAATGCCGGGTTCCGGTAAAGACCATAGCAAGCCCCAGCTTATCGCAGGCCTCAATAGAAAGATTGTCGTTCTGGGAACCGCCTGCCTGGATGATGGTCTTGATCCCCGCATCGGCGGCGGCTTCCACCACGTCCGGGAAGGGGAAGAAAGCGTCCGAGGCAAGCACCCGGGCGGGAGCGCCGCCGGGATTGATTGAAACCTTGGCGGCATTTTCAGCGGCCGCAGAGATAGTGCGGGCACTCCGGCTCAGGGCAAGCTCCGCCGCCCAGATGCGGTTGGTTTCGCCGCCCCCAATGCCCACCGCGGCCCGGTCCTTCACCACCACAATAGCGTTGGACTTAACATAACAAACCGCCCGCATGCCGAAGAGCATATCCGGAATATCAGCGCTTTCCGGGGCAAGCCTGGTAACCACGTCCCACTTTTCCAGGAGTTTCCGGTTGGATTCCTGCACCAGGAGTCCGCCGTCCACGGAAACAGATTCCAGATATTCCCGGGGGGCCCGGGGAGCCCGCATAACCCGGAGATTTTTTTTCTTTTTAAAGATTTCCAGAGCCCCGATCTCAAAGTCAGGGGCTACCACGATTTCCAAAAAAAGTTCGCTCAGTTTTTCCGCGGTAGCGGCATCAACAGGTATGTTGGCAGCCACAATGCCGCCG
>JAITBG010000169.1 GCA_031283725.1 Treponema sp. | reverse complement strand
GCCCCGCGGCCAGCTTAAGGATCGTGCTTTTTCCGCCTCCCGAGGGCCCTACCAGGGCGAGCGTCGTCCCCTCCTCGACTGTCAGGGAGATATCCCGTACCACCTGGACATTCTGGGCCGAGAAAGATACATTTTTCAACTCGATAACCGGTTCAGCCATACCGTTCCTAACCCAGCGCCGTATAATACAGGGCTGAAAGCAACACATCCACGATGATACACCACGCAAAAGAGGCCCCCACGGATTTAAGCCCCACAATGGGGATCTCCGTACTGGCCCGTTCCACCGAAAAACCGTTGGTTATCGCCAAGACCGCGATAATCATCCCAAAACTGACGCTCTTTATTATAGATA
This sequence comes from Treponema sp., assembly GCA_031283725.1. GTDB lineage: Bacteria > Spirochaetota > Spirochaetia > Treponematales > Breznakiellaceae > Termitinema. Next base: position 14,600 of record JAITBG010000169.1, on the reverse strand, counting down.
TGAAAATGTCGTGGATGGACAGCGTCTGAAGGAGCATATCAAAATAATACTCCGCCGGCATGGGGTTAAAAAACTGAACCACCAGAAAAGACCCCGCCAGACCAAAAACGGAAAAGTAAATATTCAGCAGAAACAGGGAAATCGTAACCCCCAGAAAACGAGGCACCGCCAGGTATTCTATGGGATCAACGCCGACGGATATGTAAGCTTCCACCTCATGAGAAATAACCATCCCCCCGATTTCGGTGGCAATGGCGGTGGCGGATCGGGCTATGATGATGAAAGCCGTCAACAGGGGCCCCAATTCCCTGGTAATGATGGTGATCAGCAGGGAATAGATGAGCCGCTCCTGGGAAATAGTTAACAGCAAGGGCATACCGATCACATACACCGCCGCGCCTATCCCCAAGGCCAGCATGGAGGCAATCCCCAGGGCTTCCACAAAGGTAAAGAGGATTTGCATGATAAGTATCCTATAGGCCGCCTGCCCCCGGAACACAAAATTCCCGATGCCCCCAAGGGTTCTGGCGAAAAAGCCCAGAGTATAAAAAACGCTGTCCAGGCGCAGGATTCTGAAACGCATCTGACTCTCATTATACCATAAATCCGGATTTATATAGAGCCTCCCCCCTATGGCCCCCCTGATCCGTTGCGCGCTTCCGGAACCCCCCGCTAAAAGGCGCGGCTCCACCGGAAAAGCATTGCGTGTCCGGCAAGGGTGGTGTATGCTGACACTTACATCGGAGCCTGTGCAGAAATATCCCCAAAAGCGTCCCCCACGGCAAAAGCTGTAGCTTCCACGGCAAAAGCTGTAGCTTCCACGGCAAAAGCTGTAGCTTCCACGGCAAAAGCTATAGCTTCTGCGGCAAAAGCTGTAGCTTCCACGGCAAAAGCTGTAGCTTCTGCGGCAAAGGCTATAGCTTCTGCGGCAAAGGCTGTAGCTTCCACGGCAAAGGCTGTAGCTTCCACGGCAAAAGCTGTAGCTTCCACGACGGAGGCGATAGCTTCTACGGCAAAAGCTTTAGCTTCCACGGTAAAAGCTGTAGCTTCCACGGCAAAAGCTATAGCTTCTGCGGCAAAAGCTGTAGCTTCCACGACAAAGGCTATAGCTTCTGCGGTAAAAGCTATAGCTTCCACGACGGAGGCTGTAGCTTTTACGGCAAAAGCGGTAAGCTCTGAGGCGGCGACTGCCGCGGATACGATATCCGCTGCGGCCAATAACCCATGCGCGGCCATAGCGCCGTATCGTAGTAAGGAGTATCTATTATGAGTACCGATTGGCTTCCCGCATCCCGTACAGAGCAGCTCGCCACGGCCCGGAACTGGATTTCCATCATCAACGCCCCCGTAGACCCTCCGGACTGGGGCATACCCCCCGCCAAAATTACGGCGTTCATCACTATCGTTGACACCGCCGAGGCCGCCCTCCTGCGGGTCCAAAGCGACTCCGAGCGCACCCCGGTGGCTACCGCCCAGTGCAACACCGCCTTCAAAGCCCTGACGGGCAACATGAGATACCTAAAGAACCGTTTTTTCCTTGTGCCTCCCTTGACCGAGAGTGATTTGATCGCCCTGGGCCTCAAATCCCGTGACTCGTCCAGCCCCACCCCCACACCCGACGCTCAGCCCGAGGCGGATCTGACCTTCCCCGGCATCCACCTGGTGGAACTGCGGAACATCCGCCCCATGGCCGGCGGCACCGCCCCGAACCCCCGGAGCAATTACGGGGTACGGATCTACTACGGCCTGACCGGCGAGCCCACCGAGGCCCACCGGTTCCGGGTCACGGGTACGCCGAAGACCGGGAAAGACCTGCCGTACTCTCTGTTTACCCACCGGAAGCGGGAACGCTTCGACTTCGACGGAGAAAGCGGGAACAGGGTATACTTCTGCCTGCAGTACGAACGCCCCAAGGGGGGCGAGAAGGGCAAAGGGCCCTTCGGACCTATCCTGTCGGCGGTTATCCCGTAAAAGGCGAAGCCATGCGCCGCGGGGTTTGCGGAAGCGCACAAACGGATCAGAGGGGGCCTGGGAGGGAAAGACCCATGGGGCCCGCCGGGAGCCCCTCCCAGGGTTCTTTCCCTCCCACCCCTCGCTGAGCGGGTTGTGGGTGCGCTTCCGTGCCGTGTAAGGGCGCATGGCTCCGCCCGGTTCGCAGAACCGGGGCGGCACGATGGGTAGGGGGGCTTGGCCCTGCTCCGGTTTGCAGCCGGTGTTTCAGGATGGGGGGGCGGAGTGGTGGGGCAGCGTGAAACACCGGTCCTGGGGAGCAGGCCGGTGGAGCCGCGCGCTCACGAGGCGCGGAAGCGCACCGCCGAAAGCGTTCCCGTGCGCTTCCGCAAACCCCGCCAATGGATCAGATCGTATCCGGTTTAAGCCCCGGCATATCCCAGTCCGGGGGGATCTTCGCCGGGACACCCTTGGAATCCACGAAGGCCCAGGTAACCTCCGCTTCGGCGATGATGTCTTCCCCGCGGAGTATGCGCTGGGCAATAATGCCGCTCACCGCGCCCTTCTTGATGGGCCAGGATTTGATAAGAAGCTCATCCTCGGCCATGGCGGATTTCTTATATTCGATTACCACCTTGGCAACATAGACCCCATAACCGGCCTTTATCGCCGCGGGGTAATCGAACTTCACATCTTTAAGCAGTTGGTACCGGGCGTATTCCAGATAGTTCAGATAAACAGCGTTGTTTACATGACCATAACTGTCACATTCATAGGTGCGGACCGTTAGAGAACATTCACAAACCATGGGTACTATTATATAATAAGAAAAAGTCTTATACAACGAGGTTAGCATGTTTACGTTTTGCCCGTCCTGCGGTTCCAGAACTATCCGGTTTGAACAAAACAAGAAATTGCACTGCCCCGGCTGCGGTTTTGTGTATTACCATAATACCGCCGCCGCAACGGGTTGTGTCATCAGTACGGGGGACGAAATTGTCCTCCTGGTCCGGGCTAAAGACCCTGCCAAGGGTAAACTGGATCTGCCCGGCGGTTTTGTGGACCCTGGGGAGGGCGTTTTTGACGGCCTGCGCCGGGAATGCCGGGAAGAGCTGGGCTGGGACCCGGGGCCGAATTGTACCCTTTTCGCTTCATTCCCCAATATCTACCCTTACAAGAACATCACCTACAATACCTGCGATCTCTTTTTTGCCATTACCGTGCCGGGCCTTAAACCCGGAGATTTCAGGCTGGAAGCGAAAGAGATTGCGGGGATCCGCTTCGTTAAACCCGGGGAAGTTAAACCGGAAGATCTGGCTTTTGATTCTACCCGCCGGGCAATTAAGGCCTATCTGAAGTTCATTCGCTTGTAACAAAGCACAAGATTGCATAATGGGACAGTCTAAGTATCTTTATTTATTCTTGGAGGAAAAGTATTAAACAGACTACAAAAGTGATTGGGCTTGCGCTTCTTCTGGCGCTTTTGGCCCTGCCGGTTTTTGCCGGGGGCGGGCAGGCTGCCGGAACAGCGGGGGATGTGATCAAAATCGGGGTCTTTGAGCCTATGACCGGGGCGAACGCTGCGGGCGGCGCCATGGAAGTGGAAGGCATTCGCCTTGCCAATGAACTGTTCCCTACGGTTGAAGCCGGCGGAAAGACCTATAAAGTCGAGCTGGTTATTGTGGACAACAAGTCCGACAAAATTGAGGCGGCTAATGCGGTTCAACGGCTCATCGACCGGGAAAAGGTCCATGTCATCCTGGGTTCCTGGGGTTCTTCCCTGGCAATGGCCGGCGGAGAGGTGGCGAAGGATGCGCGGATTCCCGTAATCGGCCTTTCCTGTACCAACCCTCTGATTACCGCCGGAAACGACTACTATTTCCGGGTCTGCTTTATCGGTCCTTTCCAGGGAACGGTAATGTCAAACTATGCCTTTAATGACCTTAAAGCCAAGACCGCCGTTATCGTTCAGGAAGTGTCGAATGATTACTCCGTGGGTTTGGCAAAATTCTTCTCCGATAACTTCAAGGCCCGTACGGGAAATCCCAACGCCATTCTGACTACGGTTAATTACAATACCGGAGATCAGGATTTCAGCGCTCAGCTTACCACCATCCGGTCTCTGAATCCCGATGTCATCTTTGCGCCGGGCAACTATACCGAATCCGCCCTGGTGATTAAGCAAGCCCGGGAACTGGGTATCTCCGTGCCGATCATCGGCGGCGACACCTGGGAGACCCCGGAATTTATCTACGTGGGCCGTGAATCCGTTGAAGGAGCGGTGTTTTCCACCTTCTTCGCTACCGAATACGCGGCATCCCCGGTGGCGGAAAACTTCCTCAAGGAATACCGCGCCAGGTACAACAAGGACCCCGCCGCGGTAACCGCGCTTGGCTATGACGGCTATCTGGTCGCCTTGGACGCCATCAAGCGGGCCAACTCAGTGTCGCCCCAGGCTATCCGGGACGCCATTGCGAAAACCCAGGGCTTTGTAGGCGCTGCCGGGACCGTTACCCTGGACTCCAACGGAGACGCCACCAAGAGCGCCTTCATCAAATCGGTGAAGGGCGGGAAGTTTGTTTTCCAGACCATTGTTAATCCCTAAAGCATAAAAAGGGCAGGGCGCATGAACGTTGATGTTTTTCTGCAGCATATTTCCAACGCCCTGTCTCTGGGCAGCCTTTATGCCCTCATCGCCATTGGATATACCATGGTTTACGGCATACTCCGCCTAATCAACTTTGCCCATGGCGATGTGTTTATGCTCGGCAGTTATATTGCGTTTTACGCAGTCACCGTCTTTTTTATGCCCTGGTGGGCCGGCTTTATCGTAGCCTTCGGACTCACGGGTATCTTCGGCATCGCTTTGGAGCGGGCGGCCTACAAGCCTCTGCGGAATTCCCCCAAGATTTCCATCATGATAAGCGCCATCGGCGCATCATTCCTGCTGCAAAACCTGGCCACGGTAATTTTCGGCGGGCGGCCTAAAGGCTTCCCGGTGCCGGGGCTTTTTAACCACGTCACCCACATCGGCAGTATTTCTGCGGCTTATATCAGCCTCTTTATCCCGGTATTAACCGCAATATTACTAACCATACTGCTGATCATCGTACCGAAAACAAAAACCGGCATGGCCATGCGGGCGGTTTCCACGGACCTGCCCGCGGCGCGGCTCATGGGCATCGACGTAAACCGGATCGTTTCGTTTACCTTTGGAACCGGTTCGGTGTTAGCCGCCATCGGCGGGGTCATGTGGGCCATCAAGTACCCCCAGCTCAACCCCACCATGGGGATGATCCCCGGCCTCAAATGCTTTATCGCCGCGGTTATCGGCGGCATCGGCAATATCTCCGGCGCGGTCCTGGGGGGGCTGCTCCTGGGCTTCATCGAGATAATGATCATCGCTTTCCTTCCCACCCTCACGGGTTACCGGGACGCTTTCGCCTTTGTACTGCTTATCATTGTGCTCATGGTTAAGCATTCGGGGCTTCTGGGCAGAAATCAGGTAGAAAAGGTATAGGGGGCGGCGATGATCCTGGACAAAAAACAAACCCGTACCCTGAGCGTCATCGCCGTCATCGCTGCGGTGGGTTTTATCGTCCTGGCGAATACGATCTTTGGTTCCTTCCACCTGAGGATCTTCAACCTCTGCGGAGTTTACATCATCCTTGCGCTCTCCCTCAATCTGGTCAACGGCTTTACCGGCCTCTTTTCCCTGGGCCACGCGGGTTTTATGGCCATCGGGGCGTACGTGAGCGCCCTCCTTACCATGAGTCCCGCCCAAAAAAGCATGAACTTTTTCCTGGCGCCCATTGTTCCCATCCTGGCAAACGTGGAGCTGCCCTTTATTCCCGCGCTTATCATTGCCGGCCTGGCGGCCGGTCTGGCGGGGTTTCTTATCGGCACACCGGTACTGCGGCTACGGGACGACTACCTTGCTATTGCCACCTGGGCTTCTCCGAGATAATCCGGGTGGTACTCACCAATCTTCAAACGGTAACCAACGGCACCCTGGGCCTTAAGGGGCTGCCGAAATATTCCAGTACCTATATGGTCTGGGGCTTAGCGTTCCTAACGGTGATCTTCATGATTGCGCTCATAAACTCCGCCTTTGGCCGGGCTTGTAAAGCGGTTCGGGATAACGAAATCGCCGCTCAGGCCATGGGTATCCACATTGCCCGGGTAAAGATTCTCTGTTTTACTATCTCCAGCTTTATTGCCGGCGTAGGCGGCGCCCTTTTGGGCCACCTGATGAATACCATAGACCCCAAGATGTTCACCTTCAGCCTGACCTACAACATCCTGCTCATCGTAGTTCTTGGGGGTAACAGCAGCATCTCCGGTTCAATAATCGCTTCACTGATAGTAACGATATCTATGGAGGCCCTCCGCTTCCTGGACGGCCCCTTAAACCTGCTCTTCATCCGGACCCAGGGACTCCCCGGCCTCCGGATGGTGGTATTCAGCGCCCTGCTCATGCTGGTGGTAATCTACCGTCAGGAAGGACTCATGGGAAAGAAGGAGTTTTCCTGGAATGCCCTTCTCGGGGTAATCAGGAAACCCGGGAGAAACGCCTGATGTTGGAAACAAACAACGTTACCATGCAATTCGGCGGCCTCACCGCGGTATCCGACTTTTCAATCATCGTAGCGGACGATGAAATTGTGGGGCTCATTGGTCCAAACGGCGCGGGAAAAACCACGGCCTTTAACGTGATCACCGGAGTCTACACACCCACCAAGGGTACGATAGTTTTCAACGGCAAAAACATAACCGGTAAACAACCCCATGCGATCACAGGGGCCGGTATAGCCCGGACTTTTCAGAATATACGCCTCTTTCACGAAATGAGCGTCCTGGACAACCTCCTGGTGGCCTGCAATCTCCGGGAAAAGCCCAGCCTTTTTGAATCGGTGCTGCATCTTCCCGGCTACATGACCCGTGAAAAAAAGCCCGGGACTTCGCACTAAATCTGCTGGAGTCTGTGGGTCTTCTGGACAACGCCAATGACAATGCGGTGTCGCTGCCCTATGGTAAACAGCGCCGCCTGGAGATGGTCCGCGCCCTGGCTACCGAGCCCAGCCTATTGCTCCTGGACGAACCCGCCGCGGGGATGAACCCCCAGGAATCCCAGGAACTGATGGATTTTATTGTGAGCATCTGGGATAAATTCAAGATCTCAGTATTACTGATAGAACACCACATGCAGGTAGTAATGGGTATTTGCGATAGGCTCTACGTACTTGATTACGGCATCACCATTGCCAAGGGCGCCCCTGCGGAGATTCGAAAGAATCAGAGGGTCATCGATGCCTACCTGGGGGTGGATTAATTGCTAAAGCTGGAAAATCTTTCGGTATACTACGGCGGCATCCACGCCCTGCGGGGTATCGATATTGAGGTAGCAGACGGCAAGATCATTACCCTTATTGGCGCCAACGGCGCAGGCAAAAGCACTATGCTCAACAGTATTGTTGGCCTGGTAAAAAGCTCCTCCGGAAAGATCCTCTGGAATGACAACGATATTACCGGCAAGGACACCAAGGACATAGTCTCCATGGGCCTGGTGATGATCCCCGAAGGCCGCCGCGTGTTTCCCAACCTAACGGTGGAAGAAAACCTCCGCCTGGGCGCTTATTCCCGCAGCGATAAGGCCGGCATCAAAGAGGACCGAAACCGCTGCTACACCCTCTTTCCCCGGCTCAAAGAACGATCCCGCCAACATGTCGGCACCCTGAGCGGCGGTGAACAACAAATGCTGGCCGTAGCCCGGGGTCTCATGTCGAGCCCCAAACTCCTCATGCTGGACGAACCTTCCCTGGGCCTTGCCCCCTTAGTCTCCCGGATGATTTTTGACATTATCCGGGAAATAAACAAAAACGGCACCACAGTATTGCTGATAGAGCAGAATGCCCACGCCGCACTGGAAATCGCGGACTATGCCTATGTCCTGGAGACAGGTGTAATCACCATACAGGATACGGGGGCGGCGCTGCTGAATAATGAGGGGATTAAGAAGGCCTACTTGGGGGAGGGGTGAGAAGCGGAGAGACAGTATCGAATTATGGGCCAAGTTTAGCATTACCATGGGATGAATCTTTCCTTTCAACCGCCGAGAAGATTCGCCAAAGCCATTGGGATAGGTTCTACGTACGATATCATCAACAAAGCAATGACAAGTACAACTAAATATGGTACGCAGGCTTTAACCAGGGCTTCAAATTTAACATCGGCGATATTACAGGCTACATAGAGACAGCTTCCAACCGGGGGCGTTATCATGCCTATGCCCATATTGACGATGAAAATGATACCCATCATATAGGGACTTATTCCGACACTGGTAAGAACCGGCAGCAGGATAGGCGTCAATAAAGCGATTGCCGCGGATGACTGAAGAAAACATCCGGCGATAAATACGATGATGTTAAATAAAAGAATAAGCACATATTTGTTGCGCGTAACCGACAACAGTCCTTCCGCTATAATCTGGGGAATATGCTCCCTGGTAAGGACAAAGCCGAAAGTAGAGACCGCCGCCATGATAAGCATAATCACCGCTGCGCCTACTGCGGAATTGCAGATAACCTTTGGAATATCCTTGATCTTGAGATCCCGGTAAACCAAGACTCCGACAACAAGGCCGTACACAGCGGCGACCGCTCCTGCCTCGGTAGGGGTAAAGATACCGGAATAGATTCCTCCCAGGATGATAGCCGGCATGATAAGCGCCCAGATGCTGGTCGTCAGGGTTTTAGCGATGATCTTGAGTGTTATCTCCGTTTTTACCCTGGCAATCTTGTGTTTTACCGCGTAGTAATAGGCGACACCCATCATGAAGATGCCCATAAGAATACCGGGTCCTACTCCGGTAAGAAAAAGCTTGCTCACAGAAGTACCCGCAAGCACACAATAAGTAACCATGGGAATACTGGGCGGTATTATCTGTCCCAGAGTTCCGGCGGAAGCTACTGTCGCCGCAGTAAAGAGCTTGCTATAGCCATTCCTTTCCATTTCGGGAACCATTACCGCGCCAATAGCCGCGGTCGTGGCCGGACAGGAACCGGAGATTGCCGCAAAAGACATGGATGCGCCGATGGCCACCATTGCCAGTCCTCCCCGAATCCGGGCGAAAAACAGGTTGATGAATTTTACAAGCTGCCGGGAAATACCGCCTTCTCCCATGAGGTTTCCTGCCAGAATAAAAAAAGGAATAGCCATAAGAGGAAAGGAATTGATCCCGTTAAACATGGTTTGGGCGGTAATCACCAGCGGCACGTTGATTCCGTAGACAATGGTAATAATTGCCGCGATACCAAGGCATACCGCTATAGGAATAGTGAGGAACATGAGTACAAAAAAACTAATAAAAAGCAAAGCGATCATTCTGTGCTCCTCCCTTTTTCTGGGGCAAGCACAGGGATATGGCGGAGCAAAAATAGTACAATCCCACGAAAACACTGCCCAGAACTATCCCCAGGTATACAAAGGACATGGGAATTGTCAGGGCCGGTGAATGCTGCGCACTGAGTCTATCCCAAAGTGAAATGCAATAGTATGAAATTATGCCAAAAAAGACAGTGGTAACCAAATGGGCAAATATCCCTATTGCCTTCCTCCCCACGGAAGGCAGCATATTTACCATAAGTTCAATCCTGATATGCTGCCCCCTTCTGGCCGCCACAACGCCCGCTGTGAAGGTCATCCAAATGAAAAGGAAACGGGCAAGCTCTTCCGTCCAGGCGAGAGGCGAATTGAGCGCATAACGGAATAATACTTGGATAAAAATCAAAACGGTCATTCCTCCCAGAGTCAGGACAGACAACCAGAAAAAGACCTGATCAATAATTTTCCAAAATTGCTCTACCCGTTTTGCTATGGTCATTGTTGCGCCGCCTGGATTTTTTGCCTAAGGGAATCAAATTGGGGAAACTGCCTGTACACGGGCTGAACCGCCGTTATCCAGGCGGCGGCATCGGTAAAGGTGTCTACGTGTACCCCCGCGGTTCTGATGATTTCGATTTCTTCCTGATCCGCCTTGAGGGCAAGCTGGCGCTCGTATTCCCCGGCTTCCTTTGCGGCATTAAGAAGTGCTTCCTGTTGCCCTTGGGAAAGCTCGTTAAATTTGCTGAGGCTCATAATGAGCGGCTCCGCAGTGTATATGTGCTTGCTGTCGGAAAAAAACCTGTTCACTTCGGCGTATTTATTGTTGATAAAATTGGCCGGCGTGTTTTCCTGACCGTCCACTGTATGGAGTTGCAGGGCGCTGAACACTTCGGAAACTGCCATGGCCGTTGGAACCGCGCCAAGGGTCTGGAACGTCTCTATAAAAACTTTGCTTTCGGGGACACGTATCTTGAGCCCCCTTATGTCTGCAGGCATTTTAATAGGTTTGCTAGAATTGCTGATAGCCCTAAAACCATTATCCCACCAAGCAAGGATCTTGAAGCCTTTGTCTTCCGCGGCTTTTTCAATTTCCCTGCCTATATCGCCGTCCAGAATACGAAACGCATCTTGCTTGGTCTTGAACATAAAAGGCAGATTCAAAACACCCGCTTCCGGGACAAAGTTTTCCAGCGCCATGGTTGATTCAAGGGCGATATCCAAGGTTCCCATCTGGACAAATTCAATGGCTTTGGCTCCTGAAGCAATCTGTGAAGCCGGGAACACATCAATGGTAATGGCGCCGTTGGTAGCTTCTTTCACCAGTTCCGCAAACTTGAGTGAGCCGTCCTGATAGAAATGGTTGGTAGCTCCCACATGATTCAACGAGAGATTGACCGTTTGTTGCTGAGTACTCCCCGAAGCGGCGTCCTTCTTGCCGCTGCATCCGGCAAGAACCACAGCAAATATCGAAATAACCATTAACCACTTTTTCATTCTATATCCTCCTTATGAATGAAATTATTTAATGAAAGAGACTTGCCTCGCGATTTCGCAGTAGACTTCTTCCTTTCGCTGGTTGAATACAATCTTGTTTTTTTCAAACAGATTGTTTCCGTAAGTATCGATGGACACTACAAGCGGGCCGAGTTCCCTGATGCGGCAGACCCAGAGAGTTTCAGGCATCCCCAGATCCCGCCATTCCGCCTGTACTATTTCCTGTACCTGGGTAGCGGCGCATACGGCACATCCTGCGGGATAAACTACATAGAGAGCCTTGAATTCCATACAGGCCTTCCGGGTGCTTTCGTCCATACCGCCTTTACCCACGATGATGCGTACTCCTGTTTGCTTGACAAATTCATATTCGAATTTTTCCATCCGCATACTGGTAGTAGCACCGATGGAAACCATCTCGAATCTATCGTTTTCCAGAGAGCGGATAATAGGCCCGGCGTGATAGATCGCCCCCTCCCGAATGTCCACCGGCAGTTGGCGCTTTTCCTCAATAAGTCTGCGGTGTGCCACATCTCTGCAGGTAACTATGCACCCGTTTAAATAAATAATATCTCCAGACTTGATTCCTTCCAGGTCTTCGACCTTGACCGGAGTAGCAAGAATTTTTTTCCCGCTCATAAAACAACCCCCTTGTGCGACATTACCGTATAGCTCAAATCGCTTTTGAAAAGAATGTGCCCGTGCCGATGCGACCAGCATCCTGTATTTACTGCCACCCCTATAGTGGATGGATGGCGGGCGGTGTTTTCCACAAGAACTCCCATGACGGACATTTTGCCGGAAAAACCTTGTGGACCCAGGCCTATTTTGTTGATTCCATCTTCCAGCAATTTTTCAAGTTTCGCCGCCCTTTCATTGGGGTTATGGCTGCCCAAGGGCCTGAACAAGGCTTTCTTAGAAAGGAGCGCCGCGGTTTCCACCGAAGTAGCCACCCCGACCCCCACAAGCAAGGGCGGACATGCGTTCAGCCCGTAGGAAGTCATTACATCAAGCACAAAGTGGACGACCCCCTCATAATCTTCGCCGGGCATCAAGACCATCGCTTTCCCCGGTAAGGTACAGCCTCCGCCTGCCATATAGACATCCAGTTCCAGTACATCATTGTCAGGAACAATCTCCCAGAACAAAGTCGGTGTGCCTTTGCCGACATTTTTACCCGTGTTGTATTCGTCGAAGGTTTCCACGCTGTTATGCCGTAGAGGGGCTTCTTTTGTTGACTGGATTACCGCATCGGTAAGTATTTTTTCCATCCGGCCAAGCAGCGGAAAGCTGTCACCGCACTTTACCAGAAACTGCAATACTCCGGTGTCCTGACACGAAGGCCTGTTCAGTTCAAGCGCCAATTCCTGGTTTTTAAACATGGTATCATAAACCGTCTTTGGTAGGGGCTCAGTTTCAAGGACTCTCAGTTCATTCAGTTTTGCCCAGACATCATCGGGCAGCTTTTTTCCCACCAGAGAAACGAACCGAGCTACAACGTTCGTCAATTCTCCTATTGATTTTTCCTTGTCCATAGACTCCCCTTTTTCCAAAAAATTTATTTCTCTTTGTCATTCTCTTGCGGTTTTAGAGGTTAGTCAAATATATTTTATTCCATGATTTTTATGGCTTTTGGGGAATAAAGATCGTCAAGGCCGGTTACTGGAATGGACGATGAAGAAGAGGCTGGTTCTAAAAAATGTTAATCGTGAAAAAGCTTTTTAAGACAGTCAATAAATAATTTATCCTGTTTACTCAATATTTTCGTAGTTTTGTATGCAATGCCCAATTCCCGCTGCAGAGGAGGTTCATCGACTTGAAAGAACAAAAGCCCCCTGGCCTGCTCTTTGATCTTGAGTACTGATTCGGGAACAAAGGTAACTCCTATCCCGGCTTTTATCACATTGATCACCGTAGACACGTTCAGAGTTTCCAGCACAATGTTTGGATTGATATGCATTTTGTTAAGGAAATTCTGTACCAGAGCCCGGCTGTTCTGACCTGTTTTCAACAGTACAAAAGGAACATTTTCAAATTTCAGAAAATCAGCCTGATTCATGGTGTTGACTTCCAGGTTCAGCTTTAGATCAACGGACTGTAACAGCGGATTGGTTTCATTAACCGAAAACAAAATTCGTTCATAGACAAGATGTTCAAAAATTATATTACCGTATTGCCTGGAAAACTGAAATATGGCAAAGTCAATTTCGTCGCGATCAATCATTGCGGCTACTTCCTGCGAAGATCCTTCGTGGGCTTCAATGTAAATATTGGGATAATGCTTGTTGAATACCGGCAAGATCATCGGAAAAAAGATTGAGGAATGCCAAAGGGCGATCCCTACCTTTATGGTACCCCTGGTACCTTCTTTCAGTTCGGAGACACACGCCCGGAATTCTTTTTCCTTTGCAATAATTTCTTTGATATATTTGAAATATAATTCCCCCACTTCGGTCAGCCGGAGAGGGTACGATTCCCTGTTGAAGATCTTAACCCCAATATTGTCTTCCAAGCGTTTCAAATATTTACTGACAGATGACTGGGAAATAAAAAGTTTTTCGCCTGCCTTCGAAACTCCACCTTCTTCTATGATCGCCAGAAAGTATTCATAATTTTTGAAGAGGAGCCGGCTTTCCTGACTATGGTCCAATTCCATTAGGTAATTATAAATTATATTGGTTAGAAAGTAAAGTTGCGGACAGAAATTTTTTCATCGTATTATCGAAAAACGGAAGGAACATTCCAAAAGCCATGCAGGCGGATGAGAAGCGGTGCAGGGGTGAAGAAAACCCTCCTTCCCCGGCGCTTTAAATATTTTTCAGTGCAATGGTTTTGGTCCGGATTACCTCATCAAAAGTGGACAATACCCTCTCGGTGTCGATGCCGGAATATTTGTACCCGCCAAAGGGCATTTCAAAACTGCGGAAGAAGCTGGCGCCGGTGATAATCACCCCACCACACTCAAGCTGGGCGGCGATTTTCCGGGCGATTTTTACATCCGCGCTGAAGATACACCCGCAGAGCCAAAAAATTGAGGCGTTAGCGATCTCAACCGCTTCTTCCAGGGTATCAAAACCGATCTTCTGTTGTATTTCCCGCTTATCTTCATGTCTACCAGATGGGGTAAGGTCCACTCACATCGACCGGTTTTCATAAATTTATAGAAAATACGGTTGAGAAAGGGAGTATCATTGGACTTGTTCGGAAACTTACGGTGGATAGGGAACATTACAAGGGTCTTGTTCAAAAGAACATCTTGCATATTATTTTAACGAGAATACCTTCAGATTCAATTCGGCTGGATTTTGGTTTTGCGGCATGAGCTCTTTTTCGGATAGAATAATTATGATGTATTGCGGGGAATTCCTTTTTTGTATGATTTGTTTTATACTAACCCTAAGAGGCCTAAAAACCCCAGTCTGAGAGGGAAGTGGTATGTTGTCGGCAGAATATTTTAAGCAGGCTTTTAGATTTAATCCCGGTAGCTCTATGCCGTTATACGCCCAATTGGCGTCGTATATAAAAATGCAAATCCAGACGTCCGTTTTTAAGGTAGGCGATAAGATGATAACTGAGAATGACCTCTGTGATATACTCAATGTAAGCAGGACTACCATACGCCAGTCAATGAACCGCCTCGTGGATGAGGGCTTGCTGGTCCGATACAGAGGGAAAGGTTCTTTTATCGCCGATCAAAAGTTAAGACGCAATATCAATTACATGTATAATTTTACCGAAAATATTCGGGATTCCGGGGCTGTTCCAAGCTC